>NZ_DFOE01000011.1:0-365515 GCF_002376635.1 Sphingobacterium sp. UBA3549 | reverse complement strand
TTTCGATTTCCGCGTTTAACTCGCGTTAAACCCTTCTTTTTTCAGGGTTTCTTCTTTCGGAGCAACCGTTCCTCCCTTGAGGAGTGGTGCAAAGATAGGAAGTTTAGGAACAAACTTCCAAGCCTTTTGTTCTTATTTATTTCATTTTGGGCATAACTGCCTGGAAAGATGGGAGATTCTTTTTCGGTATCCCCCTCCCGGAGCGGAACTGCAGGGGCAGATGGCCGGTGAAAGGTTCTCCGGGCGGGGAGGAGGGCGGCCAGCAGCTGCGCTTTGACGGAATGGCCGGAGAGGTCGAAGTATGTGGAAAGGCACACCGCCGGGGCTCATGACCGGTATCTTGCCCAGGTTGCATGCAGCAGGCAGTGCCGAGCTGGACGTAAACGGCCGCAAACATGGTCGTGTCGAGCGGCCAATGGAGGTCATTTAAAACTACATCATATCATGGGTTAGTTTAGGGTTTAGTTAGGGTTTAGTTAGGGTTAGTTTAGGTTTAGTATAGGTTGTACCTATACTAAACCTAAACTAAGACTAAGCTATAGGTAAACAAAAACCAAACTAAGGAATAAGAAGGTGGTAACGGTGTTATCTCCGTATTAGCTCCACACCGAATCCGATTCAGGCATGCAATAAAAAGAGTTACTCATACTTAGGAGAATTTCAAAATCGCACATCTTTTATCCAATCTAGCTCAACCCATCAGGCTTCTTCCTGAAGCGGAACATATCGATTGCGTAATCGAAACAAACGATTGCACAAAACATTCGTCAATGGCTAAAGGAAAACTGATGGTCGAAGCAATTCTCGTCCCGGTTGGTGGCCTTTAGACTGCTGGCTTTAACCTTGACTCGAACAATGGAGCCTGCCTCTGCTCAGTCGACCATCAGTTGCCTATACAAAGAGATATCGGTGGGATTAATAGTGGTAGGAAGTAGCTGAAGGGCATGAATACCTTCAGCAAAAGATTAGTTTTTCGTTGCTTTACAAGCAACAGTAAAAAAATAAAAGGGGAATGATTGTAGTATTTCATTTCCCCTTTTTGCTTTGAGTATTCCTTCTTTGTTAATGAATACCTTTAAAAATTCTATTCCAACGTATTTTTGAAAGCCCATTACCATCTGCATTCCAGCTCATCCAGGTAAATAGTGCTTTTCCGACAATATGGTCTTCAGGAACAAATCCCCAGTCTCTAGCATCGAGCGAATTGTGTCGATTGTCGCCCATCATCCAATAATAATCCATTTTAAATGTATAGGAATCTGTACGCCTACCATTGATATATACGCCATCCGATTTCTGCTCTAACAGGTTCTTTTCATACACGCTTATGGCTCGCGCATAGAGCGGCAACGTCTGAGCATTCAAGGAAATCGCCATTCCTTTTTTTGGAATCACAAAAGGTCCGAAATTATCGTAATTCCATTTATACTGAGGATCATTTGGAAAAGTATTTGCTTCGGCTTCTCCAGGCTTGCGTAAGTTCATTTGCATGGATTTAACATTGGACCAAGATTTTACCATAGGCGCTTGGTCATTTGTTAAAAAGATGAGATACACACCGGGCTGAATGGCAGAAACTTCTATTCCCATATCTTTCAAGCGCTGCTCGTCGAGCCCTGTCTCATCAGTGACCACTGTATAATCCATTTGACTTTCTGGCGCTACAAAGCCTAGCTTGTCATTTACAAACAAGACACCTTCTTTCATACTGATTTTGTCTCCGGGCATTCCCACACATCGCTTAATTAGATGTTCTCTTTTGTCAACGGGACGAGTTTGAATCGTAAATTGTTGATGTACGGCCTCACGCCCCATGCTACGTACCAAATCGTAATAGGGTATGTCTTGATTTTCCACCGCAACCGTATCGCCGGCAGGGGCATTAAATACGATCACATCATTCCTTTTTATTTCTTGAAATCCGGGCAATCGCTTGTAAGGAATTTTAATAAGCTCAGAGAATGCTTTTCCGTCTATAAGTGGCATGGTATGATGTGCAAAAGGGAAAGCTATGGGTGTATTTGGAATACGGGGACCATAATTCAATTTGCTGACAAAGAGATAATCTCCAATCAGGAGCGACTGCTGCATAGAACCCGAAGGAATCATAAATGCCTCCAATAAAAAACCACGAATCAGCGTGGCAGCAACAGTGGCAAAAACAATGGCATCGGCCCATTCGCGCACCATCGACTTTTTATAGGGGTATTTCTTGCTATAATCTATATAAGACTCATGTGCGATTTCCAATTCACTTTCCTTTGTCGTTCCGCGACCTTCGGCGTGAGCTGCTCTCAAATTTTTGGCATATAGCCCGCTCAAAAATTGCACATTTTTATCCTTACCCCAAAGTGGTAAAACAATAAACGGAACTAATACAGCAGCGCAGTTCTCCCAAAATCTTCTCTTTCCAAAACAATGAATAAAATCGAGATAAAGATTATAAAAGACAAAGACATTCACGATTGGTACGATCAATAGAATAAGATGCCAAGCCTTTTTGCCCAGTATCTTCGATTGTATCCATTGACTATAAACGGGAACAACACCCTCCCAACCTTTACGGCCTGCTTTTTTAAATAGCAGCCAAAAACCATAAGCTGCAATGAGGGTCAATACAATAAAAACGATAAGTATCATAAGTTTGCTTTAATTGCAACAATAGTGAGTAAATTCTCAATAAATAAATAATCTGGCCGCGGATGCTGAAGAATCCTTCGCTTTTTGCAGTTCATTATACCGCATGATATATGTTATAAAAAGATCGTAATCATACTTCTTTTCATTTTCAAATTCCGCGAACAACTCCGGTTCGTCATTAATTAGCTTACCAAAAATGATGGGTCTTTTCTTTTTCACATCGCTAAATAAGCCATTTTGATTGCTATTTATCTCGATGACCTCACCGGTTGATTTTTTTAATGCATAAGCATGTTTATACTTTGTGACCATGATATTTCCCATTGTACCTCCGCCTCCACCGATAGCCACCCCAGCCCCAGCGCCGACCTTGGTTTCGGAAACATAATAGGCCATAATTTCTCCGTCAACGAGTACCTCCGCAAAAGTGGGTCCCTGACTGAGTCCTTTCTGAATGCGATACATCTCTGGAGATGTACCCGGAACCACTTCTAGTCCGTTTTCCACGTAAGAGGGTGCATAAACTTTCCTTTTCGATTGCCAATACGCCCGGTATACATCCCCGGGCTGAAAAGTTAACTTTTCTTTTTGCTGATTCTCAAATTTTAGTCTATGATCTTTGATAGACGAGATTTTTCCATAAATCGTATCAGCATTCATAAGTACCAAGTAGTCCTGGTCTTTTGCAGTTTCTTGAGCACGCACAATTGACGTCCCCAATAAGGTGAATAAAATCACATTGAATAAGATTGATATGACTTTCATACAAGGCAATATGCTATAAATAACTTTTGAAATGAAATGAACACGCTTTTTTTATACAAGCTAAAGCTACCTTTGAGTTACATTAAGCTTGAAATGGAATTTCTTCTCCGCACTTAGTGTAAAACTACATAAAAATATGAAATTCATACCCCACAAAGCAAAAGCCACATCACAGAAAAATGATGTGGCTTTTGCTTTTGCTGATTGAGTACTTTTAACTTGTATATTTACTTTCAAATTCTGCTGAAGCTTTATTGACTCCATTACCCATATTTTCAAATGCTTTATTGATATTATCAAGTAATGCAGATTCTGTCGTTGCATCGGATGTTTTATTTTTGCGAAGCTCAATCAATTTCGGATAATCCTCCGTAACGATCTTCTTGTAGCCGTTTAACCCATCGAGCACTGCTTTTTGGAATGTTGCATCACCTTTAAAATCACCAAGGTCTTCTACTTTTTTGATGTCATCATTTAAAGACTTCTCCCATTCTGTGCGCACTTGTTCAGCTTTGGTATAATCGGAGCTATTCATTGCTGCATTCATGTCCGTCACATGTTTTTCACTTCCGTTGATCACAGTAATAATCGAATTATTGTATGCTGCAGGATCTTTTGCTCCCGACTCACAACTCGACATAGTAAGAACCGCCATGGTCAAAACGGCGGTAATCATCTTTTTAATCATATTGATCTATTTTTATTTTAAATTTTAGTATTTGGAACTCATTTACACAAAGATAGCTTCGAACATAGCGCAATCCCATCACGGAAATCAGGGATTTATAGAAGCTATTGAAACCTATAAGGCTGCTAGTTGATTGCGAAAGTTGTTATTGCCATTACGTTGATCAAACCGATCCGCAAGTTGATGCGCCAATTTCCTATAATGCCCAGCCAGTTCGCTAGCTGTGTAGCTAGTTTTACCTTGGAAAAGATTATGCTGCTGCCCTAGCTCAAGCATAAAATGTTCGTCAGCTCTAAAATTTTTCATGGCTTCACAAACGTAGCACGCCAACTGAAACATGGATCTATTTTCGGGTCCATCGGCCCAGGGTAAAAATCGTTCGATCCATTCCTTGGATTTACCGAGGTCGGTATACGAGAAATATGTTGCTAGTTTAATAGCTGATATTAATATTGCGGAATCTTTCTCTTTCTTAAACACCTCCGTTTCTGCGAGTTTTGCCATTCTGTCTGCTTGTTCAGCATCTCCATGCTTGTAACCTTCATATGCAAGGTTTACGGCAGTACGCAGAGGAACATGTGAACAGGTGAACTGTCCTTCAATGAGTGGAAAAGCTTTTTCTACTGCTGGGGCATAGCCATACTGCATTAATGTTGCTGATACTTCTGCATCCATTTCACATGCTTCACAGTCACTCATATCATCTCTTTGCAAAGCATTCACATTCGTCAATGCCACTTCAACAGCAGCCAGATCCTTTTGCGCCAGGGCATCACTGAGTTCTTCGTTGTATATGGCGCGCTTACCATAACCATTACGGATCAACCGTTGTTCAAAGTCGCCTAGAGCAGCTTCTATCTGTTCACGGCTGACCGCGGGATTGTCATATAGTTCGGCCATCATCCATTTATACTGCCATAAGAAATCCTCTTCGTTAAAGCGTTCCGGATTTTCATCATACGCCTGCAGTATCCAAGCAAAAGCAGGTAAAGATTCAGTCGAAAAAGCAAGATCGATCTCCTCGCTAATTAAATCTAAACGGAGCTCATATCCCCATTCAATATCTTGATTTTCATCGGCAATCCGAATAGCCTGCGTCAATAGGTTGACTTTCTCCAATGTATTATCTACTCGTGCAACTTGATTGCGAAGTTTCTGAATTTTAAGTGTATACATTTCTATTTTATTGTGTTCTTTTAATGAATTATAGTTCCGTTATAAACAACTTTTCTAATGGCCGGATGAGAAACGTAAAAAAACGGCTTAAAGATTCACGAAATTATCCAGTCCCATGACAATGAGGTTCTTCAGGGCCTCGTTCAAGACTTTCATTTCACGTTCCTGTACCGGATACTTGCCTAAAATCAACGCTTGCACATACAGGACTTCCATCACTGAACGGAGCATATACGCATCCTTTATATCCATTAGCGTGGTGATCAATGCATTATCGGCATTTAAACATAATGTATTCTGGATCTTATTTGGCCTGGATGTCTTGAGTACCTGCGCAAAGGGATTTGCATTTTCCTTCAATTGGCTAATCGTATTTTCCACGTTATTTTGGTCCATTTTTGTAAAAATGGCCGGCGTATCAACTGGTTTAAACCGTCTAATTTCCAAAATGCAGTTGTAGTCGTCCAAAATGCGTTGTGCATCTTTCTGAAAAGAAAAATATTGATGATGCTCGTCTTCATGAATCGGCTGAAAGGTCTCTAGTAGCTGATTGGGCGACATCTCTGTAATAGTATACTCGGGATATTTTTGTTTGATCTTACGGAGTAGCTCGGTATCAAACGTATAAGAAGCATTAATAAGCATTATCCCCTGCGTATCAGCCATTCGGTCAATCTGTTTAAAATCTTCAAAGTCGGCGCAATAATAGAGTTGTTGCTGATAATCAATTATATTTTGAAAGCTTCGTTGTCCACGGTTGGTTTCAAACGGGATATCCGCCAAAAAGATTGCTAGGAAATCGGGATCTTCTAGGGCGAATGCTTTTAAATGAAGATAATGCGTTTGGATAATACGTATATAAATATCGTAATCAATCTTCTTCACTTGCTGCAGGTACGTCTTCAAAACGGCAGCAATTTCCTTTCTCGCCTGCCGCAGCAAATCATTTTTCATCAGAGACTCCCGCGATGCGGTGGCACTAAGTTCCTCCGTATTGACAAGCATACGTACAAAGAATGCCCAGTTTGGCAAAATCGATTGATCTTCTTCGGCTAGGAACATGCGCTTCAAATAGATACGGTGACGCTGCTTGCTGCTAAATTGCGTACGAAAAGGTAAAACATACAACACGCCCTTTGCTTTTCCCGCAGTCGTTTCAAATGGAATTGCGTCCAAAAAGTTGACATGAAATAGCTCTTTCCCTATCGCTAACAAATCTGTTTTCGAAACCGATGAAGCAAGCCATTTAGGTTCATCCTTATGGATGATCTTTTCAACACCTCCTACCACGATTGAAATGGATTCTCGCAGTGCATCTCCATAAAACTTAATTTTCTTCTCGAAATAGTCCGCTTCAAAAATATAATTGTATTGTTTTTTGGGGCTTAAAATTACCTTCGTTCCCACAGGAATATCATCATCACTCAGGCGCTCAATCTTATAGTCGCCTTCAGCTCTAGCCGTCCAGCGTAAGGGTTGCTGTTCAAGCACCGATTTTGTTTCCACAATAATCTCATCACTGACGACAAAACAAGAGAGCAGTCCAATGCCAAACTTTCCAATAAAATCCTGTGCATCCTTGATGTCCTTACCTTTCGAACTCTCGCCAATAACCGACAAAAATTGGTGGATATCGGACTCCTTGAGACCTATTCCATTATCTTGGAACATAAATTTAGGTTGCTCAACGTTTGGTAATTCTATCTTGATTTTTCCTTGATGATGTTCATCCAAGTGTTTTAATGCTGTAATTGCATCCACCCCATTTTGAAGCAGTTCCCGAATAAATGTGTTGGGATCGCTATAAAGGTGCTCTGAGAGCAGCGCGATCATTCCTTTCAAGTTTACCTGAAAGGAATATGATTTTTCTTCCTGCATGTTTTTGTTACTTTCTCGTTTTCTTTGTCAATCGAATAGCTTCTTCATGTCCATTATCTGCCGCCCGTTCAAACCACTCCAAGGCAAGCGTTTCATTTTCTTCCACGCCATCTCCCATGAGGTAGCAGTTGGCCAGTTTATATTGTGCATCAGCATGGTCAGCATCGGCAGCTTTCATCAGCCATTCAATACCGTCATGAAGGTCTGTCGGTACACCTTCTCCGTCCAGCAGTTGTAAGCCAACAAAATAACAGGCATAAACATTTCCTTGTTGTGCTACTTCAATAAATTGGCTATAAGCAGCTGTTTTATCGATCTCGGCACCTATTCCGAAATACAAACAGCGACCCAGTCGATAGATCGCTTCCTGATTTCCTCGTTCTGCGGCCTGTTTATAATACTCAAATGCTTTTGCTGGCTGTGCTTCTATTCCGATACCAAACTCATAACACATACCCAGTCCATCTGTCAAATATCCAAGCTTCTCAGCACGCGTATAGTAATCAAAGCCTTTATCATATTCTTCACGCTGATCATAGTCGAAGAAAAAATAGTCGCCTAGCAGCAACAATGCTTCACCTACATTTTTTTGTGCAGCCTTTTCCAGCAATTGAAGACCAAGGGGCACATCCTGTTTCACAAGGCCGGTCAAATAGTATCTTCCCATGACGTAGATTGCATACGGAAAACCTAAATCAGCCGCCTTTTTAATATATTCTTGTGCTTTAAAAGCATCTTTGCTCAGCCCATAACCATATTCATAACAAAGGGCAAGATCAGTCAACGCCTGCACATGGTTTCGCTCGGCAGCCTTTTGGTATAAATCGATCATCCGATCTAGATTTATTTCCGTACCTATGCCACCACGGTAACATCGAGCTAGTTCATATATACTATTTAAATCTTGCATGCTAGCACCTGCTTCAAAGGCGGCAAAAGCAGCGGTTGGCTGAGGAGCGCCTGTCTGGTGATAGTCATTTTCTAAATAAATTCCCTTCAGATAATAAGCATATGGGTAACCCAGATCAGCTGCACGTGAAAAATAATCAAAAGCCAATTTGTAGTCTGGTTCGGCCTTCAATTCGGACGCTAATCCCATTTCCGTTAGTGCAGTAACATTATTAGAAGCGGCCGCTTCTTCGAAGTAAGGGATTGCAGCTGCCAAATCAGGTTCTTCGCCATGAATGCCATATTTCAGGTACCTGCCGACCTGATATAGAGCCTGCGGGAGTTTATCTTTTGCGGCATCTTGATAATAGGCAAAAGCTACCTTGTAATCAGGATCTATTCCATCATAGCCAGATTCTATCATATTGCCCATGCGCAACTTCGCATAGGCAATATTTTTTTGTGCCAGTGCACTAAATTTCTGGAAGGCAGATGTTTCATCTCTCGGCAGGAATCTTCCTTCTAGCAGTATTTCCGCAAGTTCAACCTGCGCTTCGACATAATCATCTCGCTGGTCGAGTAGCTGCAATAAAGACAGGCCCCTTTCGATATCCTGAAGTGTGTCATTATAGAGGTAAAGACAGGCAAGACGATAGCCTGCATAAATATTATTGTAGTCGTATGCTTTCTGCAAATACCATAGTGGCTGCTCGAAATCCTCCTTTACCTGATTAGTGTTACTTAATCCCTGAAGTTTGATGAGCGCTATCTGCACTGCAGCGTCCATCATTCCATATTCAAATAATTCGTGATATTCTGGTATAAGACGTTCCAGTTCAACGGAAGAAGTTGCATCTGCGCGTTTTATATCATTCAGAACAAACCTGCAGTATCGGGAATCGGTCAAGGCGATACCCTCTTCCAGGATCTCCAGGCGTTTGGCTTTATTGTCTTTACGAGCGTAGTAAAATTGTAACGCTTCATAATAATGGCGTAATAGTTTTTTCTCCTGAGCGTGTCTAAGCACCTGAATTCGATCAAAGACTTCTTCAAATTTATCGGTCCATACATCTATATGGGCAATATACGCGGTTGCATAAAGATCGCCTCCCAAAGCAAGCGATTCAAGTTCAGCTTTGGCGGTTTCCCGTTCAATATCAGCCAACACACCTAAATAATTATAATATAAATAAAGAGGTCTCGCCCATTTAACCCCAGCCTCCATACCTCTATTTAAATACAACGACGCTTTTTCCTTTTCTACAGCATGCCGGCGACATAAAACATGTTGTAGCCCCAACTCGACCCATGCTTGCGGACTTATAGTGGCATAGCGTTCCAATATTGCTCTGATTTTATCGATAAAAAAAGTATAATCCTCATCGTTTAAATAGACATTTGCAGCAAAATCAGTTCCTTTTTCAAACAATGCATCGTAAAGAGTGGTTGCACTGGGCTGCTGCATATTATACTCAAAATGAATGAGAGCATCAAGCCATATATCTGGTGTAATGGGTTTCGACAGATCAATTGTCAATTGAGGTTCAGCGGATTGCAATGCAGCAACTTTACTGAAATATTCTTCACTTAACTTCATATATAATCCTTGTAGTACGTGGTAAAATAAGCTTTTTTGTGCCCTGAAGGCGCTAAAAAGTAACAAAAACTTTGCCACTGTAGAGGGAAAGACGAGAATAACACAAATCAACAACGCAACTTAATTGCTTTTAAAATCTTTTTGCCTATATTTGTTGCAACTTAATTGCAATAAATAAATCCAACTCGATGAATAGGTACATCATTTTTTCACTTGTCGTCGCACACCACATGTGCCTCCCATCTTACGGGCAGGAAAAAAGCATCGAGCTTGAAGAAGTTAAAGTTGGCCGGCGACGTTACCATCGGGCAGCGGAAGGGATACTATCGATCCAGATGCTCAATGCCGACTCTATACAAAAATATCAAGCCGGGAGCTTAATGCAGACATTAAGCCGACTTCCTGGTGTCAATGCCATAGGCATAGGTGCCAATCAGTCCAAACCTCAGATTCGAGGACTCGGATTCAATCGTGTCGCTACGGTAGAAAACGGAATTAAACATCAAGGACAACAGTGGGGATTGGATCATGGATTGGAAATCGATCAATTCAGCGTAGGAAGTGCCGAGGTAATTAAAGGCTCCAGCTCATTTTTGTATGGCTCAGACGCCATTGGTGGCGTCATCCGACTATTGCCACCATCGGAACTACAGGACACAGGTTTTAGGGGGCACTTTAACTTACTGACCAAATCAAACAACGCTACCTTTGGCGGATCGTTTCAAGCACAAGGCCGAAAGGGGAATTGGGTCTTCGGCGGTGGCTTTACACATTTGGATTATGGCGATTATCGCGTCCCTACAGACACTGTTTATGTTTATAATTATGCGGTACGTCTAAAAGATCGCCATGTACGGAATACAGCCGGAAGAGAAACACATGTTCAATTACGCGGAGGCTACATGTCAGATCGTTTTTCCTCCATGTTGTATCTGAGTAATTACCATACTAAGTTTGGCTTCTTTGCTAATGCGCACGGCTTGGAACCTCGGGGTGTAGATACAGCTTTCTATGACAGATCGAGCCGGGACATTGGTTTTCCAAAACAGACTGTGAATCATTTGAAGCTGATTAACCGCAACTTTATCGACCTAAACAAGCATAAACTTTGGGTTGACTTGGGGTATCAAAAGAACTATCGTCAAGAATTCAATAATTACACGGCCCATGGCTATATGCCCCCCGTCTATCCAAAAGATATGACCATCCCCGCTAGTTTGGAAAGATCATATGACAAACAGATCTATAGTATTACTGTTAAAGATCAATTTGATTTGGCGGCGCATCGGCTAACGATTGGCTTAAACGGAGAATATCAGGACAATCAAATTGACGGTTGGAGTTTCCTGATTCCATCCTTTACGCAAAAAGCATTGGGTCTATTCGTTTATGATCAATTTGTAGTGGCCGATCATACCACGTTGTATGGTGCATTGCGGTACGATTATAGCCATATTCATACGTCATCCTATCAAGATTGGTTCTATTCGCAGCAGGAAGGCAACATGACCACAAGGATTGTTAGGGCATCGGCACTCCGCCGAAGTTTCAATAGCTTGGTCTGGTCTTTTGGGGCGGCTCGTCAATTTGGTTCTTTGGAGACAAAAATCAATATAGGCAAGAGTTTTAGGGCTCCAATTGCGCAGGAACTCGCTGCCAATGGAGTCAATTATCATTACTTCAGTTATGAAAAAGGCAATGGCTCATTGTCGCCCGAACAGTCCTATCAGATGGATTTATCATTAACATGGAATGGGAAAAAGGCCAATGTTGCCTTCACACCATTTTTTAATTACTTTGCGAATTATATCTACCTCAATCCGACCTCAAGCTACGATCAATACTACGGGGCAGGGAATCAAATTTTTGAATATACGGAGAGTCGGGTACGTCGTCATGGTGCAGAACTCAAACTTAGCTACCGGCCGCTGAAACAATGGAAATTAGAATTATTGGCTGAATACATCCGTTCGGAACAGCTATCGGGAGCAAAGAAAGGCTATACACTTCCCTTTTCTCCTGCGCCTTCCGCTTTGATAGACATCAGCTGGACAGCAAAAAATAGCAAGTGTTTTAAAGAGACTTACTTTTCCCTCGATTGTAAATGGACGGCAGCTCAGCATCATATTGTTCCTCCAGAGGAGATCACAGCTGCATATCAGGTGTTTAACTTTCGGACAGGAACGCAGCTGAATCTTTCGGGTTCTGACATCCAACTACGCCTGCAGATTCAAAATCTTTTTGATAAAAAATATATGGATCATACCAGCTTTTATCGTCTGATAGCATTACCGGAACAAGGGCGAAATTTTATGCTGTCCATCGGAATACCATTCGGGAAAAAGCCTCGCTCTTAAGATTATCAACAACTACACTCTTTCTCCGCAATGAACCAACGTCAGTCAATAGCCGATTACGGAAAGTACACCACAACAGATCATTGAGGAAGATAGAACAATAACTATTCATACATGAAAACAATTAAAAAGTACACAATCATTACAGTCATATTTGCCATGACTGTGGCCTGTAAGAAAGATAAGGAAAACATCGATACCGAAAAACCGACCATCGCCATCGATACCGAAAATGCTTTCCCAAAACAATGTAGCACAATTAAGCGAGGCACCAGTTTTACTTTCAGCAGTACACTATCGGACAATGTGGCGTTAGGAAGTTATAGCATCAATATACACCATAACTTTGACCATCATTCACACAGTACCGAAATCGGAGAGTGTACAATAGAGGCTATCAAAAAACCCGTAAAGCCTTTTGTTTTGGTTAAAACAGTTAATATTCCCGCGCAGCCACAGCGATATCATGCCGAGTTACAAATTGATGTCCCTGCAGATATCGATCCGGGCAATTATCATTTTATGATCCAGGTGACCGACCTCGCAGGATGGAGTAGTCAAAAGGGAATTAGCATCCGTATACTCGAGTAATACCATACTTATTTATCAACTCAATTTAATTAAATCCATTTTACATGAAAACTAGAAACATTCGCTTCCTCTTCCTGTTAAGTACTGTTCTTTTAGGCTTACTATCGTCCTGTAAGAAAGATAACGAGGAAATTTCAGCACTTGCAAAACCTCAGATAGGCGCACTCGAAATCGGGAGTGGAAACACTAAAACCGTGCAAGCAGGTTCAGATCTGCACCTAGAAGGTGAAATTGTCGCCGAAGGACTGATTGCTAAAATCGACATTGAGGTTCATCAAGAAGGTGGTGGCTCTTATAAGTTCACAAAAGCCTTTACTGACGGTAAATATATCGGCGTAAAAAATGTTACCTTCCATGAACACATTGATGTTCCTGCCGATGCTCCTGCTGGGGCTTATCATTTTCATCTTACAGTCACCGACAAAGCCGGAAATGCGACTACAGCAGAATCAGCATTAACGATTACGGCCGCCGATGTAAAACCGAGCTTTAAACTTGTCTTCACAGAAGTAACTGGAACAGCGCATGGAAACCATTTTCACGATCTAGCTGACAAGAGCAATGCAGAACCCATGACCCTCAACTTTAACGAAAAAGGTCAAGCTCTATCCGGTGGTCACGCGCACCTACATCCCGCAAAAATCTATAAAATTGAATTTAAACAATACGATGTATCAGCGCAGGAGATTCAAAATCAGTACATCCTTAATAAGGCTACTGCAGATTACTACAAAGCATTCCTATTAGGCGGATCATTTATTTTAAATCCTAACACCACTGGTGAAAATGGTGCGATATTTCAGACGCGTGAAACAAAATATGCCGATGGAACAACAATTAGTGATGCTACAGAAACAACCGGAATAATCACCTACTTTACCGCCGGTATCGTCAATGCTGGCGAAAAGCAAGTGCTCTTTGTATTAAGGAAATTAAAAGATGCTTCCACCAAAGCAACCATTACACGCACAGACTGGAACTTGTCTAATTATGAAGCCAAGTTTGCAGGTCAAGACCTCGTTAAGCTATCTTTCGAACTGCATGCAGAGGCAGGGGAAGATTAATAACATAAAAACGCACCTTGTCAACTTTCGAAATGACAAGGTGTACCTTTTTACCGTTACTTTAAACTCACATCCAAGTAAACCGAATGACGCCCATAGGTATCATAAAACGGTTTATAAAGCACATCGTCTATATAAAATTCCAATGTTTCTGGGTTTCCTTTAATAGATTTACCAATATCCTTTGCGTCTAAAGTTACTTTACGCCAATCTTTTCTTGCGGTACGTTCCTGAGCCGCCAAGAGAACGGGGCCATAAAATAGGCTTGCGATATTCGGCTGATCCATAACCGGGTCGAGATGGAAATCGAAGGGCATTTTTAGCTTAACCACATCACCATCTTTCCAGTTACGGTTTATGCTAAGATAAGTTCCAGGATCGGCGGCAATTTTTTGGTCAACTCCATTTATAGTAACGAAAAATCCCTTTGTCGCCCAACTTGGTACCCGAACATGAAGATCGAATTTGCCATTACCGCGTATGGTCAACGATGTATGATCTGCTTTTGGAAAATTTGTCTGTTGTTCAATCCTGATTCCCCGCTCTTTCCATTGCAAAGTAGAAGGGATATATAAATTAACATACAATGATTGATCATCTTTACTTCTAAAATAAATCGTATTCTGCAATTTGGTACTGCTCTCTATAGCCGTCCCATTACAACAGGTGAACCCGTGCATATCTGCATTTCCAAATTGTTTGATTGAACCAGGACGCAAAGGAACATGATAGGTATTTGCTGGACTATTCTCCGCAACGGAAGCTAAGATGTGATTATATAGTCCACGTTCATAGTAATCCATCAGCTCTGCACGCTGATCGAACATAAACAAATCACTCGTCAATTTCAGCATATTATAGGTTGCACAGGTTTCATTTTGGCCCCCTGCAGAAAATCCGTTTTGATATAATGTTGCAGGTTGACTGATGAAACATTCGGCATTGGCCGGATTCCTCGCCCCCGCCACGCCACCAATGCTATACATATAATCGCTGGTGACTTTATACCAAAAATTATCGGCTACCTTATAGTATTGAGGGTCATTTGATACACGGTATAGCTCCATGCTGCCTACAATTTGTGGGATATGCTGATTGGCGTGCAATCCTCTAAAAGTATCCACATTTTTTGCCAGTCCATGTGTATGTGCTGCATTACCGTAAAACAGATCAATGTTATCAAATAAACGGGCGGTTTTTAAATATTTTTGTTCACCCGTAACACGATACAACCTTGCCATCACTTCGTTCATCCCTCCAAACTCACCTGCGATATAGGTATTCCACATGTTGATTAATGTTTCGGTCGGGATATTGTTTAAACGCGTATACACCCAGTTGCCCATGCCTTGTGCGATTTCCAATGCTTTTTTATTTCCGCTTACTTCATAAACATCCATCAGACCGGCCAGGATCTTGTGCAGGGTGTAATAAGGTGCCCAAACCTGGTTCTTCTGCCCCCCATATTTAGCCCCATGTTCAAGCATTATAAACTGGTCGGGAGGATAGGCGCTAATAAATCCAAGTCCCCAGTTCCAATAATCTGTACGAATTCCTTCATCACTCAAATCAGAGTCATACGCTGATTTACCAGGACCAATAGGCACTGCCGCTGGATCAGCGACATATGCCTGCCCCGATTGCTTCGGTACACCCGACAATTTTGACAAAGCGTAAAGTTCATTGATCATCGTATCCATTTTACCCAAAAATTTTACTTGAAGGGCTTTGTCATACCCTGTACTGGCGTAAGCTTGCGCAATTGCTGTTAGGTAATGTCCAGTTGCATGACCTCGTAATTTGATATCCTGGCTATCCCATACATCCAGAGGCCTTGCACCCTTTGGTTGCTTTTGTCCAAAAGCGTGACGAAACATATAAAGAAAAGAATTGGGATCTGATGTAGCCAATATATCCATAAACTTATCACGGTTTTCAATAAACTTGGTGTGATGATGTCCTTCGTCTACATTAAGAGTCACCTGATCCAAATGGAAGGGTTCCAATTTTAAGTTAGGGATGTTAGAGTTTATCTTTCCCTTGACACTAACAATTGCTTTTGGTTGAAGATCCGTTCCGGGGATACGTCCAGTTATCGTGTAGGCTGTCTGCTGTAAAACTGTGCTATTATCGGTTGGAGACGGCCATAGCACCCGTACTTTCGGCCCTACCATACCATCTTTATAAGTACCGACGACATAATTAGGCAATCGTGGCAATTCCCCAACCTCCGTTTCTACGCTGACATCTGCGACTCCAGTTAAATAGGCATTATACAATTCTGCTTTATTCATCGGAAATCTAGGTAAATCATCCTCGGGCTTGCCTTTGGTGCTTGTATCTTCGTGTACGCCTTTCAATGCATTGCCATATACCGTGGCAATCTGGGCTCGACTAAGTGGCACCCGATAGACCCTGAAATCATGGAGCAAAGCATTTAAACTCGAATTGCCGCCCAATAGGGGCTTTCCAATCTGTAATTTCCTTTTGCTTCCCGGCTGTCCAAAAACTGCGCTCAGTTCTTGCGGAATATTTTTGACTTCTCCAACGGGCCTTCCGTCCAAATACGTTTGTAAAGCCCCTGTAGTAACATCGACCACAATGGCCAGATGCACCCATTTGTTCAACGGAACCGAAGGAGACGCTGCACTTTTTACTTCAGTCTTCTTTTGAGAAATAACACCCAAATATCCAGCTTTTTGCGCTGTTCCTGTCGGTGTTACTGCAAAATGCCTCGCAAGATCTTGTCCGAAGTCAAAAAGATATTGTTCAGGCTGCGCTGCCCTCAAGTACAACCAGCCTGTTATACTAATAGACTCCAAATCCGAGAGTACTTGCGACGGTAATACGACAAAATCATCTTTTCCCCCGGCTAGAGACAATACCTTTTTAAATTGCTTATCAGCTACAAATAATGCTTTCTCTCCTTGAAATTTACCATGCAGACCATTTCTTGACCAATCTTTTAAATCCCCATCAAAGACATAACGGGCCACCATTCCTGTCTCACCAATTCCATCCAATATCTGATCTCCACCTTGCGCTACCGCGACATCTATCGTTTTGATAAAAATCGTAAAAAGTATTGCGACATGTAATTTATATCTTTTCATAATATTATCTATTTCGTGTATTCATAATCTTCGGTTTACGTATTGCCCGGCACAATTGAGTGTGCTTAGCTACATGACGGACACTCTTCATTGATGTCTCCCTGACATTTATAAAATTAATCACAAAAGCTCATTATATATAGGTTTATTTTAGCCGATATTCTCCCGATTTTAACTAACACTCCTTCTAATAACGCTATCCTCAATTGAAAGAAAGCGCTATAATACCACGTATTCCCAAATACTCGAAGGTATTTTGTATTTTAGATTTGATAAGATATTCTATGGAAAAGCGAAATTCAAAAATTTGGGTGCCAGTTATTGGTCTGGATGGTTTCCGAAAAGAACAGACAGCAGGACGGGAAGAACTCCTATTTAACGAACTCCATGGCGAACGGCTTATCGAAAAACCGCATAAGCATGATTTTTTTATCATTAATCTGTTCCATAAAGCTTCTGGCGTACATACCATCGATTCTATCGACTATAGGATAAAAGATCATCAGGTCCATATTCTCTTTCCAGGCCAAATGCACAAGTGGCATATCTATGCCGATACTATAGCTTACCAACTCATGATTGAGCGCCCTCTCTTTGAACATTTTGCACCTTTTTTTCGCTTTTCTTTTACCAATTATCAAAACCATCCTGTCATTGATCTCTCTGCAGATTCCTTTGCACAATTACTTTATGAATTTGAATCCGTCAAACAAGAATTGAAAAGAGAAAACTCACTTATTCCTTTAATTAGTGCCCGAGCGGGCGTCATTGCCGCGATTGTAAGTCGAGAGGCAGAGTCTGCGTTCACCGAATTCAAGGTTTATCAATCTGTTCCGCGACTTGCTAAATTTAATATGCTCATTGACGAATTCTTCAGGGAACAGAAAATGGTGGCATTTTATGCCGAAAAACTTAATATTTCACCTAATTATCTTAATATTCTATGTAAAAAGCATTTAAAAATATCTGCTACACAGCTTATCCACCAACGAATAAACATTGAAGCAAAACGGCTCTTACAAAGCTCCGAACGGTCCATCAAAGAAATTGCCTTTGAGTTGGGATTCGCAGATCAAGCTTATTTTTCGAATTTCTTTAAACTGCAGATAGGTACCAGTCCCAGTGACTTTAGAGACAATCGTCAAGCGGGGGAGACAATAAGTTTGTTAAGAAGAAAATGAAAAATAGATAAATTACACAAGAAATGGCAGATATCTCCCAGCAAAAATAGCACGACAGTCCTATAAATTTGTAACCTACAATACCAGATGCTTTTTTTAGACAACTATGCGCTTATGAAATCAATGGCCTTTACCCGCAAGGAATTTATTAGAAACTCTACGTTAGCACTTGCGGGTTCGACACTTATACCAGCAATGTTATTTGCAGAAAACCGACATAAAATGGTGAACCAAAACCTATTGAGCGACTCCGCGATGCAAAAAAACTATACATTAAAAAATGTGTTGCTAGAAACGGGCTTTGAGTACGATACTGGTGGCCATGTGATTTCAACAACGACAGGCCTATTTTCTATTCAGATTGCTAACGGGAAGATCAAGGCTATAAGTTCCAATATTAATGCTTCCGATGCTATCGACGCAAAAGGGCTTTTGATGCTACCCTCTTTCCGCGATATGCACATCCATTTGGACAAAACCTATTATGGTGACAAGTGGCAGGCAGTAAGGCAAAGGGCCGGAGGTGTAAAAGGCATGATTGCCCTCGAAGAGAAAATTCTGCCCGAACTATTAAAAAATGCAACCTATAAAGCAGAAAAGCTGATCGAACTATTGCAAGGTAATGGTACTACTTTCGCACGCAGTCATGTTAATATTGAACCGACATCCAAACTAGACGCTTTAAGTAAGCTACAACTGGCACTGGAAAACAAGAAAGACGGATTCGGGGCTGAACTGGTTGCTTTTCCGCAGCACGGTGTATACTATACTGACTCGGTGCCCTACCTTAAGGAAGCCGCCAAAACCAATATTGATTTTATCGGTGGAGTCGACCCATTTTCCATTGATGGGGCTATTGAAAAAACAATGGATTTTACGGTTCAGCTGGCATTAGATCATAACAAGGGAATTGACATTCATTTGCACGAATCGGGTGAATCAGGCTTGAAAACCGTAGAGTACTTAATTAACAAAGTGAACGAGAATCCAGTTCTTAAAGGTAAGACCTACATCAGCCATTGTTTTGTATTGGGTCGATTGGAAAAATCCAAACAACAAGAAATGGCAGAAAAACTTTGCGACGCACAAATTGGCATTATTTCTACAATTCCATTCGGTGGATTAATTATGCCAATCCCAACCTTACTAGAGAACAACGTTGAAGTGATGACGGGAAATGACAGTATTGTAGACCATTGGAACACATTTGGTACGGGTAGTGTCTTACAAAAAGCCAATCTTGCGGCTCAGGTTTATGGCCAAACAACTGAATTTGGCTTATCTCGCATGCTCAAGCTTGCCACTGCTGGTCCCACTCCTTTGGACGACAAAGGCAATATGCAATGGCCCAAAGTCGGAGATAGTGCAGATATTGCCTTACTCGAAGCCAGCTGTTCCGCAGAAGCAGTTTCAAGAATATCTCCAGTGAAATCGCTGATCTATAAAGGAAATATTGTCTTCTAGTTGGAAGGCAGTATTTCCTTTATAGATCCTACGCTCGGCCGCCTATTTATTTCTTAAAACGTTTTATAATCCACGGTTCAATACGATCACTTAAGAAATAAGCAAGTGCTAGCATCAGCATTACAACAGCCGAAAGGAGCACGTATTTATTGATATACGGATAGAGCTGATTAAAAATGATAAACCCTATATGCTGGTGGATTAAATACAGGGGATAGGTCAACATGCCAATTTTAACAAACTTGGACGAATTAATAAACTGAAGTTTTTTACAGGAAACCAGTAACATAAGTAAGTAAAACACGACAATGGCGGTCCCAATGATATAAGGAGAAAAATCACTATGAAAAGTACGCTCCAGCCAGTGAATTCGACCAATAGCGCTGTCGATCGAAATGTACAAGCACCAAAGTAGGGCGATCATATGCTTTATTTTTACTCCATGCAAAAAAATTTGGCAACATATAATTCCCGCAATAAAGTAGGCACTCCAATCGAGTAAAAAAAACTCGTGGAGTCCATCATACATTTCGGACGGTCCGAAAAAAAAACGTAGACTCGACAATAACAGCCAAAAATAAACCAGGTAATCTAATCCTACTCTTTTAAATTGATTTAGAATCAGGAATAAGACTATGATCAGGTAAAATTTCAACTCAACATAAAGTGACCAGTAGGCACCATCTACATCGCCTTGTCCCCATAATTTCTGCGTCATCGTCAGATTGGCCAGTAGCTGAGTAAATGTTACATGATAACGCGGCGCGCCAAAAAAATAGGTAATCACACAGGTCAGCAGCAAGCAGATCCAATACATCGGGTACAAGCGCTTAAATCGAGAATAGCAGAATTTACGCAACGATAGATGCTTGATAGAGAAAGCGATCACAAAACCGCTGATGATAAAAAATAGGTCGACGCCCAGATAACCATATTTGACATAGTCACCAACGCCATCAAAACGCAAAAGAGACATATTTCCAGCAGCAGCCCCGCGATACATATAATGATAAAACACTACTGCTGATGCTGCAATAAATCGAAAAAAATCGATTTGATAAATTCTTTTGGACTCCAACATTTGGCTGCAAATATACGCGGTTTCTCCCATCTACTCAACTTTATAACATCATCATGTGACTTCTGCTCATTGCATTTAGCACAGTTGCTAATTAACTTTACTAGAGTTTAATCCAATAAAATAGAGGAAATTATGAAAAAGAACCTATTTATACCCCTCATTGCGCTTGTAGCCATATGTTTTGGAAATCAAGCCAAAGCCCAAGTGACGGCAACCTCCCAACCTGTTACTGTAAATATCAACTTGACAGATGCCATATCAATCACCTTAGGTGCAACCCCAACAGTTAATTTTACGTATACAACTGCGGCTGATTATACTGCTTCAAAAACTATTGAGAAAGCAGGTCATTTTACGGTAGTGAGCAATAAACCGTATAACCTCACTGTTGCGGCAACTGCCGCATTTACGCCTGCAGGGGGGCCCGCTTTGGATATTGTAACGGTGAATGTACCTTCCACTTCGGCCAATGGGGGTACTCCAGAAGCGAATGTACCATTAAGTACAACCCCGGCCGCTTTAGTCAACGGTTCGACTGCAACCACGGGGGCTAGCTACACCGTGGATTATACCATAGCAGATCCTGCATCGCTTTTAAATCTTGGTGCATCGGCCTATAGTACAACAGTCACTTATACCGCAACACAACTCTAACTGGAAAGATAATTTTATCCGTGAGATATTATTTAACACTATTCGTCATTTGTATCTGTAATACCCTGATCTATGGACAGGGTATTTCGATTTCTCCATCCCGCATTTTTTTTACTGGCGATCCAGGGCAGACAGTTTCTCAGATCATTACATTTAGCAACACCTCGAACACTGAACTCTATTTTGTCGCCAATCTTAAAGATTGGGATCGCGATTCGATTGGGGTAAAAAAATATTATTCTGAAGGCCAAAAACCGCAATCAAATGCGGCTTGGCTTACGCTATCGGAAAACACGGTACGTTTGGCTCCAGGAGAGACCAAATCGGTAAATCTTTCCATGACTATCCCAAAAAACCCAGCGTCCCTGCAGCTAACCAACACGATGCTCTTCTTTACACAAGTGAAGGAACAGAAAGCTGCACTCAAAAATGGTCTTCATATGAACGTACTAATCGAAGTAGGCATCCAAATTTACCATACCCCTTCAGGATTAAACCCCGGGGATCTGGAATTCCTTGCTTTCGAGGACAGGCATGTCATTCCAGGTCATACAGGTCAGCCGGTGCGCCGGATGGACATACACGTTAAAAACACAGGGCAGATTAATAAGGATGCCTATGTGCGCTTTGAGCTGACCAATACAGAGACAGGCGAAGAAATACCCGTTAAGACTGTCGCTATTGCGATGCTCCCCCACTCGGATCAATGGGTGCAAATCGATCTTCCAGAGAAACTTGTCGCAGGAAATTATCTTGCCGTTGCAATATTAGATGCCGGTAGCCAATATGATTTGAAAATTGCAGAAAAAGAAATTACATATTAAGTGGAATTTTGTGGTATATTTCCTAGGCTTATTAAGCCTATATGGATATAGTACTTATGGGCAGACGACATCTCTGACGCTACCTCAAGCCAATATACAGGCTAGAACCGACTATAATACAGCTATCAACGCTGGCACTTATACCAGTGTAATTACCTTACTTCCTTCTTTTTCAGTAAAATCCAATACCTCAATTTTTAACAGCACCACTAGTGGCAGTTTTCCAGTCGGTGCAGTGCATATGAAACTTTCGAGTATTGGTAGCCTTGTATTACTTGGCTTAACCGGAAACAATGAAGTTGCCCTATCACCCGGGGGCGGTTTACTCTATACGGCGGTGGCAAGTGTTGCTTCCGGTGCGATAGCCGCCAATGCACGCATTGTTACAGCAGGGCAGACTTGGACTGCGGGGGTATTTACTGATGCTGTCAGCTTTTACACGCAAGGCCTGTTGGCGGGGTCAATCTCTCCCGCCAGCTTCACGCTATCCATCAACGTACCCGGATTTATCAGTCCTCCAGGCAACATAGGAACAACAACTATCGTGGTAAACAATCTTAATTTTTATCGTTCTGCTAATGGAATCACTGCCAGTCAAATTATACTGGTATCAAGTACCGTACCTTATATTCCTAGTGTCAGGACTGGTAACGCCCAATTTAATTTTAACACAACCTTTCCCTACAACGCCTTGCCTGTTCCACCTGTCTCAACAGTGAGCGCCGCACTCAGCGGAGTCGGAACAGCAACTGCCACCAATTTGTCTACCAACGATCAGGCGCTTACAAGTGCTGCCGGAATAGCTGTCCCTACCAATAACAGCAGCTCAATCACACACACATACACCATTAGCAACACGTCCCTAAAAAATAACTTTAAACAAGCCGGAACTTACACAGTTCCTCTCACCTACACTTGGAACAAATTATCTTCAGCCTATCCTACAGCTCCAGTGCAGGCGCAGGCTACTGGCAGCTTGAATATTGTGGTCAGCGACCTCGGAGAAATAATCGCAAATCAGCAATCCGTTAATCTTCCTTTTACTACGACCAGTAATTATATTAACGGTGTCAGTACGAATATGGCTACCCACTTAAAGCTGAGTAAGACCACACCCTACAACTTGTATGTACGAGCCACTTCTTCTAGTTTTACCTCAGGGGTCAATAGTATCCCGTTAAGTGTTTTGCGTATCGGTCCAATGGCTGGGCAAACTGGAGTAAATACAGTTACGCTATCCACAACAGCCCAACAGCTTATCCAAAATGCCGATCCTATCATCGATCGAACACTCGATATGCAGTACAGCATCCCCGCATCGCAGACTAGCAATCTTCTGGGCAAACCTGCCGGCACATATACCGCGAACATCGTCTATAGCTTTGTCGCTCCCTAAAATCTTTTAATACCGACTTTGCGCCTCTGATCCCGGTAGCGCAAGGATGGTAGCTCAATCAATCCTTCGGCTTTTATTTCTACTTCGCAATTCGAATTTTCAATGACAAAAGGCATTCCTTCTGTTTCGACCGTCAGCCTATAAAAACCGATAGGCAGATAAAAAACATATTCTCCCGCTTCGTTGGTCAAGGTGTTATATTTCTTGCCCTGCCTATCATTCGCCGTAATTCTGATACCGCTCAAATCAGGCTTAGACTCCAAGTATTTACTGGCAACTAATTGTATATTCCCTTTTACAGATTTTGTTTTGACCAGCGGGATGTCCATCGACTGATTTTTCGTCAGTACAATGGTCGATGGTCCCTGAAAAATCCAGCCTTGATGGTTTTCTGTACGAATGGAAAAAGAGCCCGCTTCCATGTCAACAAACTTGACTCGTCCCTTTTCATCTGTTATGGCAACTTCCTTTCCGACGCGAATCAGCATAGATTCTACGACTGGTTCGTCATTCTCTCGAATGCCATTGTTATTTCTATCATCAAAACAGGTCAGCTGCAAACGATACCCCCTAACGTGGCCCCTATGACCAAAACTCTTTTCAATTCCAATTCTGATTTGTCTGTTATTAAATGAATACCGATCTAGTGGCTGCTGCACAGGAGAAGTCACTGGATCGGTCTTAAAAAGCAGCTTACCTTTAATAAAGGTATAAAAGATATCTGCAGTGAGGTTCCAGCTATTCTTCATCCGCCAACGGACGTTCCCATTTAAGGAAAAATTATTACTTCTCGAAAAGCCGTAATAACTATACATCGCTGCAAGCTGAACTTGTAAATTATGTGCAAATGCGTCAAAGTGCGTGTTTGGTCCTAGTGAATACATCCTATAGTTAGCATTCGCATAAGTAGCGAAAAGATCACTCAAATAATAGGGGTTGATCTGCACAAACGTGTTAATCCCAAAGAGCGCGTGATCATAATTACCTGATACACGCAATGAATGAAAAGGAGCGATAGGCAGTTCAGCTGTATTTTTATAGGTGTAACCATAATCTGTATGCAGCGAGAAGCGATGGTTCTTGGTAAAAAAATTAAGATCTGCAACAGTTCTTAACGAACTGGACTTCCAGTTTGCCGCATCAGTTCCCAATTCCAACCAACTGTGGTAATCTGCAAATTGATTCATCCAATAAGGTCTTAAATCAACCTTTATTCGCCCGAGCGCAGTACGATATCCAAGCTCATAAATTTCAATTCGACTGCTGCTGCTAAAAAAGTAATTCCTATCTCCAGCTTGGTAACTGGGCCTATTATCCATAAAACTCATCCTAACGGAGACACTCTTCGTTTTCTCGAGCGGAATGAGGACACGTGAGTCCGACTGCAAGAGCCCTCTTCTGAGGCCTACATAATAGGGAGAACTGTAGTAATTGTTACTGGAAACCTGGAAGCCGGCGAATATTCCAGTATAATTTATGCCAGCGGCCAAACCCGTTTGATGCCCGTCAGCATCCAGCTGTTCGATACTAACCCCACCTTCCCAGATGAGGTGTTGTTTTTCGCTCCAGTCTTTATAGCCTTTTCCACTAAACAGATGGTTTCGGACAGTTCGGTAATTATCTTTGCTGTGCAAATAGACCAAGCTACTTTCTTGATTTTTTTCTGATTTAAAAGCATACTTAAGTCCTAAAACCCCACCCCGGTGGGAAAAAGTGTTCATCTCATTCCAAAGGAAATAATTGTTTTGAACTGCATATGCGCTAATCGAACGCGACTTATCAAATTTATAGCTTGCTCTCACTCCACGACCGTTCACATATTGATCTAGATTTTCGTAAATATTGCCAGCTTTCACCCCCCATTTTTCCGTCTGATAATTCAAATAACTATCATATATATTGAACACGCGTTGGCTTCTAAAATAGTCCATGTTCATACGATAGGTCAAGGATTTCTCATTACCTAGCCCAAGATTTCCATATCCCTGAAGCTGGTAAACGGCTATATTCTGATCCATATTAAGATAGCGTAAGGCAAACATATTGTTGTAAGGCTGATTCTGTAAGCTCATCGCTGAGCCGAACCGCGTTACGTTTCCTACGGTCAGGATATGTATACTGCAGGGGGCAAGCTGCTTGCCCCCTGCTTCGACCGCTGTTACCGTCAGGTTAACATCTGTGGCAATCCTTTTTGTCCGCATACGAGCTGTAAAGGTCAATAACGACCGTTCTCCAGCAGGCAATGTCATCGGTAAAGTTTCACCCACGATCTCCATTTCGGGAGGCAAGTTAGCAAACTGCAGCTGAAAAGTAAGCGGTATTAAACCCGTATTGACGATGCGCACCATAAACTGTGTCAGTCCAGTTGACTGATCAATAAAATACTCTGGTTGTTCAGGCTGAATTAATAGTGATGCCTGAAGATCCAGTTTTGTAAAAAAAGCTCGGCTTGGTTGTACATTTAATGAAATGTCCTCCGAATTGAGCCTGATGCTAAATTCTTGTCTTGCTTCGGAGATCGTCTGCCTATCACTTATGTATTTTAACGGAAAAGTTTTAGTTTCATGGGGTTTCAGCGGTATAAATGGTGGTAATTTTATTAATCCCTGCAAAACTTTCGTATCATTAGCCTCGGGATAGAGTTCAATGGCTCTATCCATGTAGTTGACAATGGTTAACTTATTGGAAAAGGTTTTGGATGCTGAGATAGAGATGGAGTCGTATTCGAAATGGTAGGCAACATCATATCGTTGCTGACTTTTAGCTATGGATAAGAAAAAAGCCGAGCTGCAGAGAAGAAACGCAAAAATCAAATGGCTTCTTATTGACATAGCATATCATTCAAGTAACCATAAAAATGAGGCTAAAATTATTGAGATCGAAATTTAGGCAGTCACATGTTCATGTAATGAATTATCAAGCATTCAATTGCGCAATCAATTCACCTTTGCTATTAATCTGAAACTTTCTATAGATTCGTTTGATGTAAATACGGACAGTGTCCAATGATATGGCATATTTTTGGGCAATCATTTTATAGCTGAGGCCTTCAAGAATACCATTGGCAATCTGTAATTCTCGCGCAGTAAGTAAATTTTCCGATTGTTTGGCACTAAAAGCCTGCTCAATTAAAGCGCGATTCACAAAAGGGCTAATAAAAGAACCATTTCCCAGAGTCATTGCTATTGCATTTTTTAAAGATTGAAGACATGTCTTCTTTAACATATAACCCACAGCGCCCTGCCTAAAGCAACTACGTACCTTCTTGATATCACAATTATTGGTCAACACTAGTATTTCAGCACTTGGAAATACACTTTTAGCACGTTCAACAATTAAACCATCCGGATGATCAATATCCACAATCATCACATCCGGCACTTGATCGTACGCTGTAGATGCAAGTGTCCCCTGATCGAAAAGCACCTCTATTGGTATAGCTGATTCAGATTTATTTTTTTCCGAGATGATCTTTTTTGTCTCTGCCCGTTCTTGCTTATCTATGTCAATTATCCCAACTGTAATCATGATATTTTACAATTTATTAAACTGAAAATTATAGGATCTCTTTTAAAATATCATAATCTAACTCCAAAAAACAATTGTCAAACGTATAAACAATTGCAACCTTTAATTATTTTTAAAGAAAAACCACGCCTAAAATAAAATTTGAAAAAGAATTAAATTTTGATATTTAGATATAAATCTAATAATAATTTATATTATAAGCAAAAACAAAAACAGAAAATGAGCGCAATAAATATAATATTTATTTTCTAAGAACTCATATTTCACTCTAAGAAAAATATCAATATTTCATATTTCAGGGGTTTTTAAAACCATAAATCATAGGTTGTATTTTTAAGAATGTTATTTATATTTGACAAAAAAAATCCAATGAACCACATCTATATCTTTCTGTTTATTAATTTCTTAACTTTAATACCCAATTGTCTTTATGCACAAAGCACTGGATGGGAAAAAGTCAACAAACAGCTTGAAACAGTTAGTGGTGATTCTGCACGCATATTAGTTTATTACAAAGTCGCATCAGAAATTTATAAGAGTACCCCTCAAGACGCGCAGGAGATTGTATCCAAGGGACTAGATCTGGCGGAAACAAAGAAATTTGAGGCATTGGCAATTGACCTGCTCAACCTCCAAGGAGTTATTTACCTGAAATTAAACAACTTTGACGAAAGTATTAAAACCCACTTTAGGGTGCTCAAAAGACGAGAAGAGCGAAATGACAAAAAGGGGATGATGCTTTCTTTCTTGAATATTGGCAATGTATTCAATAAGAGTTATGATCCAGAACAAGCCTTAAAATATTACCAACGCGCATTAGATCTGGCCAAAGAAATTCATGATATTCGAAATCGTGCAAACATATCGACCAATATAGGCAATATTTATGCGCAAAAAGCACTAAATGGTGAGCAAAAGAAAGATGTATCCAATGCGATCGATTATTTAGTTAAAACAGTTGAATTCTGTAAAGCAAACGCCCCTGAGGTTGACCTGTTCAATACCTACATTTTATTGAGCTACCTTTACCTAAAAGCAGACAAACTCGAATGGAGCACATACTATACCGATCTTGCCATCGACATTACTTCAAAGAAAAAAGATCCCGTAGGTGAAAGTTATGCCAGGATCAATCGTGCAAATATCTACGTTAAAGAAAAACGCTTTGATTTGGCTACACAAGAAGTTACCCTCATTAAAAGCATCATTGCTAAAAGTGGGCTTAGCAATCTAACTGAAGAACTTCAAGGTGATTTTGATAAAATAGCGAAGGCTGTTAAAGAGCAAGATGAACATTTAATTCTCAGCGATCAAGATAGTTCGGATCGAAAGTTCCATGAAGATGCTGAGGTCTTACGTGTAAGAATTAGGGAAGAACTTCGGGAGAAATATGAAAGCGAAAAGAAAGAGCTCGAAAATAAAAATCTAATATTGGAAAACGCTTCCATCGAACGTGAAGCACATTGGGTAAAATTGATGTGGCTGGCCACCTTTTTTGTTCTATTAATCTTTTTTGTGTTGGTTCTGCTATTGGTCAAAAAGAACCGGTTATTACGGAAAGAAAAACAAAAGGTCGATGATCAAGCTGCTGAGATCAGGCATCAACATGAAGAACTGGTTCAGGCAGACCGATTTCGATCTACTATATTTTCCGTCGTATCCCATGATCTTCGAAGTCCTTTATCAACTTTTCAAGCGCTACTTTCTGTATCAAAAATTGTCGATCTTCCAGCTCACGAAATCAAAAGCATGTTAATTACTATTGGTAATCAAGTCACTACAGCGTCCAAAATGCTCGACAGTTTACTCGTTTGGTCTTCACAGCAGATGGCGAATGAAAAGCTTGACATGCAGGAAATTGTACCGTTTCAAATTGTAAAAGAATGTGATGAGTTGTTCATTGATCGGATTAATCTAAAAAATTTAGTTATAGATGTCCGTATTTCTCCGCAATTGACCATTCGTAGTGATCTTAAACGATTTGAATTTATCATTCGAAATATCTTCAACAACGCAATCAAATTTAGCTTTAGTGGCAAATCCATTATTTTTAATCAGCGTGAAACCGATAGTGAAGTTCTTATATCGATTACAGATCAGGGTGTAGGAATGGACGAGCGAAAAATTACCGCACTTAAAAGTATGCAGAAACAACAAACTAGTTTAGAAGGCACATTTGAAGAAAAGGGTGCTGGTATCGGTTTAATGCTCTGTCATGAGTTTGCAAACCGAATGGGCTACTCGATTACAGTGGAGAGCAGCGAAGGTTTTGGAAGTACGTTTACCCTTCATATCCCTAAATAGCATTCTGCTAATTTAGGGATAGTTAAGAGCCTTTAACAATTCTTTTCAAATACTCTCCATAACCTGACTTACAGAGTGGCCCAGAAATTTTCAGTAGCTGCTGCTTATCAATGTAACCCATTCTGTAGGCAACTTCTTCTATTGCTCCTATTTTCATTCCTTGCCGCTCCTCTATCACTTGCACAAATTGCCCTGCTTGCATGAGAGACTGGATCGTTCCGGTATCCAACCAAGCTGTACCACGATCAAAAATTCCGACCTTTAATTTACCGCGGCGTAGATACTCTTTATTGATATCTGTTATCTCCAGTTCTCCACGGGGGGAAGGTGCTATATTTTTTGCGATACTAACCACTTCGTTATCATAAAAATAAATTCCCGGAACAGCATAATTCGATTTGGGTGATTGCGGCTTCTCTTCAATAGAAATCACATTATTTGTTTCATCAAATTCAACTACTCCATACCGTTCGGGGTCCTGCACTGGATAGGCGAAGACCACTCCGCCATCAGGGTCTGAAGAAGACTGCAATAGCTTTGAAAGTCCAGAGCTGTAAAATATATTATCCCCTAAAATCAGGGCTACTTTATCATCACCAATAAATTCTTCTCCCAACAAAAATGCCTGTGCAAGCCCGTCTGGACTAGGTTGCTCTTTATATTCAAAACGGCACCCTAATTGCGATCCATCACCTAATAACTTTTCAAAGTTAGGTAGATCCTGTGGAGTGGATATAATCAAAATTTCACGTATTCCGGCCAGCATCAAGGTAGACAACGGATAATATATCATGGGTTTATCATATACGGGCATCAATTGTTTACTTACAGCAAGCGTCAGCGGATGCAATCGCGTGCCTGAGCCGCCAGCCAATATAATTCCTTTCATTTTAATGTTATTTAGGGAAGAAGACTTTACGATACTAATGTCGACAAAGCCTCTTGTTATCGTCAATCTATTTATCTTTAAATTCTTCAGTAAGCATGTTGCCCAAACTTATTTTCCAGTCTGGAACTTGTATTCCAAACGTACTTCTTATTTTTGATTTATCAAGCAAGGAATACATCGGCCTACGAGCAGGCGTCGGATATGCAGTGGTTGGAATTGACCTGACTTCACAGTCGAACGAACGGAAGTCACGTATTGCTACAGCAAAGTCATACCACGAAATTTCGCCTTCGTTACTATAGTGGTAAATACCAGCTTTCCATTCGGCAGAATCCAAAACTTTCAAAATTACTAGGGCTAGATCTTTTGCATAAGTGGGACTCCCTATTTGATCGCTGATTACGTTAACTTCATTTCGCTCGGTCATTAGGCGGCACATGGTTTTTACAAAGTTTTTACCGTAGGAGGAATACACCCAGGAAGTCCGTATAATGATTGCTTCAGGATGCCATTTCTGAATGGCCAGTTCCCCTGCAAGCTTAGTTTGTCCATATACGTTGATGGGATTAGTGGTCGCATGCTCAGTCAAAGGAGAAGCAGATGATCCATCGAAAACGTAATCTGTAGAAATAGCTATAAGTTTGGCATTATGGATACGGCAGTATTGAGCAATCTCTTCACAAGCTAAATGGTTGACCAAATTTGCCGTAACCTGATCCGTCTCAGCTTTATCCACCGCTGTGTATGCTCCTGCATGAATAATCAAATCGGGTTGATACATCCCCAAAATTTGCTGTATGATCTGAATTTGATCCAATGGCAATTGCTTTCGATCTAAGAAATAACACTCATCTACTGTATTATACAGTAAAAGATCTTTTAGTTCCGAACCAAGTTGACCTGAAGCTCCTGTTATAACAATTCGCATATCATCTAAATTAATTTCAGGCGCAATTTTTCAAACGATTGTGCTTCCTGATCCTTTTGTGAGAGAATCATTTCTTCATGGGGTATTTGCCAGTCTACAGCCAATTCAAAATCTAATGGATTTACGCCATCTTCCGATTCTTTGTGATAGTTATTATCACATTTATAGAAAAAAACTGCATGTTCTGATAATACAGAGAAGCCATGTAAGAAACCTCTCGGAACAAATAGCTGTTTTCTATTTTCAGCTGAAAGCTCTACAGTAATATGTTGTCCAAAGGTGCTTGATCCTGGACGAACATCGACAGCAACATCCAGCACTTTTCCTTCCACGACTCGAACCAACTTAGCCTGAGCATGATCGCCGGCCTGTAAATGTAGCCCCCTCACGACACCAAACTGTGATTTGGATTGATTGTCTTGCACAAAATGAGGTTTATAACCAAGTATTGCTGTTAGCTTCGTTTCATTAAATGACTCAAAAAAATAACCTCTTTCGTCTTCATAAACTGTCGGTTCAAGTATAAAACATCCTTTCAGTTTTGTCTCCGTATACGTCATGCTTATGCGTCTTTATATTGATTGTCGTAATATTTTTTATAATCGCCCGATGTCACATGCTCCAGCCATTCCTGATTAGACAAGAACCAATCTATCGTCCGCGACAAACCTTCTTCAAAAGTTACTGAAGGATACCATCCCAATTCCTTATTAATCTTGGTTGCATCAATTGCGTAACGCAAATCGTGTCCGGGACGGTCTTTAACAAAAGTAATTAATTGCATCGAAGAGTCTTCTTCACGTCCCAATTTCTCGTCCATTTGTTTACATAGCTCTTTGATCAGATCTATATTTTGCCACTCATTGAATCCACCGACATTATAAGAGTCACCATTTTTACCCTCATGAAAAACGAGATCTATAGCTTTTGCGTGATCAATCACATATAACCAATCGCGGGTATATTTTCCATCACCATAAACCGGGAGAGGCTTATTATTTAAAATATTATGAATGCAAAGAGGAATCAATTTCTCCGGGAAATGATTAGGTCCATAATTGTTTGAACAGTTTGTTAAAACAATAGGTAAACCGTAAGTATCATGATAAGCCCGGATAAAATGATCCGAACTTGCCTTCGAAGCGGAATATGGTGAATGGGGATCATATTTTGTTTCTTCCGTAAAAAATCCCGTATCGCCAAGCGCACCAAATACCTCATCGGTAGATACGTGATGAAAACGTTTCCCTTCAAAATTATTCTTCCAAACTGCATTGGCTGCATTCAATAAATTGACCGTTCCAATCACGTTGGTCATCACGAAAGCCGTTGGATCAACAATCGAACGGTCAACATGAGACTCCGCTGCCAGATGGATAACTCCATCCGGCTGATATTTTTGAAAAATATCCAAAATGAGCTGCTGATCCGTAATATCTGCTTTAACAAAAGTATAATTTGGTAAGTGCTCGATATCTTTTAAATTCTCTAGATTGCCGGCATAGGTCAATGCATCCAGATTGATAATTTGATATTCTGGATACTTCAGCACAAACTCACGTACAACATGTGAACCTATAAATCCGGCCCCCCCGGTAATTAAAACTGTTTTATTCATATAATGACTCTCGATAGTTTAGACCATTCGCCTACAAGTGATAACTTCGCTAAATAGTTCGTTAAAATTAGGATGATTTTTGAGAATTGACAAGTTTTAATCCATAAGTAAACCGAATAAACCAAAAAAGCTCTCAATGAGAGCTTTTTTGATATCGTATCAGCAAACTAAAATGTTAACTGCCTAAAATAAAATTTACAACACATTCTTTACCAAAGAATATACGGGTACCTCTATAGGTTCCCCATGAACTAATTCGATTTCTTTCTTATCCGCGACCGTGTCCAACACTTGATATTGCGAATTCTGAGATTTAAACTCTGGGACTACTTCCTTCATCGCAGCGACAAGCCCCATAAAATCGGGCAGCAGTGTATCGGCATCCAAAATCTGTTGGCAGATGGCATTAATACGATCCGCTTTAAGTGAAAGTTCATCATGATTTACTTTTGCGATCATGATTTTTGGATGATGTGTTTTCACAGTATTTTCATTGTTTGCCAAAAGTTCTTCATAAATCTTTTCTCCGGGGCGCAATCCAACAATTTTGATGTCAATATCCTCAGGGTAACGGTACCCCTTTAATTTGATCATCCGTTTGGCCAAATCGATTATTTTAACAGACTTGCCCATATCGAATACAAAAATCTCACCTCCTTTCCCCATCACACCCGCTTCTTGAACAAGTTGACAAGCTTCAGGAATAGTCATAAAGAAACGCGTGATGTCTGGATGAGTTAACGTCAACGGACCTCCCTCAGCCATCTGCTTTTCAAATAACGGTATAACCGAACCATTTGACCCGAGTACATTACCAAACCGAGTGATAATAAAGCTTGTATCAGACTTACAGCTACAACTACTCACATAAATCTCAGCCATACGTTTGGTAGCTCCCATAACATTTGTGGGGTTTACCGCTTTATCTGTGGATACCATGACCATCTTTTTTGTACCATATCGCATACAGAGATCCGCAACGATTTTACTCCCTAATACATTAGTCTGGATGGACTCGTAAGGATTAGCTTCCATCAACGGCACATGCTTATAAGCCGCTGCATGGAACACCAAATCAGGTTTATACTCGTCAAATATACGTTGCATAAATGCAAAATTCCGTACATCCCCAACGACGCAATGCAAATGCTCTGCAAAGGTAGCCTTAATAGATTGCTGTACATCATAAATTGCGGACTCTGCTTGATCAAGCAGTATCAACTTCTTATAATGTCTTCTTGCAATCTGTCGAGCTAATTCCGAACCAATAGATCCAGCTGCGCCTGTTACTAAAATAACTTTACCACGCATTTCGTCTTCAATTTCTGGATGATCTAACTTAATGGGTTTACGCCCCAATAGATCTTCTATCTTTAACGGCCGAATTTCACGTTTGGCGCCGGAGTTAAGTAATATCCGGGCTGGTGGCATTATTTTCAGCTCAAGCCCAAGATTTTGAAACCAATCTGAGACGTATTCCAGCCGTTCGGGATCGTTATTTTCAACCGCAATGATTACCTGAGTAATCTGGCATTTCTCCACATATTCTTTCGTAATTTCGGTAATATCTTTAATTTTTAAACCTGCCAAGCGCTTACCTATCCGTGATATTTTATCTTCGACAAAAGCGACCACCTGATATTTCGTCCGCTGGTCTTCTTTTAAGAGAGAAAACGATACTAGACCTGGTCTCGAAGCACCAAATATCAACACATTCTCCCCTTTCCTACCCGGCAAAAAAAGGTATTCATAGATAGTCCGATAGATTACACGCGCCCCCACCATAATGACCAGCAAAATTGTAGCCTGCATAGTCAATACGCCATAAGACAATCTAAGATAATCTCCTGCCAAAGTTCCTTTATCAAAGATAGTTTTGATAATAAATGTGAAAATCATCAACAGGATATAGGCGGATCCCACCGTTTTAAATATTTTAATAGTATCACGAATGCCTGTTTGTCGAACAATTCCTCGAAAGGTGTCGTAACACAAGAACATCAAGAAGTAAATTGGCAATATAACGACAACTTTTTTTAACATCAATTCGATATCAAATACTCCCTTGAAGTTGTTGACCACATAATTAGAAAACACATAGCTTGCAAACACAAACCACATGTCGATCATTAAAATGACCCATCTTGGATTGTCCTTTCTCAGGCGCCTTCTTAAATCTCCTAGAGAACCCATCATAGCTTTTTCTCTTATTTTATTAAATGTTACTGACCGTGTCTGCGACAAACGGACACTATCTAATATGGCTTTGTTATAATATTTTATAAAGGAAATGCAAGATAGTTAAATTTTCGCACTCAAATTGCTCCTATGATAAAATATCATTAAAAAGAACCCTATTCATTCGATCAATTTATCATCGTGGACTAAGCAACTATTATACCGAAACTGTTACATTCAAAAAATAATAACATGAATAGATTATAATTTATAGAACAGCGCATCATATTTAACAGATTAGACTTACAAAAAATAATTCTTTAACATCACTTGTCGGAAATTTATAGCATAGCATTCGACCTTATGCATATCGATATAATTATTGGCATATTGTTTGTAAGAGGTACCTCGTAGTCATGGAAAGGAATTTGTAATTTACCCTTCACTTTATATAGCTTGAAACGCCACTCCTTTACTGCACTATTTGCACAACAATAATAAGATTTGCATCATGGGATTTTTTAGTAATTTGTTTGGGAAAAAGACTTCATCAATTCGCTCTTTAGCGCAGTTGGAATTTTTAGAAGTAGACATGCACAACCACCTGTTACCAGGTATTGATGATGGAAGTAATTCTGTGCAACAATCCTTACATTATATCCAGGAGCTGCAGCGTTTAGGTCTTAAAAAGTTTATCTGTACCCCACATATCATGGCCGGCGTACATCAAAACACCAAGTTTAGTATTGAACACGCGAAAGATTCACTGGTGGCGGGACTAAAAAAATCTGGCAATGATGTGGATATATTCGGCGCGGCTGAACATATGATTGATGAAAATCTTTCTTTATTGATCCGTGAAAATGAACTCTGCGTGATGCCAGGCGGTTATGTATTGATTGAAATGTCTTATCTATCCGAATCGAAAGCTTTGTTTCATACCATCTTAAATATTCAAAAATTAGGTTACAAACCTATTCTAGCTCATCCTGAACGTTATAATTATTACCATAGCAACTTTAATATTTATAAGCAGATCAAAGATGCAGGCTGCTTACTCCAGTTAAATCTACTTTCCTTGAGCCGATACTATGGGGTCGATGTTAAAGCCATCGCGATGACCCTATTGAAATCCGGTATGTATGATTTTGTCGGAACCGACCTCCATCATCAACGCCATCTTGATGCTTTAAAAAATATAGTTGAGAAATACCCCATTCGTGAGATGTTGAGAACTTCACCCATCTTAAATGAAACACTTCTTGATCATATCGATCAGCATAAAGGTCAAGTGATCGCTGTATAATCAGCAGATACAATCACTATAAACTCTTTATAAACATGTTTTAAAATAATCTATTGTCTTCGACAATCCCTCTTCCAGTTGGATCGTGGGATTCCAGTCCAAGCAATTCTTGGCAACTTCAATATCAGGCTTCCTTTGTTGTGGGTCATCTTGAGGTAATGGCAAAAACTTAATCTTCGATTTTGAACCGGTCTGTAAGATCACCTGTTCCGCCAATTGAAGTATAGTAAATTCATTGGGGTTACCTATATTTACTGGCCCTATAAAAGATGGTTCTGCAGCCATCATTCTTATCATTCCTTCCACCAAATCATCTACGTATTGAAAACTTCGGGTCTGATTTCCTTCGCCATAAATGGTAATATCCTTATTTTGTAAGGCCTGCATAATAAAATTGGATACGACTCGCCCGTCCTGCGGATGCATCCGTGGACCATAGGTATTAAAAATCCGGACGATCTTTATCGCAATATGATGTTGCCTATGATAATCCATAAACAACGTTTCGGCACATCGCTTTCCCTCGTCATAGCAGGAACGGATACCGATAGGATTCACATTTCCCCAATAGCTCTCGGGCTGTGGATGGATGTGTGGGTCGCCATATATTTCACTTGTAGAAGCCTGTAAAATACGCGCATTTACCCGCTTTGCAAGTCCAAGCATATTAATTGCCCCCATAACAGATGTTTTAATCGTTTTTATCGGATTATACTGATAGTGAACTGGGCTGGCGGGACAGGCAAGATTATAAATTTCGTCGACCTCAGCCAAAAAAGGTTCGGTTACATCATGGCGCACAAACTCGAAATATGGGTTTTGCAACAGGTGAACGATGTTGGATTTATCCCCAGTAAAGAAATTATCCATACAGATGACCTCATTCCCATCCTTAAGCAAACGCTCACAAAGATGTGAACCTATAAATCCAGCTCCTCCCGAGACTAGTACTCTTTTTTTTAGGTTATACATAAATTAGTGATTTATACTGTCGAATTTTTAATGGTTAGACGGCTTATCCAAAAGTGGCACACGAAAACCGAAACGTGAGCCAATATGCTCTTCCGACTCGAAAAAGAAGACCCCACCGTTTTGTTGGATAAAATGGTAAACAACCCACAGTCCCAAACCCTTACCTTTCTCCCGCATAGGCGTAATCTTACCTTCTTCCATAATCTGGTCTTGTAGCTGACGCTGCGCATCCAAGCTCATTCCCACACCTGTATCAATAAATTCGACAACAGCATCATCCTTATCGCGATATAAATTGAGCTTGATCAGGGAATCTTCGTGACTAAACTTCACCGCATTGATCAAAAGATTCCTCAACATACTTTTCATAATATCCACATCAAAAAAAATCTGCAAACTGGATTGTAAGGTTAATTGTATGTCGATATTTTTCAGCTTGGCTGTCGGTTGAAGCGTCTCCACTACACCCTTGATCATTTCATCAAATTCAATTTCCTGAGGCATGTAACTTAGCACACCCAAACTATTTTTAGTCCATTTGAGCAAATTGTCCAATACACTAAAAAGTTGCTCAGCGATATCATTACCCGTATTGACCATATCGGCATACCCAGTATTACTGCTTTCGGGGCTCATGGTCAAAATATTTAAGATCATCTTTAATGAAGATATTGGACTTCGGAGATCATGTGCCAGAATAGCATACATTCTATCCCGATTTAATATTGCTTCCTGAAGCTGTGCCGTCTGTTTGGAAATGGTATTTCCCGATTCAATCAGTTTAATCTGATGTTTGATACGTTGAAGCAATTCCTTCTTATTAAAGGGCTTCGAAACATAGTCAACACCGCCGCTGTCAAATCCACGCACAACATCATCAGCAGATTTTAAGTTCGTGATAAACAATACCGGAATATGTTTATACTGTTCCATGGATTTCAACTCCGCTGTTAGATCAAATCCATTTTTTTCGCCCATGACAACATCCATTAAAATAAGGTCAATTCGATTATTTTCCAAATTTTCGAATGCTCCTTTAGCACCTGAGGCAGAGAATACGTTGAAATGTTCGCGTTCCAAGATTTCTTTTAATACAAAAAGATTCAGCTCAGAGTCCTCTACGATGAGAATATTATACGTTGAAAAATCAATTTCCATAGATCATTATAGCTTAATTAGATATTATATAGAAGGATCCAATCATTCTTTACCATTCATAAACCAATATTACGCTATTAATTGCTGCAATAATTTGTGTAGCAAAAATATTATACAATATCAATTTATCTTTAAATCAACCAGTACAGGAAGATGGTCACTGTAATCTACATTTCCTGTTCTGTAATTTATAGCCCGGAATTCATTGCCAGAAAAGAATACAAAATCAATCCGAAAGAGCTTCATTAAATAGGCATAGGTATAGCTATATCCATTACCTGCTTCGCAAAAAGCATCCTTCAGATTTCCTTTAATTTTATGATAACTATACGAATTAGGGCTGTTATTAAAGTCTCCACAAATAAGTGTAGGAAAAGGTGATTTATCGATTAAATTTCTTAAACGATCTGCCTGAGCACCTCTCAACCTCAAATTTCCCGACATTGTTTTAATCGCACTCCACCATTTAACCACTACATTTTCGGCAGCCAATAGATTTCCTTTTACCTGGTTCCAATTTGTCGTTTGCAAATGGCAAGTTCCAATTCGGATCTTTTCACCCTTAAAGGAAAGATCGGCGAAAATCGCACAATTCGGACGTTCCTCAAATGATACAGTCTGCACTGAGTCCAACGGAAACTTGCTTAAGATAGCAAGCTGATTGTTTCCTGAATTGCTTTCTGTCATTATTAAATATGGAAATTGGCCAAATACCTCCTTCAATTCCGATGCCGAACACTCGGCCGGTACCTCCTGCAAACATAACGTATTTACTTGCTGTGATTCAATATAGGAAGCAATCTGTTCCATGGAAGATAAATTATAAATCATTTTGAATTCACGGACATTATACGACGCTAAGCGTATATCTGCCGTTTCATTATGTTCCATTGAGTTTACTTGAATTATCTTTGCGAAATAATGAAAGTTGGCCAATAGTGCTATTAACGGACAAATACTATACCAACTACGCCTGTAAAGGCCAATAATAAGGAAAAGCAAATTACCACCGACAAGTGCTGGCAATAACAGACCAATCCATTGAAAAAAAACAGTGGTCTGTGGCGAGATTAACAACGCTAAAAAGGACAATGAAGTAAGCAGTGCAACGATAACAATTACAATTCTAACTAATGCGCCGGATATACTAAACGGTCTAAATTCAAACTCTTGCGCCATATTATGTTATTTAAACCTGTTCAAATAGGGGAAATTTTATGCTAAAAGTTGCTCCCTCTCCAAGCTCCGATTCAACACTTAACTGCCCCTTCATCTGCTCAACGATACCCTTACAAATCGCAAGACCCAAACCCGTCCCCTTATCCAATGAGTTAATCTTATAAAACCTATTGAAGATCAACTCATGATTTTCCTTGGCTATTCCTATACCATTATCCTTTACATAGAATTCTATATGATCATCTTTTAACATATAACCGACATGGACAGCACCTTCGGGCGGTGTAAATTTTAAGCTGTTATTAATAAGATTGACAAGGACCTGAATGATCCGACCACGATCCAGTCTCGCTACGACCTCCCTTTCAGGAATGTCAAAAATTATGGCTGGCTGGTCATCATTGGGTAGAAAACTCAATGACAACTCATTCAATATTCCTTTAAGAGACACATCCGAATTCTTTAGCCTAACTCTACCTGCATCCATTTGTGACATTTCAAGCACGTCGGTTATCAAACGCAACAACTGGTTACTGTTAACGTTGAGGAGCTCACCATATTCTTTTCGCAATTCAGGATCTGGCGTATCTGCAATAATACTTCCAAACCCCATGATGGCGCTAAGCGGCGTACGGATTTCATGATTCATATTGGAGATAAAGGCAGACTTTAACCGTTCGGATTCCTCTGCAGCTTCTTTTGAGCGCAAGAGTTGCTCTTCATAACGTAACTGATCAGAGATATCGCGCTTGATGGTCCAGACAATATCTTCACCATTGCCATTTTTGATCATCAGCGAACTGCATTCTGAGCCGATAATATCAAGTTCTGGATATATCGTATCACAGCGGTATTGATAATAACCCGAAGCAGAAATGATTTTTTGTACCGATAAATCCCAAGCTTCTTGCGTTGTGAACTCACGTAGACATTCAAAGATTTTTAAGCCAGTAATATCTTCCTGTTCATTCAGACCGTTTTGCTGACGGCATGCTTTATTTGCAAAAGCCATATTTCCATTTTTATGACATGCAAAAATACTATACGGTGCATTGTCAACCACTGCAAGCACCATTTCAAGTTCATTTCTGTTCTTAATAAAATCACTTACATTTTGCGAAAAACCTTCTATTACATATACATTGTTTTCAAGGCGTTTGGCATATTTCGTCGCCCTCACATAAGTGATGGGAGCAGCAGATTGCTTTATACGGTATTCAAATGTACTATACTCAATGGAATCATTATGTAGAAATGCCTCCATTCCCTTTCTGTCATCTGGATGGACAGAAGTGAGCAGCTCCGCCAAAGTGAGCTTCTCAGGTGCTTCCAGATTCCTTTTACGTAAATTAGAATAACCATTGTGCGTTAATTCCTGATGCTGCAGATCATAGGTCCAATGGCCAATCATGGCGACCTTTCCCACTTCAAGCTGTGCGGTAAGGGCCGATTTAAGGCGGTACTTCATATTACTCCTTTGAGTAATATCCCGATACTGGCAAATTAAATGTTCGTCATCAAATTTGTGAATCAGAAATTTGAAATAATACATCTGTTCGTCTGTTGGAAGATCGTAATTTAGATTGGAGGTTTCCCCTGTTTGACGACAAAATGCAAATTCCTGTTCAATGAGCCTCGATGTCGGTTGAGGCAAAAGGGACAAAATATTCTTGCCAATTACATCGACGTCGGGGTTTAAAATTGGATTATTTGTTTTCATTATTGCATCTACGCAGATGTTATCACGGTTGATTAACAATAACGTATCGCAAGTTATATTCAGTATCTTCTCCAAGAACTTTAAATCATGTAATATTTTTTTCTCCATAACATTCATAGGTTTATTTTCTTTGAGATTTCTCCCACCCGCCAACAAAGCGCCTGCTAAATAAATAGTAAATTCCACGCATCACATTGATGTTCATAAACAAAAAGTAATACGGGATATAAAATAATTTCGAACTATTGGGATTATTTCGCCGCGCATATCCCAAAGCCGCACAAAGATAGCAGAGACACTGAAGCGCAAAAATGACGTAAAACACATTGAAAGATGATGAACTTCGGTATCCAAGAATGGCCGACAGGGGGAAGAGAGCAAAAAGGGCAAAAGGTGTGACAGACCACCGCAGCACACGATGTGAAATATATTGAAAACTCAGCTTCCCAAATTTAAACAAATTTAATAACGGAAGCAACCTTCCTATAGACTGCCATCCACCTGCAGCGATACGTCTTTTCCGCTTTCCTTCTTCTTCCATGTTCAGCGACCCGTACTCGACAGCATAGGCATTCGATGTATAGGCAATCCGATGCCCTTTTTGTGCAATACGCATCGATAGCATAAAATCATCCAACAAGGTATCTTCTTCCATTGAATCGAATAATTCTTTACGCATTGCAAAAAGTTCTCCCGCAGCTCCTACAGCAGAATAAAACTCAAAGTCTAGCCTTTTTAGCAGCGATTCATATTTCCAATAAGCTCCCTCGCCTTTTGAAGAAACAGTATCATCACTGCTAAAAGCCACCCTTTTCTCGCCAGAGACACAACCGATTGTTGGATCACTAAATTGGTCGGCAATAATCTTCAAAGCCTCTGCATTCAGCAAACAATTTGCATCGCTAAACACAACAATTGGAGTTTTCACATATTCCATGCCATGATTAACGGCAGCAGTTTTGCCTTTCCTAAGGGGTGACCCGACAATCTCTACCATCGGATACTGTTTCAATAGCTCACGACTGTGGTCGGTACTTCCATCTATAACCCATAGGATGTGTAACTTGTCTACTGGGTAATCAAGTTCAAGGCAATTTGACATTTTTTCAGGGATAATTTCCGCCTCATTATAAGCTGTAATAAATAGCGTCAAAGGAGGAAACTGCTTTCCCTCGCTGTTTTGCTCGCCCTCCTTTCTCTGAATGGGGTATGGAAATAACCTGGCTAGTATAAAAATGACGATAGCATAACCGATATAGGTATATAGCACCAACAACAGGGCGCTCCAAAAGAAAATATTCAAACTCATTTGTATTAAATAGATTACCTATTTCCCCTTATCACTTTTAATTAAATTTGAATCTTCATCTTTGTAACTATCCGATTTGGAGAAAACCAATAAGAAATTCTTGAGTGCTCTCTTCGAACGAACTTTAAAACTCTCGAATAAGGTTCCATCCGCGGAGAGAGTACCATACCCCGTCATTGCTTTTGCTTTTTTATCGCGAACAAAAGCTATCTTCCCAAACTTCTTTAAACCTAACGCTAAAGATCCATCCTCTCCTCTTATGATATCAGTGCGTATCCCAACTTTTTGAGCTAATTCAGTATGATAAGCAAACACTAATCCCCTAACACTAAGTTCGGGTCTCTTTATAGATTGGACAAATAAAAAAATGTCTCGCGCGCACGTATATAGCCATATCGAAAATCGACTGTGATCCTTATCTGGAATATAGCCCCAGGAAGCACTTGCAGCTACCACGCCCTTTTCTTTTAATGCACTCACCATCACATCTACATAATCGCTTGGATAAAGTGTATCTGCGTCGATATTAAGATGATATTTTCCCCTAGCCTGTTTCAACCCGCATAGCCGAGCAAAACCACACCCATTTTTCTGCTCATTAAAATATCTGATCCCCGATTTTTTAAAAATTTCTTCCGTTTTATCAATCGAATTATTATTTACCCCAATAATTTCGATAGGATAGCGAGATTTAAGATCACTTAGCGACCACAAACAGGCCCATAAATTTTTATCCTCATTATATGCAATTACTGAGATTGTTACCAAAGGCTCTATCACGTCAAATTTTTTAAGCTGATTCGCTATTGTATCGATCGTAGACTGAGAGACTTGATCTTGAGCAACCTGATAAACAGATAAATATTTCGCATACCACTTGTTCTTCATATCATTATCATTCTACCGGTTGTATAGATTCGAAAAGTTCTTTCCACTGTTTTGCTATATTTTCCAAATCAAATTTTTTAACGTCCCTTCTTGCATTTCTTCCCATTTCTTTTCTCTTCACATCATCCTCAATGAGTAAACATATTCCTTCAGCCAACAGTTTAACATTGCCATTCTCTACCAGTAATCCATTTTTTCCGTCAATGATAATATCCCTCGGGCCACAAGGACACATAAAAGATACTGGTGGAACGCCATAAGCCATTGTCTCTCCCAAAACCAACGGGAATCCCTCATATCTTGACGATAATACAAAGATCGAACTATCATTGTATTTTTCAGCAATCGAAGAAGTTCCATTTTCCAAAAAACAACTATCCGACAGGCCTAACTTCCTGATCATCGACATATATATCCCCTGATCCCCCCCACCATAAATTTTTAATATCCAATCCGGATGTTTTCTAACTACTAATTGCCAAGACTCAATCAGCAAATCGAACCCTTTTTGATAAGTCATTCTTCCTACAGCAATCACCTGTTTGTTATTAAGCAATGCCGCTTCTTCAGGGTAGAAAGATAAGGGATTTGAGATTACAGAAACATTGTTAAGTTCGTGCCAATAGCCCGCGTCTTCATGCGTTAGCACAACAAAAGCTGAAAGTTTTCTCAAATTTTTAATGAGCTGCGCCTGCCATAATTTAGATATTCCTCTCCGTATAAAGCCTGGAAATCTCGTATCTGTAAACTGACGATATACCAACCTATTAAAGTGCAATTCGCCGACCTTCAAACTACCATCCTTTAATTCATGGATGAAATTGATGTCTCGCCGCAATAGTGACACAGTAATATCAGGCTTTATAAGACACAGCTCTTCTTCGAGTCTTCGCTTAAATAAACGCTGTTTTTTCCAATAGCTCCATGTTCTTCTCAATAACGATAACGAAAAAATGCCGTCAAAGTTTATATCGAGGTGATGCAATTTTATTTTTTCATCTAAGGCATAATAAGGCGGTGATCCTTTTCCGTCGGTAACAAAAATGTGAATCTCATAATCAAACTCTTTGACGAAATAATTTACCTTTGCTGTAAGCACTCTTTCCATTCCACTTGGATAAAACAAACCTGGAATAATGTAAGCAAGCTTAAGTCTCCTTTTCATATAGTTCATGACTTTTAGTGTGTTTACCAAAAGAATCAAATAGGTCTTTCCATCGATCTGCTATATTTTCAACCTGAAACCGAGTACTATTTAGCTGTGCTCTTTTCCCCATTTCCTTTCTAAGTAGATCGTCTTTTATCAAGTCACAAATTCGTTTGGCTAATTCCTCGACATTTCCATTTTCAACTAAATATCCATCCTCACCGTCCCGAACTATTTCACTTGGGCCTGAGGGGCAATCAAATGCAACAGCAGGTAATCCACATGCCATAGCCTCAATCAATACCATACCAAACCCCTCATAACGTGAAGATAGCACAAAAATAGAGCTATCGCAATATTTCTTTTCAATCGCTGTCGTACTAGGTTTTAATCTACAGCTTTCCGCTATGCCTAGACGATCTATTTGATGTTGGAGTTCAACTGGACTACCATCACCATAGATTTTTAAAACCCAATCCGGATGGCGGGCATTTACAATGCGCCATGCCTCTATTAGTAAATCAAATCCTTTTTGAGGAACATATCTCCCCACTGCAATAACTTGCTTTGCATGGCAAGAACACTGTTCTTTTGGCCGCAAAACTATCGGATTAGGAATCACGTGTACGTTTGATAACTCAGGCCAAAAACTTCTTTCTTGCGCTGTAAGAAAAACGACCGCGTCCATCAATTTTAGTTTTTCGAGCCTTATCGTATCTTTTCTCTTTCGCAAAAAACCATTTATACCCTTGGGAAAATTGGGATGATAAAACTCTTTAGTGACATGTAATTCTGCCACTTTAACACTTCCATCATTCAACAATGGTAAAAAATTAATTTCTCGCCTAATCGTAGAAATTACGACATCAGGTTTTTCTTGTTGAAGAATTTGTAGAAACTTATTTTTAAATCTACGATAAAGAAAAGGAAAACGAAGCACTTTCAGTAAAGGCGACTGGTCAAAAGGATAATCAATACGCACATCAATGTCAATATGCTTCACTTTTTCAGACAACGGAAAAAAGCTGGGTTTATTTAGCTGTTCAGATGTCATTAAAACCACTTCCACATTCGGTAGATGATCAGCAAAATAATTTGCTTTAAAAATGATAATACGTTCCAATCCTCCAGATGTATATAGTGAAGGTAAATAATATAAAATTTTCATCTCCTCAAAACAGCCTTTTTAAAATCTGACGTTGATATAGATCCTCGTCCTTTACCACAACCTGATCGCCACCGATCACTTCATTGACATATTTAGACGTTATATTAATCTTATGTTTCGCCCCCATCCTTAACCATTCATATTCAATATCAATATGCCCGACATCTATCGCCTGATAACCTAATTTGCATAAATCATACGCTAATACCGTTGCTGTTGGCCCTAAAGCAATCAAGATAAGACTATTTTTGGCCAATTTGCTTGCTTCCTCGATAATCAAATCGTATTGGTCAAATGCACTTTTTGATCGGCACAAAATTCGACCGACACTTTTGACATTATCAAACAGGTCATTACCTACTCCCAAGCGACTTTTTTCTCCCTCTATAAAAATGATATCCCGCTTTTCCCAAATTTGTTTTAACATATTAAACCATTGCGTTGACTTTTTCTGGTCTAGGAAATCAATATACGGGCGCGTGATAAACGTATTTCCATACCTTTTACCCTGTTTGAGGTATATATCCCACAAATAACCATACAAATAAAAATGCGCACGCCAAAATCGACGCGCACGCCTATTGTATCTTTCTAAACCGACAAATGCATCTGACACACATACGATATGGTTTGTAAGATCACTCGTAATAACTTCGGCCAATCGTTTAGACAATTCGGTATCAGGATGCTGAAAACGAATTCCCTCACCACCTATCAATAGCATTTCACCATCGCCAAATCGACTAACCGAACTGTTTTTTGAAATAATTTGTTGAATAGTTTCATCAATTGTCATAACATCTGGTGATAATCGCTGTTTCCTCCCTGTTAGAAGCTCCAACATATTGTACCATTCTATTATTATATTATAATGAAATTTATCCTTAAATTTATTTAGGAATGATAGCATCAGTACAAATTTAAATGGTCTAAAACTTTTTTCATTTGATTCCTCCAAGATAATTCATAAACATCATTTCTAATGCGTGATGGTTCCCAATCTTTAGACAAACAATAGGATACAATTTGCTCAATATCAATAGGGGATTCATCCGGCTCAGCCTTTAAAATATAAGGCTTATTTTCAAAATCAGAATCTATCTCCGAATACATAAAAGGTATCCCTCTAGCTGCATACTCCCGGGTCTTTAAAGTCCTTATATACGTTATCCCACTGCGATGTCTGGCCAAACTACCGATTGCAAAATCCGCCTGATCAAACATGACATCAAGGCTCTCACCCCAAAGAGCACCATGCATGGAAACATATTCATGTACTCCTGCCGTTTCAATAGCTGTAAATATCTCATGCTGTTCCCTTAATCCACTTAGATTTCCAACGATATCGAAATAGACTCGGCATCTCGGATTTCGACTATAATATAGACCTAACCCCTTTATCACCCGATCAAACCCATGCCAAAAATGAATTTCCGCCACCCCTAGCAAATGAATCTCCTCCTCATTTCGAGCTTTTTTAATTCGCAGTGGAATTTCATCCAGATCAATCCCATTAGAGATTTTGATTGTCTTTGCACCAAAAATTTCATTCTCTTCAGTAAATGTTACTACAGCATCTAATACCAAAGCCATGGATCTTCGAAACAACCGATCCGGTACCTGTACAATTTTATCGATAAAACGAGTATACTCTTGATCATAAGGATATGTTGGCACTTCCATGACTACTTTCGCTCCAGCCTTCTTAAATTCTCTCACTGCATCAGTTAAAGCCGGACTCGAGTTGTGATAAGAACGCATATATATTAAATCAAACTGCTCTCTACGCACATATCCGGTTAATTCCTCAAAGTCCCATCTCTTTCTTAATTTTGCAAAAATCCCCTTTCCAAAATCTGCGATCACTTCATTATCTACAATCCATGCACGATGCCCATTATTTAATACATCATAATAGCATAGCTTGACATTTGATCCACATTCTTGGAGTCCTCTAACCTGCCCAAAAATCTTTTTACTAATACCATTGTGGGCACTAAAGCCATGAAAGACGAGAAATAAAACTTTTAATTCCATAGATTTTGATGTTGGGCCAATTAACGTTATTATGCTAGCTTTAACGTCCTCTTTTTAAGTATAACTCCAAATAAGATCTATATCCGCCAAACCAGGTAAAAGCAATAAATAAAGCAGATGACACACCGATCTTAACAATCAGCTTATACCATATTATATCAGTTATAAAAAAGATCTTACATATATAAAGTAAAAACGTCAATAATAAACCCGCTAAAACTGGTTTTGCTAAAAGATAAAAAAAAGAAAGCATATCTCTACTAAAAACCTTTTTATACAGGATTAAGTAGGTAAATAAGAATGTAATAAAATTTGTAATTACAAGACATCCAGCCACCGCCACAATAGCATTAAAATAGAAAATACCCAATATTATCCCACATATATTCAGCGAGGCTGAAAGTAACCCTGACAAAAACATATACTTCGTATCTCCAGTGGTTTGAAAAATTGATCCTGACGAAGATAAAATGAGCTGGATGCCCACGGTTAAGCTCAATAGCTGAAATACCGGAATCGCTTGGCTCCATTGCGCTCCAAAAAATAGATAAATCAAATCTTCGGCGGCAAAGTAAAGGAATGCCGTAAGGGGAAATCCAATTAAGGCTAATACAGATACAAGTTGTTCAGTCGCAACAATTAGTTGCATTTTATCTCCTTTTTTCAAACTCAAGATCGGGTGTATCACCGGTGTAATTACCTGCGTGATATTTTGCAACGGCAAGGACATCAATTGATAGGCTTTGTCATAATAGCCCAAGTTATGTACCCCCAGATATCTCCCGATGAGTAATGTATCCGAGTTTTTACTAAAATAGTTTACAATATTAAATAAAAACTGAAATGTAGAATAACGTAGGATAGGCCTTATTTCTTCCAAAGAAACCTTTAATTTAAAAGGCAATGGAAAATGTAAATAGGAAACGATAAAAAGAAGGATACTATATAAAATAGGATTAATCAGGAGCGCATAAATACCTGCCCCCAAAAAAGCAGCGGTTATTGACACCGCACCCAAAATGATCTGGATAATAAAGCTTCTGATGGCGATAAATTTGAACATCCTTTCGCGATAGAACAAGGCATTGGGTACTACTGAGCTTGCCGTAAAAAATAGACCTATCGCCAATAACCTAATGATATTTTGAAGTATAGGCTGCTCGTAGTACTGGGCTATTTTGGGGGCAATCAAAACAAGGACTAAAGCTAAAAAACCTCCCAAATAGCAAGATATAGAAAAGAGATTACCGAGTTCATCTTTTGTCAAATTTTTATATTGAATGACGGCAGGAAAGAGCCCGATATCTGCAATCAAATTCAGGAAAGCGATAATAACCATAGCAATAGCGATTACTCCAAACTGCTCAGGCGAAAGAAGACGCGCAAGAACTGCAGTAATACCAAGAGAAATAATCAAGTTTGCATATTTCGCTATCGCAGTAAAAAAAACTCCAGATATAACCTGCTGCTTGGCACTTTCCATTAGCTTCGTGTATATTTTTTAAATAATAATACGCATAGTGTTTTTATCTTCACATATTTCCGCCAGCGTCTCAAACAGACCACAAAAACAGTAACCCGATTTTTCAGCTGCATTTTATAAGCTTTCCAAACTGCAGCATCAATCATACCCCTAAGGTAAAGAACTACAATATCGCGAATCTTCGCATTGTTTTTGGAATAATCCAACAATCTAATCCCTACAATGAAGTAGCTGTTTATATTTTTCATGGAATAATCAACCATCATAATGGAACCAGTCCTCAAACGACGCATAAAAAAAGTAGCAGGTATATAGTAGGTTTTATGAGCTTCCATAAACAAAATTGTTGTAAACAATTCATCCTCATGCACTATGTATTTTTCAAACCGAAGCCCTATTCTAGTTAAAAAGGTTCTGTTTATAAAAAGAAGACATACAGAAGAAAAGAATTCATCGTACTTTAAAAGTTTTTCAAAAGCTTCAATTCCCGATACAATCACCTTTGGCTCAAAATATATTCTGCTGTAATTGAATCTAGTTGACAGAGCTGTATCTTGGATCTCATCAGCGAATGTTTCGGCGTCAAAAAATACAAAATCTAGGTGATTTTCTTTACAATATTTATAACAGGTATGTAATGTGTCTCTCTTGATAAGGTCATCACTATCCATAAAATAAATAAAGTTTCCTTTTGCATGCTCTATTCCAGTATTTCTAGCTCCAGACAAACCCTGATTAGCCTGAGAAAATACACGTACCCTAGCATCTTTTTCAGCCCAATTTGCCAGACGTGAAAGACTGCCATCAGTAGAACCATCGTTGATCAATAGCAGTTCAAAACTTTTAAAGGTCTGGTCCAATACACTCTCAACAGCGCTATCAACATATGCCTCGGTATTGAAAACGGGCATTATTATCGTTATTTCAGGATCATTTATCATGATTTCTCACCCATTTTCTTTGTTGGTCGTCCCATTTTTTAACCACTTTAGCAGGGTTTCCAATAACCACAGAATACGGAGGAACATCTTTTGTCACCACCGAACCTGCTCCCACGACACAGTGTTCACCAATTGTAACTCCAGCCAAAATCACGGCATTTGCCCCTATCCATACATTGTTATCAATCTTCACAGGAGAGACTTCTATCCCCTGCTCTGCAATCGTTATATTAATATTTTCATATTTATGATTGAGTCCCGAAATCAACACATGTTGTCCTATTTGCACATAATCACCGATGATTACAGGACCTATTACGGTATTTCCAAAACCAATTCGTGAATTACTTCCAATAATAAGATCTCCAACTGCATTATTAATTAAAGAGTAAGATTCTACAACAGTCCGAGAACCGATTTGACATTTCCTAAATGGCACCAAGTCTTTACGCACACTTCTATAAATCACAGCACCTCGTCCCTTATGTACATATAAAAACTGAAATAGTCTCAAATACCATCTCGGCCGCGTTCGAACAGGATGCATTAATACAGTATGCAACCAACGCTTTAAACGAGGGGAATGCATTATTTTTTCCTTTAGCCCCATATCAGCTTCATTACTTTAATACCGTAAAATTCATGCTACTTTTGTTTATTTGGTAAAGCACTATGCTTCGTATGGATAAAAGTCGATCGTCCCGAACGAAAATGGATTATACTGCTCACCATCGCTAAAAATATACGTGGCAAGCTAAATATTGCCCACAGCAGTTGCGTTGTGTACAAATTTTTCGGAACTGCCAAAGCTAAACCCACTACGTACAAAATAATTAAAAAAAACCATTTAAAGGAAGAAATATCAGACGCAAATAAAGATCCTAAAAAAAACAAAGGAATGATCCCAAGCATAATAATTCGAGGTGGCATGGACCATTGAAAAATCTTGTCTATTAAAGGCCAATTACCGGTAAAAATTGCGCTACGCGTCTGCTTAATAGCATGGCAGAAAATATCAATTTGTGAAGCGATCCAACGCCGCCTCTGTTTAGAAAAATCATCACTATACTGAATCTTTTCATCTAGAATGACAACATCTTCCAAATAGGTTGTGTTTATTCTATCCAATAACAAAAAATATTCTAAAAATTTATCCTCCCCCATCGATTTGATCTGTACTATTCGCTGCTTAAACCAATTAAAGTCGAATGCCATACCCGACCCGATCAATGCTGCAGGCAGACCAAGCCGAGCATGCCCCAAGCGAAAGATAGAATTGTTAATTTCTTCACTCACGCCATCCAAAATTGCGGTTGCTGTTGTATTATTTTTAGCTGTCCGATGGGTTTGAATGGCTTTTGCCCCACAAGTAAAAGCATTATTAAGCTTACTGAGAAAGTCAGGAAAAACAATATTATCCGCATCCATTACAACAACAACATCAAATAATTGCGCATCCAATTGAGACATTGCTGTCGTCAATGCCGCGGCTTTCGAACGTTCTGTTCCAGTGGGATGTATAAGCGATACACCCAATCGCCGAAGGTGGTCGTTTGTCGCATCTTCCATAGCATCTGAAATGACAACAATTTCAAACTTATCAATTGGATAATCCTGCGCCTTAAAACTAAGAACACTTTCCTTTATAACATTATCCTCTTTGTAGGCCGGAAATAATATGGCAAATCTTGCTAATGGCTCAGCTTGCGAAAAATTAACTCTCTGTTTTACTCGCGATGCAAATGCAAATAAAGCTACATAGCCTACCCACAAAGCAAAGGCTATGAAAAATAAAAAGTCAATATACCAAAAGATTGTTATAAGCATACACGTATAGATTAATCAACGATGTCCCACCACGATCCAGCGACAGGCAGACAAAACTCCTTTAATCATCGCACTAGATTGTTTAAACTTCAATTTAAACAAAAGTAAAGACAAATGCATGGGAAAAGCAATTAAAATCAAATAACTCAGTGCTATCGCCCGCAAAATATATTTTCTTTGCCTAAAGGCAAATATTATTCTATTGCGCGTAATATAATAGGTTTTAAGTGGACTATCAATTCCAGTGGAAGCACTTTCCAAGTGAAAAATCTGAGCACTAGGGAAATAAAACAATGGAAAATATTGAGTTATACTGATCGACCAGTCAAGCTCTTCATAATACAAAAAGTAGCACGTAGGCATGCTGCCAACACATTCGATTATACGCTTAGGAATAAACATTGCGGCACCATGAAAATAAGGAATTTGGGCAATTTTATCATATTGACCATAATCTATTTCCTTGTATCCAATTTGTTTGTTTCTGATAGTGATAGGTGTCAATGGCGTACTTCCTGCGAACTGTATCAAATTACTAGGATTGTGATACCTAATTTTAGGAGACAGCCCCCCTACATTTGGATTTGATTCACAAAATGAAATCATGGCTTGAATTTGTAAGTCGGCATCGCCAGGTAATAAAGTATCATTATTAACCAAATATAAATAATCACCACATGCAAGTTCAAGCCCTTTATTATTTCCTCCTGCAAAACCCAGATTTTCAGACAAATACTCACCTTTCACAAGTGGATACCGCTGCAAGATTACCTCAAATTCATTGCTATCTGAAGCATTATCAATGACGATTACTTCAAAACAAAAGCTGCTGACGTTATCAAAGATCGTTTGCAATAGATTCAATGTATCGTTGACACCATTATAATTAACTGTAATAAAGGAAACTCTAGGATGCGTTTTTTTGTTCATTCTGCTGCAAATATGGGCATAACATTGCCATAGCCATCAATATATATATGGTCTCCCCAGTTGGAAATTGATGCAAAACTTCGTTTCCATACCCCGCTAACATCATGCCTGCAATTCCTGCTGCTGACGCACTACAAAATCCGCGGAGCATTGGATCTTTCAGTTTAAACCAAACAAAATAAAAGCAAATCGTTATACATGAAATCCAGATCAACACATACAATACCAATCCTATCACTCCTGTTTCTACCCAAATGAAGACAAAAGAAGTATCTGTTGGCAGCCCACTCAAAAGGTCCCCCTCACTAGCATTCTTGGCAGATCCCAAACCCAAACCAATTGGATAATTACGCATAAATGTTTTCATTTTAGCCTGGTTCTCCTTGCGCAAATTAAAAGATGCATCCTCTTTAAATTGAAAAGCTGTTCTCATCCTTCGAATATCAGCATTACTGTTTCCAATATTGGTTAAAGATAGGAAGCCAAATACTAATGTAAATAATAGAGATCCCCAAATGACCAACCGCCAACGTTTTAATAACAGAATATAAAATGCATAGCCAGCAATTGGTATGGCCATGGCCGATCGGGTACCCGATATCAGCATGCCGTACATCGCTAGGACAGCAACCACACTGTATAGAATCCGAACACTTCTACTTTTCTCATAGAAAAACAAAATGGAAAAAACAACCATACCGAGTCCCATATGACAACCAAAATTAGCGGCATCGGTAAAAAAAGAAAAATAGCGCACGCCACTATAGATGAGGTGGGTGTGAGCCCCTAGCGTGTAAAGCCAGATTTTCTCATCTGTATCAAAGCCGATAAACTTTTGCCCAATAGCCTTGAGTGCGGCTAAAAGGACTAAAATAGCCCAAAAAATAAAAAATGACCTAAGCTGAGATTTATCTTTAAATATATAATATACTAAAAATTGGAATAAACAGAGATAGAGCGCTACGCTCCGGATAGAAGCCATCCAATTACCAAATATACTCGCTGGATTAAATACTTCAACCATGCAATATCCTACCCAAGCTAGACAAATAAAGAGATAGAGCGGTATTTTCAACTTAGTATTATAATTTCGATAAAGATGATTTAATGCGATTACAATAAAATTAAATAAAATCACCAAATCTACCATAATACTGGGTGGCACAGGAATACGCACATAACGTAATATTCCCATAATAAAAAAGCACGCAGCAAATAAGAAAAGAAAACTGACAAACGGATTCCGGATGCAAATTATTAAAAACCATAGAAGAAAAGGAGTTAGCGCAATTCCAACACTAGGCAATAGACCTCCCGATATGGCAAAAAAAGTAATCAATGCACATCCAGAGACAGCTAATAATTTTAAGCCGATTTTATCAAACAAAACTTCCTTTGTCATTTCCTTCGATCGTAATGCCTAAGCTTTAGATGCGGTAATTCCCAATTGAGCAAATCTATATTCCAATTTTCTCAAAAAGCTGTAAGGCGGCAACATCCCAGTAAATGTCTCTGTAGCAAATCGATCTGCATTCACTAGACAGATCAATACAGGTACTGTTCCGCTGCGTTGAACAATCTCTTTAAAGAGCTCATCATCCTCTTCCTTCCACGCAGACTCCGCATCCAGTAGCAATAGATTTACTGCTGCCTGAGAAAGGTAAAATGAAGGAACTGGAATATTAAACGAACTTGTATGGCCTACAAGCGTAAAATCATTTTCTCCTAATTCAATTCGTTCTAAGAGCGTATTTTCGATCAAAAATTCTCGGGATTTAGCATTAAAGCCTTTGCTTTCTTCCAGCACACCCACTTCTAGACCAATCGTTTCCCATTCCTCTTTGATGTAGCGCATCACACTCCCACTATCAATAGTTTCATCTAGCTTCAACACATTAATAAAATTAACTGCATTTCCCCGCTTAAAATAGTTGAACAACTGATTTGCCAATGATTTTGATGCCATCTTTTTAATTTGCTCACTATAGCGGCCCATTTTTTTATGTGGGAATGCACCTATCACATTTCCTTTGGTCACACGGTCAGTCCTTTGCTTATCACGTAAAGTTCGATCGAGCAGTTCCAAAACCAGGATACAGCCCAATAAAAACGCCAAAGTAGCAAAATAGGTTCCCATAACCAGCATCTTACGCTTGGTAGGTTTGGAATTGAGCGGATAGGTTGCAGGATTAATTACTTTTAATGTGGCAGCACTCATTTCCAAACTCTTAAGTCGAAGACGAGCAGCATTTAATCCCCCCAAAACCGAAAGATAACTCTGTTCAGTAAAATTAATACCCCGTTCTTGACGTTTAAGTAATGAGCCTATCGGAGAGTAATGCGAATACATTTTATCCAATTCAACTTTAAAATCATCCACCACTTTAATATCCGCCTGCGCCTGATCCAATTTTAATAATTCATCCACCCATTGCGTAACATAGTTTGCGTTCGGATAGCCATTTTTAGTATATTTTTGGCTAGAATATTCCTGGATAAAATTGCGGAAATCCCGTTCTTGATTTCTCAATTTTGATTTAAGCCCTTGAAGTGTCGATACTGAATTCGTGACTGCAGTTTTCAATGAATCAGGACGGTAGGATTCAATTTGAGAAATAGAATAGTTTAAGTCCGATATATCATTCATTTTAGCCAAAAATTGTGCATTATTTTTAATACTTTTAATATTTGCATCAATGCCTGATTCTAACTGAGCGATACTCACTTGCGCTCTGTTGCGTGCAGATAGCGCATCCTGTTTCCGGATTTCATAATCCTTGTCCAAAATTGTAACAGCTTCAGTCTGCTTATCATAATGGATAACGCGATTTTGAACATTGAATTTTGTTAGCGAATCTTCTTTCAAGAATAAATCCTTTCCGATTCTCGCCAATTCAGCTTCAAAATATTTAATTACATTATTGGTATTGCTATATTGAAGGGTTTTATATTCATCCGCAAAAACTTCACTCAATATATTTAATGTTTGATAGGTGATCCCAGCATCATTATTCTCATAGTAAACATGAAGAATATCGCTGTTGTCAATCTGTTTAATGTCAATTTTACTTAGCGCACCATAACTAAAATAGGGATGGTTCCAATTAAATAAGCCATAAACAAAATTTTTGGCATCCACTTTTTCGTATCTTTTTAGATTTTCGACAGTACGTTCTTCGGATGTCTTATCAATTAATTTTTTTACTGCCGGCGGTGTAATATCCAACAATTGACGGAAATGAGCACTTGAAATATAAACATTATCTCGCTCAAGGTCGCCATTGATCATGGTTCGGGCGAATAGCTTTAACGACACCACGCGCATAGTCTCTTTTGAACCGATGGTGTTAATGACATTTAACAATGAATTTTTAAGAATATTCCAGTCTTGCTTACCATCTTGACTAAGGTCCGTCCCGTTAGCGGAAATTATACCTGTATAAATGGTCATATCGGATTCATATTGTCTATTCATATTTCTCGTGAAATAGATAACAATCCCCATGACCAGCAATGGCAATACTATCAGCCACCATTTAAACCTATACAACGATTTTATAATGTAAATTACTATACCCATCTTTACTTGCTGATAATTTTTGTTCTACTTAAAATCTCCAAATGCAAAAGTTCAGCGGTTATCGTGCTTTCAGTCAACTTATAAGCCTCATATGCCTCCACTTCCATTTTTTTTGCTGCGTTTAAATCCGAAATTCCTGCATGCCCATTAGCAAAATCAGCCTCCACAGTTTTCAGCTGTGCTTCCGTTAATGTTAAATTTTCTGTCTTCTTTTTTAATATCGACATTGCATTGGTCAATTTAACATAAGAATCAATAATGCGAACCTTCTGTTCGTCAAACCATTTTTCCATTTCCAATTCTGTAGAACGACGCTGCATCTTTTGCCGCTTGACACGATTTGAACGATCAAAAACGTCATCAAAAGGTACTGAAACAGTACTACTTACAAACAGAGCATTCTGCTTAGCTCCAGAATACTGATAAAACAAAGGCGTATTTTGATCTGTAAACATGGAATTAACACCTATATTTCCATACTGCCATGAACCACCCACCTTAAAGTATTTTAACCAGCTTCTTTTCTCAGATTTTAATAGATTATCTTGCTCCATCATCTTAGATTCAAACATTTCTACACTTGGACTCCGTTTAGCATTTTCAAAAAGCTCCTCCAGTGAGGGAAGTAAAAGTTTAGTGTAATCCAAACTTCCGGCTGCCTGTAGAACATTTTGCCCATGGCTGAGCAAACCAAAAGTGATTAAGAATAAAAATATTGGGAAAATTTTCTTCATATTCAGATAATAACGTTATAGGGGCATGGCCCCGTTATATATTTCTATTTTAATTTATTCTTCTGTAGTTCTTAAATAAAGGGCATCTAGCACCCGAAAACATCAGTTCTATTTAAAGTAAAATCATCGAAAAACTAAACATCAGCTTTTTGGATAAATGCAGAAAATGTTTTATACAGAATTTTCAAATCCATCCAGATCGAATAATGCTTCGCATAATCTATATCAAGCTGAATCCGTTCCTGATCGGACATGCTTCCATTATCTCCTCGCTTTTCCACTTGCCATAATCCCGTAATTCCAGCGGGAGCCATAAACCGTTCGACACTATCATCTGTTGTCAACATCTCCGCCTCATACAAAGGCAAAGGCCTATTACCAACAATGGACATATCTCCTTTAAGAACATTAAACAACTGCGGAAGTTCATCTAAACTATATTTGCGGAGAATACGCCCGACCTTAGTTACCCTTGGATCCTTTTCCAACTTAAAAAAAGCAGCTTTTTTTTGCTTATTTCCTGTGTCAAAGCCTCTCACAACCACCTCATCGTCAATAAGAACATCTCGAAGATCATCCAATGTGAAATTCAAAGCTTCTTCACCATTATGTATACTGGAAGAAAATGGAGCTGCGTGTTGTGTAGCATCCGCGTATTGATTGAGGGCCATATACTCTTTAAGTCGCTTATCCGCGTCTGGATACATCGATCTGAATTTATAGAAATCAAACATAAAATATCCCGAACCGATCCGTTTGGACTTATAAACAGCTGAACCTCTACTTTCTAACTTGATTGCAAAAAAAACGAATAAAAGAATCGGAGAAAGCAATACGATTAAGACAGATGATACAACGATATCAAAAATCCTCTTACCAAAAGGAATACCAATTTGGGGAAAAGAAGGTGTAGCTATTTCAAATTTTTCACGCTGAGCTGTAGCTTCAAAAAATAAATGAATGTATTTTTTTACAGATTGAAAAACATCCGGCTGTGCAAAGGGGCTAATAGTATTGGTAATTCCAGCATCAAAATAAGACTGCTTCTCAAAACGCGAAAGATCATTCCCAACCAAAATCAGCAACGTATCCTTGTCATATAGGAGCAGTTTACCTAATTGCGCTAAATCTTTAACAAGGCTTTTACCCTTTTCATAAAAGACCACTGAAAAAAATTGATCTTTTTGCTCCTGAAAATACATATCCATGGTCTCGAACGAACTAAAAAACTTCAAATCAACACCCAAAACATCTTGGACTTGTTTATGAAAATAATCAAAAGTTTCGATATTATCACCAAAGTATATATAATCACTATATTGAGGCATTATTTTAAAGCTTTTTTAATCCGCAACTTTAACTCAAGTGGATTAAAAGGTTTCAAAATAAAATCATCAGCTCCCGCCTCGAGCAAATTGATCCGTGTATGTGAGTTATCTTCACCGGACAGGAAGATAACAGGGATATCTTTCAAAAACTCGTTTTGCTTGATCATCAACAATAAATCATAGCCATTCATTTCAGGCATTGTATAATCGGATAGAATAAGGTCTACACCATTTCCCTCCTTCAGCCAATTGTAAGCGTCCAGTGCATTATTAAAGAAGCGAAAGTCATAATCCGCATTTAGGTATAGCGTAATTAACTGACCTATTGCTGGCTTATCATCAATTATTACAATCTTCTTTTTCATGAATTTGCTACGTTTTTTTACTGTAAGTAAACAGACAAAATGTGCTTGCTAAAATCAAAATCCATTCGATAAAGTACCTCAAAAAATGGGGCCCTTTATCGAATGAGTTTCCTTTACTCCTCTAGCTTCGATCTCTTTCTACTTCAAATACCAATTGAGATTCTGAGAACCGCCACTTAATGCCCATCCTTCAAATTTAGGATAAACACCAGTTATTTTTTTATACTCATTTGGATAAACAAAAGATACTGGAACACATAATCCCCAAGGCTCCCCTTTTGATGACTTAAATGGGTCATTAGCAGAAAGCTGGCCTTTTGAAGTTTGACTCTCAACCAAGGCCTTGTTCATCTTATCTGTACCTTTGTATCCAACCAAATGAATTTCACTTCGAGAACTTACTTTATATCCATTTGTGACAATAAATGAGTTCAAATCAGCAAATGTAAAATTCTCCAAAGGCGTAGTGAATTCTATGGTAATCTCTGATTCAACAGGTTGATAACTGCCATTTTCCGTAGAAATGAATTGTGTATCCGAAATACCAAAAGCACGATGCGCATCATCACATAATGTTACTACAGCATACTTTTGATTGGATTCGACACCGTTGGAGCCCAATGGCAAATTTTGTCCAACCAAATTCATATTTGTATATTTTACAGATTTCACATTGGTCGCCAATATGCCATCCAACTGAATAGCTGCAGCAAGTCTATTTTTGGCACCGACAGATCTAATTTTATTTACTAATTTTAGTTTAGTAATTTTATTCGCAGAATTTTGAACTTTTGTGATAGCCACATCCACCACAAAGTCATTCATATCATAGTCCCCGATTGATGGCCAATTATCTTCAAAAGCATACGAGTAAGTACCCAATTTGACTTCTGTAACGGTTTGATCATTTGGATTACCGCCAGCTGCATTATTACCACCAGCATTACAAGAAGTACCCGAAATTACAACTGTTGATTTATCATAAGGAACTAATTTGGCCGGACTATTGACCACATAATAAGTATTATATTGCTCATTGGCCGAATGATCTGAACAAGCAATTTCCAGGTTACCAGAATAGGAAATTGCCATATTTTGACCTTTTACATCCACTTTTTTCAAGCGAGCCAGTGCCTGACCAGAAGAAGGTCCTTGCATTGTACTTGCCTGACTATTAAATTTAGCTAATGTATTTACATCCAAAATTGCAGAAGCCGCCAAATTTATACTAGTACCACCGGCACTTAAGTTGTCGATGCTTAGCAATGATCCTGATGCAACTGAAATTTTAGCACCGTTTGTTGTCATCGTCTTGATATACGTATGACATACAGCCTGTAATGTCGCATTTGTAAAATCGCCTTTATTTACATTCAATGTTCCCTCATTCCTAACCACAGTACCATCTGTGGTGCTAGTTAAAGTTTGGATTGTCGCCACACCATAGTTGTTAAAACTACCGTTAGTTATCACAGCTTCATTAACATCCAATGTCCCATAATTGATATAGAGCGAACTGTTTGTTGTTGTCATTTTAGACAAAGAGGCAGCCCCATAATTTTCAAACCTACCGTTGGTATTTTGGGTAACATGAGCTAACTGAATTGAACCAGACTGCGCCACTATTAATGTATTATTACCCCCCAAATTGAATTCATTGCCTGTATTTTTCCATACCCCCTGAACATATATTTTCACATTACTCGAACCATTATTGGCGTTAATGGTACCTGTAAATGTTACTCCAGATTTGATGACATATGATTTATTTGATTCAACATATATAGAGCCATTACCATTTATTTCAACAGCATCGCTAGGAACGATTACGGTTGCAGCTTCTGCAGTAGACGCTGCTGCCTTCAAGCCTCCACTGGCAAGCAAGGCAGACGATGTAGAGCCACGCAAAACACTCGCTTTGCTAACTGTTGAAACTTGTGCACCATCGACGCTGATTGTATTTTGTTGTCCAACTTCAACCATACTGATTGCAGCAACACCCAGCGGAGAGGTTTCTCTCAAATAGATGTATTTCGCTACGGTTGGAATCATTAGCTTGCCAACGAAATCTTGGCCAGACTTTGCCTGTCCTGCAGCCAAAAGGTTCGCTCCGGCACCAAGTGCTGGATCATTATCAAAAATCTCCACCCGATAGAAGTATTTACCGCTAAATTTATCATCAACGGCAATACGCACATCTACAGCTCTCGCCGAATTCCACATAAAATCAGTTGGCACCTTAACGCCACCAGGAAATAAGGATGAAGAATCGGAGGCCGCAGCAGTGTCGTTGTACAAATCTTTTACTTTTGAACAACTTGCCCCGAAGAGCGTAATCCCTGCAAGACCCACCAAGAAGAGATTAAAGCTTTTTATGTTATACATAATTAAATAATAATAGATCAATATCAAACAGCTCTATCGGCTGACCGAAACAGGACGTTAATATTTGGCTTATAAACAATATTATTAATGCCGAACTGCTTGAAGCAAAGATATAACTAATTTTAGTGAGTAGATGACAAAATACGCAAGTCCAGTATAAATTGCAAATCTTGTAGCGGTTCAACTACACCGCCGCATAACAAACTACAAATTAGGTTATAGCAACAGGAAGATAATAAATTAGGAATATTATCCTAGCCACCTTTTTCGGTACTCAGTGGGCGTCAAGGTAGTTTCTTTTAAGAAAAAAGTACTGAAGTTATTCACATCAGCATAACCAAGCTCCCAAGCAATCTGTTTGATACTCATCGACGATTCAACGATAAGCTTTTTACTAACACGCAGCAATTCTTTGACAATAAGTTCTTTTGGAGTTGCTCCCAAAATTTCTTTAGTTAAGTTGGTTAATTTTTTATTTCCGACCTTGAGTTGTTCGGCATAGAAGGCGACCTGTTTTTCTTGTTTTACATGTTTTTTGATCAGCTCCTGGAAAAGTGTTATCAGCTTTGCATCAGCACCTTGGCCCAGTAACCCATTTGACGGCCTATCTTCAGCAGAAATTGCTGCAAGGAGCACAATCTGTTTAACGATATTATGCGCTAAATCGCGATATATTGCCAGATTATAATTCTGCTTAGAAAGCTTAAGCTGCATGCTTACAAATTCGTAATAGCTTGCGTATTCTGCAGGAACACGCAGTACACGGTAGGTATATTCGTTTTTATTGAATGATTTAAAGTTATGCAGAAAAGCGGTATCTATCTCCGTACGTGCAAAAAAACTTTCCGAAAAATAAATAATAAGAAACGATCGCTGTTCATCTGGGTTGGCTTCAATTTTTATACCTCTTGGAATTAGCACCAAACAGAATTCTTCGATTTCTGTAACCTGATTATTGATTTCCACGCTACAGCCACCCTTTGACACAAAAAGAACAACATAATTTTCTTTTGCTGTTGCATCCGTAATTTCGGAAGGCTCCTGCGCTACACCAATGACTCGATGAACTCCAAATTCCATATTTTTATCTAATGCATATAAGGCCCGACAAGCATTTCATATTACTGAAATAGGGGCAATTTAGGAAATAAAAGCCAAACACAAAAAATTTCATTTTCAAAGAAATCATGCGTTTGCAATATGTTTTTTTAGAGCGCATCAGAAAAACCTGGACGATCGTTATAGAGAGCAATCTTAAACCAATTTTTAGGACAATCAAATCGACCAATCATTCTATAAGAGACCCTAAATGAAATAGCATACAATTAGGTTGGCGAAACAAATATTAGATAATTATCCACACATAGCCCTCAAAAAATCTTTTATTTTACAACAAAAAAATCATTTAGTTAAACCAACAGGCATTTCCATAATCTTCCCTTCAAGATTAATAAGCCTGTTTTTTAACACTTCTTAACACAACAATTTAAGGCGACAACAGTTTAGTTGCCACTGCAATTTTCCTACAATGAAACAATAGAAAAACAATAAATTGAATTTAAATTTTAAAACAAAAAAAACATCTTGTCTCTTTAAAATATAACACAACCATTCATATATTGAAAATCAATAAATAAACGAGACTAAAAAAAAGAATAGAAGGATATTAAATGACTACAAATAAATAAAAACAAGCAACACACATATCACAACAGGAAATATATTTCCAAATAAATCTTAAAAATTTGAATAATTAGACTCAAAAAACAAACTGTTCAAACATATTAATTATAAAACAATAATTAGACAAAAAAATATTTTGAAAAAATGATAAACAAAATAAACGATGACTTGTTAATCAGAAAGATGGCAGGACGAAGGCCAGCTTTAATCGGTTTAAATCCAGCTTTAAGAGCAGGAAAAGAGAATAAATCGATACATCTTATAGAATAATAACAATGGAGAAAGTTGTTTTATTACAAAATCAATAATAGTTCAAAAAAAAGTTTACAATTTTTTTTTGCACAAGTTGATATTAAGTCGTAATATTACAATTCAATTCGGGAAAAGTATTACTAGCCGATAGCAAAATAAGTATTAACAATTAAATTAGGAATCAACAAACAGACAAAAAATTTAGGAGCACCTAAGTGATAACAGCAATATATTGCCTATACGCAAAGGCAAGCCGTTATATGCTTAAGTATTTCTATCAAATAAACGAGGGTTAAATTGTCCATTAAATTTAAACCCCATGCTGGTAACAGCATGGATTATCCAAATAATATTATCATGAATAAGAACGCAAAAAAAATGTACGTAGCTCCGTCCATCAAGGAGCACGTAGTAGAGCTGGAGCAAGGCATTGCTGCTGGCTCGGGAACAGCAGGATCTTCTAGTCCTTCAGTGACAGACGTTGAAAGTGCCGACGGTGGCCAAGGTTGGGACAATAGCAGCTTTTAACATTATGAAAAAGATCAACAATAATTTAGCAAATAAATTTGCTTTAGCTGCATTTTTGGCTTTAGGAACATTGGCTGTTGCAACGAGCTGTAGCAAAAATAACAATCCCACCGAGGAAATTGCTCCAGATGGCAAAAATCAAGTAATTGTGCGCATTGCAGGACTCAACGAAAATACAGAGAACATTTCAACTAAAGCGAGCAATACAAACAGTACCAAGGCCAGTGAAAATTTACTTAAATTGGTAGAAGGGGACGAATTTGACGCCATCGTTGGGGTTACAAATAGCTCCTCTGCTTCATCCGGCTTGAAAGCTTCATCTGGATCACGCGCAGCAACTACTGCTTTAGCTACAACAACAACGTATAGTCTTTATTTTTATAAGAAAAATCCTGACAACAGCTATTCTTTTGTCAAATCAGTGCCATTGACTGCTGGAGCAGTGGGTACTATTGATTTACAGAATGGTTCGTATAAATGGTTAGCAGTCTCGTACAACAATACTGATGTATTACCAATTGGTGCAACAGCAACTATGGTACCTACTACCACGACATTAGACTTAACTAAGGATGTGCTTATTGCTTCCAGCACAGCAGATTTAGTCATCAACAACAATTCCGTTCCCTTAAACATCACTTTTAACCGCGTATTTTCAACTGTTACTGTCGAAGTAAATACTTTGGGTATGTTTGCACCGATGACCGCAACTCCAACAATAGCAGTAAGTTGCCCTAACGGCATTAAAACTAAAACAATCGATTTTAGCACCGGGAATCTATCGTTGTCAAACGTATCAAATCTTAACCTGACTCAAGCAGATTTCACCGATGTTTCTCCAGTAGGAACTGATGCGTATCAAAAAGTTGCGACCTTTAAAACTGCAGAACAATCTGAATTAACGGTCAATGCGCAAATATCTCAACTTAAAATCAAAGTTGACGACGGCTCTACCCGCAATTTTGGTGCATCCCTGTCAAATCAGAATATCAAAATTACGCCTTTAGGTGGTAAAAATCAACGACTTTTAGTAGGCCTTGCAGAATCTGCACTTAGTTATGGGACAGTAGGAGGCAGCACTGTACAATGGGGAAGATCAAATCTGTATTACCGTACAGGTGGGGCTTTGAATACAACACCATATCGCTTTTACCATACTAACCCGAATCAACCGACCGCAAACGAAAGCTTCTTCTCATTCAAAGGTCATCTTCCACGCACTTTTGCGAGTGCTAACGCCGCTTTACAAAAAGACCCTTGTGCTTTGGTTTATCCTGCAGGTTTATGGAAAACACCGACATCCAATGAGATCGGTGTACTAACATCAAATCAAGGAGTTGTTGATGGATTACTAACTAATATAGTAGACCTATTATTTCCAAGCGCCACACCAGGCGCTGCTGCAGGAGCAGGCTATATCGAATACCCAACAGGTACTGGTGTTCAAAGTAGTGTATATCCGACAGCAACCAATAGATTACGGTTTTATAAAAATGGTACCGCTTATGCTACGTCTATTATTAGTGGCTTAGTCACCCTTAATTTTCAATACACACAACTTGGGGGGCTTTTTACTACAGATAGTAGAGGGCAAACCGCTTCAATATGGTCAAGTGACCAGCTTCTAACTGGCGATCCACTTCTTAGCCTACTACAAGCAGCAAGCGGAGTTGCGTCAGTCGGCGCTACAAGTTACGTGGGTAGTAGTAGAGTCGGTGGCCTTGGAGGAAACAGAGCCGTAGGTACAAAAGCCGCAGGCCTATTAAATTTAAGTGCATTGGGAGCGAGCGTAGTGGCCTCTGACTTTATGAATGTACGTTGTACACGTAATGCCAGCTGGAACGGAAGTGCTCCGGGATATAATCCAATGCCAGCTTTGTAAAAAGAAGCTTAGAGACCGGCGCAAGTTAATGCTTATTTAATATATGCAAGTTTGAAAATTGGAAAACCGTAATAACCAGCTTTGGATTAGCATAATTTAGCGCTTTGAAATATCACTTAAAGAGGTTCACTACGCGAGAACAAACTAAAAATAGTAATAATTGAAGCTTAGGCAACCAAACGAAGACGGCTAGAAATTCTAGCCGTCTTTTTTTATGAACGTTGTAGCCCATCAACTACCGCGTCGATTTTTACACGATAATCGTAAATTTTTACCGGAGAATTTCAATAATATTTTTTTACATTTGGGCCATCAAGTCATTTTTTTTGCGTTCGACTTGATAATATTAATGGATATAATGGGGCGAAGGCGTTCGCCCCATTTATTTTTATCCCCTTATAAACCTCATTAAAGCACCAATTTCCTGATTTGATCTGATCTCAAATTCCAACCTTAAATTATTATGCGCAAAGCGGACTGACCTACCCGATTCAGCTTATCTGCTTGATCAGCATGATGTATACCATAACTTGCACCAAGAAACAAAATAACCAAATGGTCAGAAACAGTAAATAACCAGATCGGGCTCTTTTGCGGCTCGAGCAGCATTCAGACCAGGATTCCATACACCTAAAAAGGATGACAAAAGTCGTTATCACGAGCGTAGGAATTCCTATAATAATACATGCGTAAAATAATTTCTGCGGCCACAACTCGATAAATTCATTAGCTGAGATACACAAAGCAGCTATTAACATAGCCGAAAACGTGAGTACGATTAAACAAAAAAATGCTATTCGCTCCCAAATTTGTCCTGCGTTATTAACAACAGTAGCCTTTCGATAGCCCCAGCAAATCAAATTATAGCTAAAAAAAGCCCCAAGCATAGCACAGGGTAAATACAGCAAAAAAGACAAAAAACCATTTCCTAACGACATAATGATTTTCTTAGGTCAGATAATCGGTTCAATAAATTTAGGAAAAATTCGCTTTAAGATTACCCAAATTTCTAAATCCTCCGTATCTATTTTCTAACGTGAATTTCATCTATGGCAAAAAGCGGGTTACGATGCCGCGAACCTTCAAACCAATGTGGAAATTCTTGCGAAAAAGAAACTTTCACCTTTAAAAATCGTCCTTGCTGCTGCCTTAATGCAAATGAAACAGGATAACGTATCGGACCTTCAGGAATAAGACCAGTATCGATCTTATATGTTCCTATGTTGACATAAGAAACATTATCGTTTGAGCTCTCCACCTGTATGTTATCTGGAAGAAATAGATAATGCGCCGGATCCAATAGAAAACTAAGCTGAATTTGCGAAGTCATTGTTTCATTCGGAAAAGGAAAAGTAATCTCGACATCCTTACTATCAAATAATAGCCAATTGTAACTGTAATCTGTCGTTCCCGATAAGCCATCATTCAGTGTTGTTTTTCCATTGGCGGGAAAATCTTCCAAGAAAGAAGGTTTAAACTGAGGAATTATTCCTTGGAGCAATGAAGGTAAATAGGGTTTATTTAATAGTGTTAGCCATTGCTGCCGGTATTGCTCAAGACTACCACCAGTTTCAGCCAATTCGATAGCTCCGCCTCGAAGTGCATGGTCCAAAAACTCATCAATGCGCTTCATCCAATTAGAATTGACCACCCACTGACCATCAGCTTTCCTGTTTAAAAAGCCGAATGGATGATCACCATAAGCCTTTGACTGCTCCAAAGCTGCATACTCCAGACCTAAAGCAATCAATTTCACGCGACTTATAAATTTCGAATCCCCAGCTACAGCTTTTTGCGCGTTATTCACAAGTTCCTTAAAAAGTCTCATCTTTTCTAAACTTAGATAACCATGTCGCGAAAGGATCGGATTACCATATATATCAAGCGTCGAGCGGCTTGTTTTGCGAGCATCAATAAGTTGTTTTAGATACTTTTTAATACTTTTTGCAGCTGGACCATAATACCCCTCCAGAAAATCATTTTCAACCTCAATCGGATCCACCTCAGGATCCCACAGACTCTTAGCCTGCACATAACTCGCATACGCAGACATATCACCCAGCGTATGTCCTGATCCGTGCTCAAAGATACCTTTTACACCATTTTGATACATATAGGCGATATTGCTCTGGTAATGATCATACATCGGAAAAGGATTTATATAAGCTGTAAATTGCGTGGTATAATCCCACACAAAAATATGCGATGAGATCTTCGACCAGTCATTGAGCTGGCGTCGAAAAGGAGCAGCTGTTGGATTAACCGCCAGGCCCTGCTCCCGCGTTGCGTCTATCGTACTTAGCAACACATATACATTGTCCAATGGCCGAGTTATTTTGGGAGCTTCTGCGGTGTAACCATAGGCTAAGGTCGTAAAATTCTGTTCTGGAAATTGAGCCGCAATACGATTCACAAATCGGATTAGCGTACCCTGAGGCCCTCCCTCCTCCTGATCAACCTTTGTACAGCGATCACAGGTACAGTAACCTTTTCCATCCATTGGCGCTATAGACCAATAGACCGCATAAGGATTATCGGCAATGGCCTGACGAAAATAATTGATTGCAATTTTATCGACGTCAGGATTTGTTAAACAGAGTTGTGTTGCGCTGCGCTTTCCGTTTGTTAAAGCGAAATATTCAGGATGCTCCTTAAAATAGTCTTCCGGTGGTATAATTTTAAAAAATGAATGTCCCCATAACCCCCATAGATCTTCAAATCGATGCAAATGATGCCAATCCAGGTATTCACCATCCGCAGAAGCGGGGTAGTAAGACTCTCTATAACGTAATGGTGGTTCAAAACGAAGATTGAAATCCTGAGGAAGTGACAGATTCGAACGCTTCGGGACCCATGCAGGCCCTTGATCATATTTCCGAGCGCCAAATTGCTTCTCGATAAGTTCATATACGCCATACAACAGCCCTTTTCCTGAACCTCCAGTCAGATATACTTGTCCGTCCCGAACAATAATTTCAAAACCTTCGCTTCCAAGCTCAACCTTCTTTCCAATCCGCTGCTGATAAAAAGTATTCCCTATATATACTACGTGTTTTTTCTTCCCAGAAGGGCTCGACAATATCGCTAACTCTGCGCCAGTAATACGTTTGATATAATCTTGTAAGACCAGAGCCGCCTTGCGCTCCAAATTTGATGGATGCGATGAAATAAGGATTTCCGTTTCGGCTTTCTTATCTCGCACGATATCCACTTGCTGCGCCATACAGCTGCTAATGAACAATAATCCAACAAGAACGAACAGGTTCAGTTTATAATTTGCATCTTTCATCATTGCATATTAAACTAGATCACCAAATCCAACTCTTGCTTATCCATGATCGCACAATCCACAAAAGAAGCTATCGTATCAAGTACCATTCGCAGACGGCCCATATTTTCATAATAAGGTATACCAAAACGCAGTATGTGTCCAACCTTCGCTTCTACCCGACAATGCTTAATGCATTTAATATGGATATCTTTCTTTCTCAAAAACGCATACAGCGGATAAGGATCATAATCTGACACCAGCAGACTTACGACCGGAGATACATCATCCCCCATAAAACAGTGCGCAATGCCTGCATGGCCCAAGATCCTATTAAGCTCTCTTTTCAGATAAGCTGCCAGATAGGTACTGCGATCAAGGATAGCTTTCGGCCCAATTTCTCGATAGCGTTTTAGGCTTTGACTCAATCTTTCATACAATAAGAAATCCTGCCCCCCCGGAATGCTGAACCCATGGGTTTTCGGATCTTCAAAAAGATGCTGCTTATTCCAATATAAGGCCCCGATCCAGCTTGCAAAATCTTCTTTGAGCCAAGCTAAACCACCACCCAACGGCCCATGCAACCATTTATGTGTACTCCCGATCAGTACATCGGCTTCCCCAAAAGGAAGTTGCTGAATCCCTAATGACTGTGCTACGTCAAGAATCAGAATTGCATTCGGAACAGCCTCTTTTATATTGCGCAGGCGCCACTTGTCTTGCATCAGTTTTCCTGTGGGATAATAGACATGGGATAAGAAGACGATGTCTGGTTGCATTTCGCGCAAGCATCTGTTAAATTCATCCGCGTCATTAAGGACAACATCAGGGAGATAAGTGAGCTTATATTCTGGCAATTGTTCAAAGGGGCCAATACCCCCCGGATGTTCATGCTCACTTGTCAGGACCTGAAAACACCTCTTCCCATCCTCCTGCAACTTCCGTAAAAGCACCAATGCCAATAAATTCATGGCCTGAGAAGTGCTGGAAGTCACATTACAGCGATAACCGATAGCCGGCCACAATTTAGCACATTCCTCCTGTATGGAAGTAAAAGCTTCCCTCCCTAAAGCATATAAAGAAAGTGGATTGCCGTTTACCTGATTTTTGATGGTTTCGAGCCGATCCTGTGGCAACGTAGCTAGGCAGCCCGGATTCAGATTCACGCGGGTCGAAGGAAATGTGTTGATCCTGATCTGATCCCAATACGCTTCATTTTCTATTTTTCGGACGGCATCTACTCTTTTAAGATCAACATTTTTCTCATCAGAACATTCGTTCCAGGCGCTATGGGGTAAAAAATGATGCGATAGAAGTGTACTATATTGTTTCTTTAAAAGACTAATGGATTCTTTGATCACGGTATGGAAATCGGTATGATACAAATGACTTCCCTGCAAACTTGTTTCAATGCTGTATATAGGTTTCTTGGCAGCACTTTCCCCTCTAAGATCGGAGGTAAAAGAAATCTTGGGATCCAATCCAACACCCCTAGCGATGTCAGCAATATCCGCCGCTAATTCATTGATGGAATAGTGTGTTTCTGTAACATGGTTCACCACACGATGTTCACCAACTGATGGTATATCTTCAACAAATCGGGCCAGCGAATTGACCGCATCGTTCAACGCCATGAGTCCAGTACGCTGATTTCCGCTACCATAAACTGTCATCGGAGAACCAGAAACTACCTGCGCTATAAAACGGTTGGCTACCGTTCCAAATATCGGATCGTAATCAAAACGGGTAAAAAGATCAGGCGAGGCATCCATTTCGGATGTTAGCAGACCAAAGACCGTTGCTTGCATCACTTCCGTGATGCGAAGCCCCCAGGTACGCGCCGCCATCGCTACGTAATTCGAGTCATTTATTTTGGAAACATGATAAATATCGTTTGCCGCCCTAGGGTAAGGTAAAGGCGTCGACGCCAACTGTCCTTGATAACCAGGCTTAAAATAGCCTTCTGCGATCGGCAATCCGCCCTTAGCATATTCACCAAAAGATCCAAGCTTAATAATATGGGCTTGCGGAACATACTCGCGTACTGCCCAGAGCAGACGCATATTTCCTTCTTCATTGTTACGGATGGTGTAAAGCGCCTGTTGTAATCCCAACATCGAATAACTCGCCGAACACTGCTGTGCGAGATGATAAATCGTATGCGGCCGTTCCCGGCGAATCAGTTCTGCCAATTCGTCCGAACAAACCTCAGCGTGCACAGCGCACATATTAGCTAAACCATATTTTTGGCCAAATACTTCGATACGACTTGAGAGATGCGGGATCTGTAACCAAGGGCCAAATCCGAGATTGGCAACCGTGCTTTTGCGCCAGCCATTGTCCAGCAATATAATTTTTTGGTCTGGATGGTGCAGCGCTAACTTCATGGCCAGCGGCCAGCCCAAGTACCCTTCGGCACCTAAAATTAAAATTGTACGATTCATTGTTCAATTATTGGCTAGAGTTAAAATTTCACCTGTAAAGCGAGCAGTAGATCATATTGATTACGAAATGTTGCTGTACCAATTTTTTGACTCGTGTAAGTACCATTTAGACCTAACGATGTACGATAATTTATTGTGCGTCTGTATCCCGCGCCCACACTTCGACTCATAACACCCCCCAATTCAGGCAATAGAATAAGCCTGCTTCTATCGTCTGGTGAAGTTCCAAGTCCAAAATTTGCTTGCAATAAATCGGCTTCAGTAAGCTCATATTTTGCGCCTGCCTGAAAAGCGAAGTAGAAATCCTTTTCCTCCTTGATGGCAAAGATTCGTGCATTCAGCAGAAAAGGGTCAAAATTTTTGCTCGCACCAACAACCAATGATACCGCTTTGATCGCGACAACTTCCAGAAAACGCGCCCCAATCTCCCCTTCGAAACCTTTTCCGAGTTGCCGATAAAGCGAATAGGCCAATCTATATTTGGGAAGCAACACATTATTGGATATACCTATCGAAGCATTCCAGTAAAGCAATTTATTCGCCGTATACGTCAGGTCGCCTTCTCCCATAATGCCCGTACCTGATTGCCGTCCTGTGAATAACAGCTGTGCACCATAACTTATTTTTGGCGACAAACGGCGGTTGTAGTACAGTGTCGCAATACGGTATGCAGGCGGAGCTGGATTATCATCAACACCTGAAAAGGAGCTATTCAGCAAAGAAAGTCCAAAAGCGTGCTGCATGGTTTTGCTTCGCAGAAGAGCCGCATATTCCCGGTGTTTCCGCAGATCGAAGCGCTTGGAGAGCGTATCAGCATAATGGGCCGCTTCAACAAATCGCCCCAAACTGTCGAGTACGATTACTTTTTTTAGGAGAAAAGGTTCGGCATACTCAAAATGCTGTAATGCCGTATCCACACTCTGCAAGGCATATACAAAGTCTCCTTTTGCCATCAGAAGGTTTATTTTATTACTATAGGCTAGCGAATCTGTTCGATTGTCCTTGAGCACGCGATCAAAACAAAAGATTGCGCTATCGGCTAATCCTTTTTTTTGAAAAGCCAATCCCGCCGACATCCATGCATCCTGTACCATTGTACGGTACTTTTGATTGTACGGATATTCTGTCCGCAGCATAGTGGCGACCTGAGCAGCTGCCATATACTGCGTACTATTATGAAGGATTGAAGCTTTCTTCTGAAGAAATTCGCGGTCACCCGGATAACTTTGCAGGGCCTGCTGAACAACGAGCAAAGCTTCCGGATAGCGTCTTCTGAGGTCAAGAATATTAGAAAGGTAGTGTAGGGCTTCTTTATTATCGTTGTCTTCAATGAGTAATTGACGAAGATGCGTTTCCGCTTCTCCGTACTCTTCCACCAGTATACAGGCATTGGCTGCGGCCAGCTTTTGCTCCAAATAAAGCGATTTAATTTTCGGATTTCCCGGATAACTGGCGTAAAGTTTTTCGCTTAAGGCTACAGCCTGCTGTATTTTGCCCGATTGTGCCAGAAAACCCGCCTTTTTTAACTGTAAATCGATATCATTTGGATAATAACTGATCGCCTGCTCCAATTCTCGAAGGGCCGAGGATAAATTATTTTGCAGGATAAGAGCGGAAATACGCCCTTGCAGAGCTGGCATATTGCTCGGATCTAAGTGAAGCGTACGATCGTAGTAAACGATGGCGCTGTCGGCTTGTTGCTGTTGCAAATAATAACTCCCACAGGCATTGATCGTTTGCAATGCTTCTGATCGGAATGCTTTATCACCATTGCTCCCATAGAGTTTAACAGCAATATCTGCCGCTGTCTGATAACGGCGCAGTTGAAATTCAAAATCCATTTTTCGGCGCAGCAATACACGGTCGGCTGTATTTCGCTGTAAGGCACGATCTACCCAATACAGTGCCTGCGTCGTCTCCCCCCGAGACGCGGCTATGCCTACCACCTTTTCCAGGGCTTCCCGATCGCCTGGATTCTGATCCAAAATCGACTGATAAAGTGCATAAGTATCCGTGTTCTGATAATATCCGGCTGCTTCTTTCCGTAAACTATTGTTTAGGTCAAGGGCTTTTTTATCTTTCGGATAATAGCGTAAGATCACACGTAACACTTCTAAAGCCTCTGCATAACGATGTGATTCCTGTAACAGGCTGAGCTTTTGGAATAACGCATTGTAAGATTTACTATCGCCGTTCAATAGCGCATTTGCCTTGGCAATTCGGGCGTCATAATCACCGCCTTGCGATACGAGATTGTTCATTTTTTCGATGAGATCTGTATTTTTCGGTGCGAGTTCGAGCGCCTTTTCATAATAAGAATTGGCCAGATTATCCATTTTATTGCCTTTATACCAATCCGCTTTTGCTTCATAATGACCGGCCATCGAGAGCCTTACACTTCCATCGGTCGGAAAACGCCGGATTAGAACCTGTGCCCAGGAATCTCCATCCTGATAGCGTTTGAGCATATCCAGTATATTGAGCTTTTTGATTCCGAAATCTTTATTGGCAGCAAAACGTGCCAATCCCATTTCGACATACCGCAAGGCTTCAGCAGGCCTATTTTTTGATAAATAAGAACCTATAATATAATAATACACATCTTCATATTCGGGCGAAGCACGCAGTACCAGTTGTGCAGTACGGATCGACTGATCATAGTGTTTCTGCGCCATATAGATTCGGGCAAGTTGCACCTGCGCATCGATATGCGCTGGATTCAGCTTTATGGCCTCCTTCAATGACTTCAAAGCTTTCTGCTGCTGAGCAGATTTAATTTCTACCACAGCCTGCTGGTACAATTTTTCGGCACGCACGGAATTCCAGGTCTGCGCTCGCAACACCTGTGTAGACAGTAGGAAGAGAATAAAAATAGTATAACGGAAATTCATAATAGCTTAAGCTTGATTTTTGACAGTAGACTTTTGGCTTGCAAAACCTTTACGCTGCATATTCCCCCATACCAGCTTTTGCCTGAACATGGACTGTATGTAGCCTTTGATACTAAAAAAAACAATGAGCGGATGATAAATAAACGGTTCAGCAAAAGCCGTGAGGCACAATCCTATAACCTCACTCGTTTTGCGGTAATGTCTTTCAATTAATTGATCCCACAGCACAGCTATGGAGCTTACCAGGACAGAAAACATATAAAGAAAAGCGAGTAATGTAAATGTATTTTCCCAATTGATGGCGCCGATTACAATAAGATAGATGTAAAACAACAGCCCCAATACCTCGAAAATAGGCGCCAAAAACTCAAATAGGAAGTTATAAGGAAAGACAATAAGACCGAGTCTTTTAAACTTAAAATTAAATAAGACATGACGGTGTAACAGCATGATCTGGATCAATCCTCTAGCCCAGCGTACGCGCTGTCTACTGAATACCGGCAAGGTTTGTGGTCCTTCCGTCCAGCACAGTGAAACCGGAATATACCGAATCGCGTATTTGTGGTTATTCTGGATCATGTAAACACTCATACGCGTCACCATATCAATATCTTCGGCAAATGAGCGTGGATCATAGCCCCCAACCTTAACGGCAATATGTTTATCAAAAAGGCCAAGTCCTCCAGACACATTTGGGACACAATTAATTGAGCTCCAAGCCATTTTTGAAAGCAAGTATGCGCGAATATACTCCAGTTCCTGAAAACGTGGGAGGACTTTATGTGGTGGTTTGAAGCGTGTTATTACACCATTATCCACTTCAGAAGAATTGATCATCCGCAGGGGCGCCCCTACCGCTATAACCCGCCGTTGATTATTCTCCACGTGGATATAACCGGTATCGGGAATCACCTGAATGTCTTTTAAGCGGCTCCGGCTCTTTTCGTCTAAAATAGGGCGCATAAGCCTGGATAGGGTATCTTCATGCAGAATGCAGTCCACATCTGTACAGAGAAAATAATCAAATTTTGAGGCATTTATACCTGCATTCGAAGCGTCTGCTTTGCCTTTTCCGTTTTCTTTATCAATGACCAGCAACTTTTCATAAGCGCGATTAGTAGATCGAAAAAAGCGCTTTACAGCTTTCGTTTTGATCTTTTCATTGTAAGGGAGATCTACCTCCTTAAGTTCGAAATGCTCCACCAATTTTTCCAATGTATCATCCGTACTGCCGTCATTGACAATAATAACTTCGTATAATGGATAATTCAGATGCATTAATGCATACACATTATCAATGATCGTCAAACCCTCGTTGTAAGCCGGAGCAATGACCGAAATGCCGGGCGAGAGTGGACTCGAAATCACATTTTGCGTATAGTGCTCTCTATTTTTACGCCTATAAAGCATAATTCCCTTATACGATAGCACCGCCATGATGACGTAGATCACCATGGTCAGGCTACTGTAGGAAAATATAAAAAGCTGGAAAACGTCAATTATATCTTGGATCATATCGTATAAGTTATTGTTCGTGCAGATAATAGTTTAGAATACGCTGTTTGCGCGAAGGCAAATTGAGCGGATTCCATACCAATTGATTGTTGCGAACTAACCGGGCGAGTATTGCCGCAACATGATTTTCGATTTCAAAATCAAAGGCCGACTGAAATTGTTCCGTCAGAAATTCCATCGCTCTTGGCGTCCGGAACATGCCAAGTGAAAACAGGATTTCGCACTGGCAGTCTACCGGCTGATTAGGATACATTTTTATCAATAATTCTTGTGTATGCACAGCTCTTAAATGTCCCAGCGCATTGATGGCATGCGAGCGCAAGCTATGATCGTTCACATTCAGCAAACCTTCAATACTGTCGATAGCCTCCACACTCTGTTCGTGTGCCGCAAGCTTCATACAACAAATAACAACCGTTTTATTGCGCGAATAACGGATCCAATTTGCAAAGTTTGACTTTACAGTATCGCGGGATTGTTCGAGAATCCGAAAAAATCCAATCAATTCCCAGATACTCAATGGATCCCGAACTTCATCAAAAAAGCGAAAAGGTTCATTTTTACTAAAACGCATAAATGCGCTTCGGGCTGCAGAACGCAGCTCAGACACTTCACTCAGATTGAATCGGAGAATATCAATGTCCGAAATCGCATAGTCCATAAGCGTCAGTTCGTGCAACCCCTGAACGTTTCGATACCATTTCCGCGATTTCATCTTTTGGAGCGAATCCAGATTCAGCCCAAGTAAAACATAAATGCGATGCAGAATCAGCGCATTTGTTCCGGCCACATGCCATCGAAGCCGGATCAAGGTATCAATTAGGGTTTGACGGTTCCCTTTGTCCATCAGCGCAAGCTCATCCAAAACGGACTGGTCAATGGACACCTGTACACTTTCTGTGGCCATTTCCTGGATAAACTGCGGCAGGATACGATCTTCAATCAGCTGGTCCAGCTTATCCTGCCGACGCTGTGCTTTTGCTGTTCGAAAACGAAGAATCATAATCACTGCATAAGCAACAAAAGTTCCAATAAAAGAAGTGACCACAATCCCCTGAATTACTGCAATAAATGTTTGGTCTACCGTCATACCTTAGTTTTCCGCTAGGGCTACACGTGTTTGGATATTCCCAATATCAATACCCACCGGCAGTTTGGACTGATCCTGAATGTAACGCATGGAGTTCAGCAGATAACCCTTGACAGCCAGCGACTCTGGATGCTCGACAATTTTAACCCCTGCAATATCGCCAAACTCTTCCAAAATGCAGTCGATCAGATCGCCATAGTGGGCACCGCCTCCACATAAAAATATGCGATTTGATTTAGCGAGGTTTCTATCATTGACCACCTCTCCTAAAGCGGGTGAAACAATTTCAGCATAATACGTCTGTATAGCTTTTTTACGCAAATCTTTCAGATCATACTTTCTGCGGTTGATATAGAGATAGCCATTTCGAAAAGCCTCATCAAGTTGCTGCATGCTCTGGAAGGATAAATCATGAGTCTGCTGAAGTTGTTCGCGTAGTATATTAACAGCATAATGCATTCCCGGAGCACTTCCCATAGCATTTTCCACCACGCCCTCATCTGTACTCAACCCAGTTTCCAATGTCCCGAAGCCAAAGCTAAAAACAAAAAAAGCACCCCTTTCACAGCTTTCACCTCTGCGCAGGGCTACCATACAGCTCACAATCTCAGGTAGCACATCCACCTGTGTAACATCTATGGGCAACGTGCCAGATCCCTCCTCACCATACACTCCAGGATCCGACTGGATGATATGCTTTCCACGAAGCGTTTGTTCTGCAGTTTCCCGATACAGGCGGTAGGTACTATTGGGCAGGCCTACGGTAACCATCAGCGGGGTGTTGGCACTCACACCGCTCGACAAAATTGCTGCTTTAAAAAGCAATTGGCATTCCAATGAGTCCGGAGATGCATTTAATGGCCTCCTTGGGCTGTTCCCTTCGTTTAGGGCCAATTTACCACAGATATACCATTGCTGGCCCATCCTTATTTTTAATCCCGTCAATAGCGAGTTGGCCGTATTTACCAATGGTGAATTGGTCGCCTGCATCAGGCTTGAGAAAGACTGTATTGTATACATATAATTTTTCGTATTTAAGCGTTATTTTACCACCATCTTTTACCTGAAGTCACCTGTGTTTTCGGCTCAAAAGCAAGCAGAACATGCGGCTCTGTAGCGACATCTATAGCTAAAGTTTCTTCCTTCGCCACAAATTCAGCCACAAAAAGCTCACTCATGACAGCTTCTTGCGCATCCAACCGCTCCTGTACATGAACGAAATCCGGCTCTTCCAGACGCTCCAATACAGGAGCTAACTCTTGCACATTTACTATATCTTGTACATTGCCTGATACGGGCACATCCATTAGTTCTTGCGCTTCATCACGAGTTTCCAACCTTATTTGATTCACCTCGGTCGATTTGTAGCACATCTCAGGTACAGGAATGACCTTCGGATCTCCACCCATGATATGCTTCACCCGCTCGAGTAGTTTGCCCACCACGAGTGGCTTTTTAAAACAGTCTTCCCGCACAATCTCAAGCCCTTCACGGATATGAAGGTAGCTCATGTTCGATGTGATAATTGTCCGCGTCCGAGGAGATTCTTTCATCACCTTATTGATAATCTCATACCCGTTTGCATATTGCATATGCATTTCGGTAATGATAATATCATACTGATAATCCCGCGCTTCCAAAAGAGCGAATGCTTCCTTTCCATTCGCAGCTGAATCCAGCTGAAATGCTTCGTTAGAAAAAACATTGGAAATTATTTTTCGCATAAGCAGATCGCTATCTGCATGCAATACCGAAAACACCCTGGTTTGCTTAGGTTGGACATCATGAATTTGCATACTTTTAATTAAATAGATTAAGTTGCTTTAAAATGGCATCACAAACTTAAAAATACAAGCAAAGTATTTACCTACCCATTCGGGTGGTTTTTCAGAAAAAAACAACCGTCATATTGGCTTATTATATTTCAGCATAAGCTCGGACCTACTGTTGACTTGTAATTTTCCATAGATATTTCTAATGTGAAATTTTACCGTATCCACGCTTATGAACGCTGTTTCAGCAACTTTTTTATAGGTATATCCTTGTTGCAACAGGGAAACAATTTCGATCTCACGCGGAGTAAGCTGTTCGCGATGCCGATAATCAATTTTATGGTCCAGTGCAGGGTTAAAATGGGAAATTACAAGCCGAGCCACCTGCGGACTCATCACAGAGCCTCCTTTCATCACTTCCACCAACAATTGTTCCATCTCAGGTAAAGGCGTACTTTTAAGCAGATAACCGGACGCACCCGCACAAAGTGCCTGAAAGATATGTTCCTTATCATCAAACACAGTAAACATAACCACCTGTATATGCGGAAACTTACGCTTTATATACCAAGTCACTTCGATACCACTTTTATTCGGTAATCCAATATCACAGAGCAACACATCCAAACATTCAGGACTCCAGGCGGCATACACCAGCTCATCAAATTCACGGGCAGCAATCAATAGATCAAATTGCGTATTATTATCATCAAAATAAGAACGTAATGATTCAAGTACCGGCATACGGTCTTCAATGATAGCTAATCTAAATTTTGTGTTCGGCATAAGAATAATATCAGTATATATGAGTTGAATAACTTACTTTTTTTTTATGCCATCCACTACAAACCACAGACTAAACAATAGAAAGCAAAAGCTTACCCACACCAGCTTATCTAGGCTCTTAAGAATATAGGCTTCCTGACTGCTGTTAAAAATAATGGCCAATACCATACTACACTGAAGCAAAAGATAGGTACTGTATACACAATTAAAAATCAGCACTTCTCTTTTTACTGCTTTAGAAGCGGCATCAGAAATATAGTACATCCGCCATTGCCCGATAGCATAGGCTATCGCGAGTGCAAATCGTAACATATAATGTAATTGCTGATCTACAAAACCATAGTGGTGCTTAAAACCCAAAGGGATATCCTCCACAAGCATCTTGAGCAGGTGCTTCTGTTCAGCTACAGGTGCTAGTGCATAAGGGATGATATCAACCAATCCAAAGAAAAATGGCAATAAATGCAGGATCCAAAATTTTGGCAGCGTTGCGTTCGTCGTAAATTTGAGCCAAACATAGAAATAAAAACAAGGCGCCACCAAGTAGTAAAAAGGAATACCTTTGTTATAAATTCGCGGATAATATTGAATTTCTCCCGTATAGATCATGCAATAGATCAACACATGCCAGATCAAGGCCATCACACCCACGCAGAGCAGCAACTCCCCCACCTCCCGGTATTTGATGAAGCGAAAAAGACGGAATAATAGGCCTGATGAACAAAACAATCCCCCAAGCATAGCAAAGCCTAAACTTATCCAGAATTGAGGATTATGCTGCATCATATCAATTAAATAGGTTAAAAAAAAGTTTTTTCACATTCAGCTTCGCAACTAATTGCAGATGATAATAGCTGCCGCTCCTTTCCACATCTAATTTAGCACCTATAGCCTCAGACCTGCGTTTCATGTTGGATATCCCCTGACCACGACGAGGGTACCTCGTATCCGATGTAGCTACCCCCGTAAATTGCAGGGTATTGGAAAGTCTTAAAATCAGCTGATGAGCATCAATTTTTAAAAATACATCCACTTTCCCCTCGGGACTGTGCTTAGATATATTATGTAAAGCCTCTTTAAATATAAGGTATACATTCTGCCTAACATATTGGGGCAGTTGTCCAGCACTGTGCAAGTTGATATCAAATTGTACATCCACATCTTGCATGGGTAAAATCTGCGAGACCAAAAACCTCATTCGGTCTTCTAAACTTCCTGCGCTATTATTGCGTGAGTCTATCGCCCAGATTACATCGTCCATCGTCTGAACCGCTTCCCGGCTATAAGCTGCAATTTTTTCCAAAGACCGATGTCGACCTCCAATCTGCTGATCCATCGTCATCAGATCAGTCTGCATAGCGATTCCAGTAAGCAAGCCTCCAACCTCATCATGCAAATCGCGTGCAAGTTCCAGTCGTAGCTTTTTTTCTCTCTTGAGTTGGGATGATCGCATAATGGCAAGAATATAAAGTAGGACTCCAAGCCCCAAAGTAATCAGCACATAGAAAAGCTGTGTCTCATAAAAATTCGGCTTTTTATAAAAAAGCCATCGTTTGCTTTTCACACTGAGCCCATTGTCACTTACCGTCTTTACGTCAAGTTCGTACTCCCCTGTTTTCAGATCGGAAAGACTGATTTCCCCCGATGCCGACAATTCCTGATAGGATTTTATGAGGGGGCGAAGGCGAAAGTAAATTTTGTAATTTTGCTTATAAGCATCTATTTTGGCTATCCGGAGGTTGACAAATTCGATTTGCTTGTCTAACAGCACAGTATCCTGACCAGCATTTGGAGTATATGAACGAATGATATTGCTCGAGCCACTACCCATAGAAATTGTACCCAATACCGGTTGCGGTACAGTTTGCTGCTTCAAACTATACAAAAATTGCTGAGGTCTAATGGAAATGCATCCCAATATCCCACCGATAAATAACTGTCCGTTCGGTCTATCTTCTAATATGGAAGGCTGATTGAACTCCTCAAATGGAAGACCGTGCATGGCGTAAGCATTATAAAAATTTTTACCGTCCCAAACCGACAAGCCCCTGAATGTTCCCAAAAATAGTAAGTCATCTACCCAAGCCATATTATAGACCACGTTATGTGCCAGACCAATACGCATGTTGTAGTTGTCCACCTGACCCGTAATAGCATCAATCGCTACAAGCCCTTTTCCTTTCGTTGCCAGATAGACCTTGTTGTGCCGAAAGGAATGGCTATATACCTGTATTTTCTCACGCTTATTCGGATAGATTTTACGTAGTCCACCCGCTAAATATTCAAAATAACCATTTTCAGTAGTGAAGGAGATGATTTGTCCCCGTAGCTGAATGGAATTGATCCGCTCACCCATGCCGACCAGCTTTCCCATTTTATCCCTTAACGGACACACAATTCCCGTATCCCGATCAAAAACCCAAATCCCACAGGATGTCCCCACCAGATAGTTGCCATCCCGATATTGACAGAGGCTGTACACTATGGTGGACAAGTCCTCGATAACGCCCTTGGCTTTTTTATAATATAAAGAGCTAAATTTTCCGTGCACCAACAAACCAAGAAAATTACCCTCCAGTCCTACTAACGCCGTATCGCGGCTCAAAGGCAGGAAAGCATAGTAATTATTTAGCGGAGCCGATTCATGAATAGCGAAGTCATTCAGTGTAAAATATTTCAACGGCCCATAGCCACCCACATAATACACATGCTGCTGTTTGACAATTGATCTAGCCGTACCAGTGTTCCAATAGTTCAGGTCGAAAGCAATTCTTGTCAGGCTATACAAGCCATGCTCCGTAGCACAAAGGCCCTCATGGTCATGGAAATCAAGCTGATTGAGTTTAGACTTAAACAGATCCTTACGGATAGCGTGCCGATCTTGACGCAAAGCAGTCATTTCTTGGTTGTTTTTAAACTCAAAATAACGGCCGTCACCAAAAACGAATATAATCTTTTCCCCATCTGCAAACGACCAGTGCGCCCAATCGCGCATGTCGCTTGTATGGAGCCCTTTCAGATGTGTCTTAGCAAAATGCTGCCCGTCAAAAGTCATGTAACCTAAACCATAATTCCGCAACAACAGCCCATTTTGCAATAAAAAAATATCATCTAAGCCTTGATATACGGTTTTAGGCATTTGAAAACGCTGCGTTTCACCCTTCTTTAAGTCTACACAATACAGTGAGCTGTTGTAAGCAAACCAAAGCCTATTTTCATCGGCGAGCATACAGTGCCCCACCGGCCGCCGCAACTCCGATAATGCAGGTTTAAATTCTAGAACTTTCCGTTTCTTAAAACCGATAATCTGCCAGACAACCCCCGATCGGGTGGACACATAAAGAGTATTACCTTTGTTAAAAATGGCGATAACATGCTCCCCGCACAATCCTTTTGAAAATGCATTTTGCCCGATAAATTGCCATTGCTGGGTATCAAAGATAAACAGACCATCCCGCGTCTCTAGCCACAGTCGTCCACAATCATCAGCGGTAAGTTTATTTACCTCTGTAAAGCCCATAGGTCCTAAATAAAGTTCATGGAAAGGTTTTATTGCAACACCATCATATCGGTAAAGCACACTTCCGGCAATAAACCAGATAAACCCTTGCTTATCGCGGCTCGCCGATTCGATGTTACGATGAAAGGGATCGATTCCCGAAATAATTTCAATTTCATGATAACCCGAGGCCCATGCCCTGTTAAATACGGGCATAGCGAAACAAGTGCTTAACAGCAATAGAATTTTTAGCGCTTTTTCAAACACAATAGACTAAGTTCAATAATATGGACAAATCAAATATAGCTATTTTGAAAATAATTATATATTAAAAATCGATATAAAATTTTCCTCCAAAGAGATTTTAAAACTTGTAGAAATAACAGCATCAAAGTTAATAGTAGTCATTATACGCCTAATCTTTTCACAATTGGGAATTTGCACACGATAATCCCCAATTTTTACACGCTGTTATTCATTTTATTCAACTAGCTTTGACCATCAGTTTTCAAAACACGCCACATTAGACCCTAGTGTACCTATTGAACTTATTGACCAAATAATATTATAATACGCTCTTGAGATAAAATTGCAGAGAAAAGATTAAGTATGGGAAAAATATCAGATCAGCAATTAGCAGAATTAATTTCAAAAAGAATACTTGAAATTATTGATTTAACTGGATTGACGATAGAAAGCCTAGCAAGCTTTACAAACGTTTCCACATCCACTATTCGGAGTGCTTACCGTAAAACGAGTTCGTTATCCGTAGATAGCCTTTCAAAAATCTGCACGCCATTTGCTATTAGGCTTACAGACTTTTTTGATCCAATTCTATCTTTAAAAATCGAAGAAGAAAACCTGACTCATTTAAAGCGATTTAAACAGCCTTACACTGCGAATGCAGAATTAAAGAGCTCAAAATTACCTATGGATGAAAGGGTTAATCGAAGCGTATACCATCGCAAGCAGCGCGATTTAATCGCAAAGATCATCCTTCAGTCAGACTATTTTGATAGTCCAAAGACAATTGATGCAATGATCATTGATTTCAGAAAAGATTATCAGATGACCTTCACGACTGACAGATTGTACGCCTTACTTTTGAAGCATTTAGGCAGTGGGCTGCTCGACAAAAAGGCTTTACCGAAAGTAGCTCAAAGAATGCCCGCCAGTAAACGTCCTTTCCTCTACTTTAAAAAAGAGTCGAAAAAGCAAGAATAGATTCCCCTAATTAAATCTGACGAAAGGAAAGCGGATTGTTCCCTGTCTGTCTTTTAAAAAAATTGCGAAAATTCGACTCATCCGAAAAACCCATTTCATAAGAAATCTGAGATATCGATAGATCAGTATGCTGTATATAGCGCAATGCCTGCTGAGTCACCACACTAGATATCACACATTTAGCCGATTTGCCGGTAACTGACAAACACAGTTCCGTCAACTTCCGTGGCGAAAGATGTAAACGGCCCGCATAGTATTGTACGCTGGTATATTCCCGGTAGTGCTTATGCAGCAATACCGAAAATTTGTTAAACAACTGAATGGAAGCTGTTTCTACAGATGACGTCGTTGTATCCAACTTTAACATTTTTTGATACCCATCCAGTAACAACGATTCAAAGCAGTGATGCGCAATCATCATATCCACTCCACAATCCGCAGCGCATTCCTTCAAACGCTCCACGATGAGTCGCTTAAAAACCAGATCCGATCTGCATTCACGCATAGACAGAAAAGGATAATTTCCAAAAAATAATCCCGAATGTAGTATTTCTGTATCAGCTTTGGACCTTTCGTAAAAATCTGCGGTAAACCACAGCAAATATCCGTCAGCAGCATTAGCTTCAGCAAGCTCAACTTCGTATTGTGGTCCGATAAATATGAGTTCGTTTGCATCAAAATCATACAACATGGGACCAATTTTTATACGGACAGGCAAACAGGTTCGAATGATTGAAAATACCGACGCATTGTGTAGCCTCTTAGTTTGCTCACCACGATACTCAGCGAGATGAAGCACATCAAACTGTCGCTCTTCTTTTCCTATAATTGGCTTACAAAATTCCATTTCCTAAATAAATTTTTCTCAAAATCAATAATATCCAAATTTTCACAGAGCATGGTATAATGATAGATGGATGTTAACATTTTTCGGGGAGATTGTTTCGAAAAGACAAGCTTGACGCCACTATCTAGAAATCTCTTTTTTTCATCTGCACTTTCGCTAGCAGAATAGCCAAATAAACGAATCATCGGGTATCGACGTCGTAATAAACGAGCCGTTTCCATACCATCCATCTCCGGCATATGCAAATCCAGAATGCATACATCTGGATGATCGATACTCTTATCAAGGAAATGAACCAGCTCCTTCCCATTATGACAAGAATATAGCATCTCATAGTTCCCCATTTCCCTGGCCAAATGTTCAATTACTTTCAGGTGCAACACATTATCATCTACAAATGCAAGTTTTAGTTTCCTGTCCATGGAGGTCATTGTTAAATTATAAATTTGACACCTTATAATCTACACGTTGGCTGTATTTGGCTTTACTACTGAAACACATGGCCATTGTCTTGTCAGAACTTTCCTGTACAATTAAAAGCATCTCAATTTTAGGCGCGATATACCTTTGTTTACTATTCATATTTAGGCCAATTATAATTTTTTCCACAAACGTGTACGAGCTATTTTAATTTTAAATTATTAGTCTAATTCAGACTAGAAAAAAAACATTACGCTCTGATTACAAATAAGATACATAGAAAACTTTTTGATTCTTAACATGTCTTTTGTACAAATAAAAACATTTACTAACCAAATGGTTATTTTAAAGGCATATCTTGTAATTAGTTAAAAAAAAATAGTTATATTTGAATAGGTAGAATTGTAGTCTGAATTAGACTAATCTGTATAATCTAGTATCTTTATGCTCAGACAATAGCAAAAAGTTTACCTCATGATTTTTAATTTTACTTTATTGAATCCTACTTCAATATCTTTCATCTACCTTGCATTTGTTGACGAGCAACAACAGCAATTTTTAATTAAAACTCCTTTAAAAATTATTCCAGCTCAATGGAATGAAGAAAAGCAAAGGCCCAGTAATATTTATTTAAAAAAATTTAAAAAGCTAAATACAAAGCTCGATGCGTTAAAAATTTCAATCGCATCCTATCTTTCTGACTTAAAGTCAAATAGAAAAGAATTTTCACTACGAGCTATCAACCGCTTGGTCAAAAAATGCTGTACAGATTCAGAATCCACACTTCCAGCAGGAGGACTGCTACAAAGTGTAGACAATTTTATCCAGAGCAGAATGCACCTGATTACCCCAGCCACACACAAACGCTACCTGGTCTTCTTCCGTTTATTGAAACGATTTGAAGGGTTTCAGCAGAAACATCTTATGCTAGAGCAAGTGAATAGCTTATTTGTACAGCAATTTATTGCATATGGTGAAGCTGAAAACTATAGCATAAGCACGATCCACCGCACGATACATTTTGTGCGAACAGTCCTTAATTTTTTGGAGAAAAGAGGGGTCAGAACATTTGTTTACGAATTGGAACTGCCCAAAGTCAGAAAAATAAACCGCGCCATAAGCCTCAATGAAGACGAAATTAGCATAATAAAAAATATAGACGTACCAGCCCATCTAAAGGCTGCTAAAGATTGGCTGATAATCAGTTGTTACACAGGACAAAGGGTGTCTGACTTTATGAATTTTAATCTGGATATGATGGAAATTCTTGATGGAAAGCCCTGTTTATCCTTTACCCAGCAAAAAACACAAAAAAGTATCTTACTCCCACTCCATCCTACCGCGTTAATTATTATGTCAAATAATGGACATCGCTTCCCTCATAAAATGAATGCCCAAAAATACAATGAGCAGATCAAGGAAGTAACTCGCCTTGCTGGTATTACCACATTGGTGAAAGTCAGAAAGCGTAAAGGGTTCCGCGCGTCAGACCAACTTATCCCAAAGTGTGAGGCCATTACCAGCCATATTGGCCGAAGAAGTTTTGCCACGAACTTTTATGGTAAAATTCCGACAGCATTGCTAATGGATGCAACCGGACATAGTACAGAGCAGATGTTTCAGCGTTATATCAGTAATGTCGATACCGAACGTACACGATCTTTAGGTACATACCTAGAAAATATGTATCAAAATCGAAGCAGGACAAAAGAGCAGCAGTTAATTCAATAAATAACTTGGGAAAGCATGTGCTTATCTATTCATTTGATTTTTAACTGAATTTTTAAGCCAGGAGCAAGGGCATCTTTGTGAACCATTAAGGCTGTGCTTTTATAGCGTAAATATTCTTTCGTGAGGTATATAATTCCCCGGAAGGCATTGCCCCTGCCCCAAGAATTCTTAGCCAAATAGTACTCCCGACCATTTTGATCTTGAGCTAAGCCTATAATATGTAGCGCATGATCGTCCGTTGTTTCCCACGCATCAAATGCCTTTTGACGCATCAGGACGTCGACTTTCCGTTCAGGTTGCGGCCGCACAAATTGATACGTCTTTTCTTCCGCTGTCATCATTGACACTGATTTCTGGGGGACATAAGCGATGCCATAAGGCCAAGAAAAACCGGGCTCCGAAATGTCGATCGTACACGCTACCGTAAAACCTTTTTTTAAAGCCCCGTCAACGACAGTGGATAGATCATCCATAGGCATATTGTAAAATTGACTGAAAGACCAATTGTCGGGAATCAAAAACACAAAAGATTTGTAGTAAGGCGCGGTCGTAACGGAAGCAATATGGATATATTGATCCGGATCAATCCCAATAACCTCATCAGCAAAACTACGCGCCGTAAACTCTTTACCCTGATAGTCAAAATGAACAGGTACTTTCCCCAGATGGTCGTCCATCACAGCATCAATTTCTCGCTCCCAACTGCTTTTCAATAGCCTTGTCTTTACCATCCCAGATAGTGTGCTATTCAAAACAGCGCGCATGCGCTTAAAATCCCCCGAGCTTTTCCCCGCTTTAATACCCGTATAGGCAGCTGTGGGCATCGCCCCATGTAAACGCAACATATCCATCACATCATGAAGCTGCCCGCCCTCGTTTAATTTTAATCCACCATGCAGACGAAGATAATTCCGCGCACGTTCCAGATAAGCCATCCGGACCGTAAATAGCGGCGAAATCGCCACAGGGTTTTTACCCATTCGGATCATTTCTGATTCAAGAAAGGAATTCCCAGTATAAGACCAACAGGTATTGGAGGCACCCTGGTTCTTTACTGCTGTACTTTTCAACCGGATCAAATCAGTAAAGACAAATTCTGACCGCAGTAATGTTGAACTTTGTAGATAATAAAATCTATAGAAAAGTACAATACCTACCAAAATAGTAGCTGTGATGGCCAATATGATCCGTTTTCTTAGTTTTTTTCTCATAATCTACCTCCACAGATAACAGCAGTAAAGCGGGGAAATAGCATGCTTATAACCCAAAAAAATAATAAGCCCAAAAGAATAACACAGACTGGACAAACGAAATACAAAAACAGCAGAGCGACATCCGTTTGCGGTCTAACCTGAATAAACAAAAATTTGATAATAAAGACCAGCGGCAAACGGTGGTAAGCAAATATGAAAAAACTCGCACTAACCAAAAAGTGATTTGGCTGCCAGCTACCCTTTTCAATAAAGTGCCCTGTCACTGCAACCGCAGATAGCAATCCCAGCAATACATTGGCACAATACAGATAACTCCACCCACCTTTTCCAAAACCACAAAATGCTGCTATGATCAGCAGCACATAACAGAAAACAGACCAGGGTAAAAATGACTGCATAACGAGCACAAAGTTCTTATTATGTAAACTAAAATAAGCCCCTGCCGAAAAGAAAAAAAAGGATACAGTACTCCATCCAGGCAGATAAAAATAGGGGTTTAAAAGCCAGACTACCCCAAGTATCAGCACGGCAAATATACCCACTTTCCTAATTAAAAAGTAAATGATCGGAGATAGCAGTAAAACCACCATAAGGTCACGAATAAACCAAAAAGGCGAATTGATAGGTAAATTTTTTGCGGCCTTCACATGCACATGTGACGTGTCCCAAAAAGACCAAAGCCAATCGGTCAAATTATACTGGATTATAGGTTTATTGACACCCGACAAATAGCCTCCAAAAAAAGTCTGTGCCAAAAAGAAAAAAAGTAGTACCGCCAAATTCCAAAAAATATATGGAATCAGCAAACTATGTACCCGCCTCCTTAACTTATTAAAATAAACCGAAAACGTGAAAGACGCTGTACCATAAAAAAAAAGAAAACCGGAGATAAAAAAGAAAAGAGGTACACACACCTCAAACACGAGCTTCGAAAAGAGAAGAAAAACCTGCGCAAAAACAGCAAATTGACGCAAATCAACCTGCTTCGAGCCTTGAATGATAATGTTTGAAAAATCTGTATGAATAAAGACAACCCCAACAATCAACGGAAAACGCAAAAAATCAATCGTTTTCGACAACAGCTGCTCTAAAGTCAAGTAATCTAAAGCTAACGGAGGCGAATGGTCTCTTTCCATGAATTGGGCTTGGTTATCTCTCTTATTTCTGTTAAATTAAACATTTTTAAGCAAAATCTCTTGCTTTTTTTTTATAAGAAGAAATCCCAAGTTCCACTTTATTACCCCTCCTTAGGAACTCGATTATCGCTCTCCTCCTCTTTTCCCGCAGCAATCATTTCTTTAACATCGGCCATATCCCCAGCTTCCATATGCTCGATATCCTCAGCTTGTTCCTCAGAATAACGATCAATAAAGAATGAACAGCCCATTGGAAAATGATCCGAGCCTACAGACGGATAAATAAATAGTTTATCGATAAATACCGTTGGACTATGAAATAAAAGGTCCAGTGGTACTCTGAAAAACCAATAATTGGCATGGAAAGAAGATAGAATGCCCCTACCAATACGTGCGTCAATCAATTTGCTGGTTTTCTTAAATAACAGTGAAGATTTAGCCCAGGCTACATTGTTAAAATCCCCGGTCACAACCACCGGCATTTTATAGTCTCTTACTCGTTTCGCCACACTGAGCAGATCGCCATCACGCTCTTTACTATTTTCTTCTTCTGTAGGACTTGGTGGCGGTGGATGAACAGCAAAAAAAACAAACCGATGCCCATCTGGAGTTTCCAGTTCGGCCTCAATACTAGGAATGTCATCAGCTACAAAATAATGTACCTGACTTTTATTGATTTTCAGATTAGTATAAAAATGCATGCCATAGGTATTGTCTAAAGTTACCTTCTCATAATTAGGGTAATCCTTTTCCAATCCACGCAACGCTCTTTCCCATCCAGCATCACTTTCCATGGTCAAAAAAATATGTGGACTCTCCTTCTGAATCAGCTCGATAAAGCAATTATACGCTGTATTGAATTGTAATACATTACAAGAGATCACCTTAATGCTATCCGATGCATCTTCGCCCTTTTGATACGTTTCCCTCCGCCAAAATTTGGTATAGCGTATCAATATATAGCTATGGTATACAACCAAAGTGATCTGTATACCCTGAAGCCACCAAATCCAAGGGTCATAGCCCACCAAATAAAAACCCAACGCAAGGGTGGGCACCTGAAAGACCAACAGCTGCAACTTCACAAACTCAGCTACCCGAAAAATCCAGTGTTGGCTTTGGATAAAGGGCAATACACTCAGTATAATCAATATACTCGAGACTACAATATAGAAAATCAGCATATCGCTAGCACTAACATTTTAAACAAACTTAAACAAATTATGCATATTTTTTCTTGAGACCATCATCTTCGACCGCTCTGCAGACATTAGGAATCTTTGTGCAAACCCTCCTGATAATCCACCCGCGTTTTGGCTAACGCATGAGGGAAGTTCGTATGGATATACGCAATCATTTCTTCCCGGATGTAACAGCGTAGGTCAAAAGCCTGGCCCGAATTGCGGCAGCTCATCAGACACCGGATTTCCATGGTACGCTCTTTGAAGTCGGTCACCTGTAGTACATTGACCTGACCATCCCAAAGCGGGTGGCCGCTAAGTAGACTTGTGAGTTTCTCACGTAATAGCTGTACAGGTACCGTAAAATCTGTATAGATAAATACAGTCCCCAATATCTCAGAAGTAGTCCGCGTCCAATTCTGAAAAGGCTTTTCAATAAAATAAGTAATCGGCAATACCAAGCGGCGCTTGTCCCAGATATTAACAACCACATAAGTGAGGTTAATTTCCTCCACACGGCCCCACTCACCTTCAACAACCAGTACGTCATCCATGCGAATGGGCTGTGTAAAAGCAATCTGAAAGCCTGCCAGTAGATTCCCTAGAGATTTCTGTGCTGCAAACCCAATGATGATACCGCCCACTCCCACGCCCGTCAACAGACCAGCACCAATTTTTTGCATACTATCAAAACTTAGCAGAATAATCGCCAGAGAAATCACAATAATCAGCGTAACAACCACTTTTCGGATAAAAACAATCTGAGTTCTGATCTTTCTTTCGCGCAGGTTATTCTCTTTGTTGATATCAAAACGATGGTAAAGATAGTCTTCAAAAACCTTAATCCCCTGTATCAGTACTAGTGCAAAGAAACTCACCAGCAAAAGTTCGTTTGTTTTACTTACCACACGCAGCGTCCGGTCGTTAAATTGAGCAAAAGGCAACAAACTGTTAAATAAAATCAAAGGTATAAAAACACTCAGCACACGGTTAAATCGTCTAACAAAAGAACGGAACACACTGTAAGACTCCTGCTGAATGGCCTGTCGTCGCAAAAGCGGTATAAAAATCAGTTTAATCAAAAAACCTATTAAAAATGAAAATAGAATTAATGCAATATTCCAGAGCCAGGCAGGCCATTGCTGTGAAAGTTGAATTAATGTTTCGTTCATCATGCTGTACTATCTTTGTGTTTATATTTTATTCTTATGAAAGAATAACTGTTAAGAAGGGCTAACGTTTGCTTTAATTTGAGAAAGATCAATTCAGACTTCTCCTGTCGGTTTTGAACACCATCGTTATGTCTAAATTTGCTGCAGTTCGGAAACTCTTTTTGGTATGTTTTTTGAGTCTAAAAAGCCTATTGCAAGGCAACTAACAAAATATGTACATCAGCAAGACGATATACTACAGAAAACACATTTACCGTTTATTGATGATGGAAATAGGTTAGCACAAGAAACTTTCCAAGAAAATTAAACCAAACACTAATAAAAAAATGAGCAAGAAAAAAGACAATTCAAGATGGCTAAATGTGGCCATATCCTGGGGAGCAAGTATCGTCATCATTGGAGTACTGTTTAAGATCCTGCATATCGGTGGCGCCACAGCCGATTATGTGATCGGAATTGGTTTGGTCGTAGAGGCTTTCCTTTTCTTTTTAATGGGGTTCAATCCGCCACCACCCGAACCCGACTGGACCCGTGTCTATCCAGAATTGGACGAAAAATTTAATGGTGAACTGCCACAAAGAGCAACAACTGTTGTTGCCCAGCCGGCCGGCGCCTCAGCAACTGCTGCTTTAGATAAAATGTTTGCCGATGCCAATATAGAACCAGCAAGCATTGAAAACCTAGGCCGTGGCCTACGTGACTTTAGTGAAAAAGTATCTGCCATAAACAAGCTTTCTGATGTCTCATTAGCAACAGAAGAATTCACCAATAAGCTACGAACAGCAACTTCTAAGTTTGACAACCTAAGCATCGCCTTCGAAAAAGCGTCCGAAAACCTCGTCGCGATGTCAAATACTTCAGGCGATACGTCCAACTACCACCAGCAGGTAAAAAGTTTGACAACAAACCTAAGCCAGCTGAATGAGATGTACGAACGCGAATTGCGCGATTCGGCATCCCATTTACAATCGATGAACAAGTTTTATGAAAATCTAAGCTTTACCATGCAAAACTTCAATGAATCACTGGATGACTCCAAAGCATTTAAAGATGAAGTAGGCAAACTTGCGAAAAACCTCAATGCCTTGAATGCCATCTATGGAAATATGTTGAGCGCGATGAATCAGCCGCGTGTGTAATTAATTCTTGTATTACTTAAATCAAAAACAATGGCATTAGGAAGAGAAACTCCAAGACAAAGGATGATAGGCATCCTCTATCTGGTCCTGCTCGCCTTATTGGCGCTCAATGTACCGGATTCCATCTTGGATGCATTCAAAAATATAAACAACAGTCTCGAAACATCCAAATCGAATGTCAGCACAGCAGTACAGCAGCTGTTCAATGCATTTGAAAACACCAAACTGAAAGAAGAGCCCGCACGTGCGAAGCCCATCTATGACAAGGCAAAAAAAGTTCAGGCAATTATCGGCGAACTCAACCAGTATATCGCCTCCTTAAAAGAAGAATTTGTCAAACAGGGCGGTGGATATGACGAAGAAAAAGGCGATCTAGCCCAGCGTGAAAACCAAGACATCTCGCCAAATCTTATGATCAATAAGAAAAAAGGCACCGTGTTAAAAGACAAAATCAATGCTACTCGCGCAAAATTGCTCGCTCTGCTCACACCTGAAGAACAAAAGATGGTATCATTTTCCTTGGAGGCAAAAGATCCAGAAAAAGCCATCAATGGCAAAAAATCATGGGAGGAAATCAATTTCGGTAGCGGCACCCCTTTAACCGCTGCGATGACCATTTTAACGAAAATACAAACAGACGCGCAGAATGCAGAATCTGATGTAGTTAAACTTATCTTGGGCAAAATGGATCAGGCGGTGGTCAATCTAGATAAATTTGCAGCAGTTGCTGTTGCCCCAACATCCTACTTAGTACAGGGCCAGCCCTACAAAGCAGAAGTATTTCTGACAGCATCCGATTCCAAATCTCAACCCGCAATCTCGGTCAATGGATCAGCACTTCAAGTAGTTGATGGAAAAGGGGTATATGCAGTCAATACCAGCCGTGAAGGAATCTATACCTGGACCGGCGTGATCAAAGTCAAACAGACCGACGGATCATATAAAGAATATCGCACCCCTGTACAGACCTATCAAGTAGCACGTCCATCGGCCGTTGTATCACCCGACAAGATGAATGTACTCTATATTGGTGTAAATAATCCCATTTCGGTATCAGCCCCAGGAACGCCAGCCGATAAAATCCGTGTCAGCATGAGCGGAGGCAGCATTTCTAACGCTGGTGGCGGCAAATACAATGTGAAGGTAAGCTCTCCGGGCACAGCACATATTTCAGTCTCTGCTGAAGTAGCACCCGGAAAAACACAGACATTGAGTTCGACCGAATTTCGTGTAAAACGCATTCCAGACCCCATTGCCAAATTTGCTGGCAAAACAGGTGGTTCCATGGCTACCGTGGCCCTTAAAGCGCAAAATGCACTGTTCGCAAAATTGGATAACTTTGACTTCGATGCCACCTTCAGGGTAACCAAGTTTACGATGATCATTGCTAAGCCACGGGCCGATGCCATCGTATTATCGACATCCGGAGGACAGTTGAGTTCAAGCATGTCTTCTGCCTTAAGTGGAATTGTACCAGGTACACGTGTAATATTCGATAATATTGTTGCAGTGGGTCCTGACGGTACATCAAGACAACTGAATGCTGTCGCGTTAACGGCAAACTAAAGTTGCCAAATATACTTGCATTTAAATTTTTTTAGCTATTAAAAACTACAAAAACAGAGCTACCAAAAATGGGTAGCTCTGTTTTTATTTTAAAGAATGAACGCGAAAAACTATATCAAATAGTTGTTCCTGTGTATACCATAGTTCCTATGAATGATGCGGAAAAAACAAGCGAATAACCGTTCCCTTACCTAGCTTACTGGAAAGATTAACAGTACCGTCCAAACGTTCCATCAACTCCTTTACCAATGAAAGTCCTATTCCCGATCCCTGCGCTTCAACAGTGTTGCTCGCACGCTCATGCGCTTTAAATACAAGCTCCAAATCTTCTTCCGGAATACCGATCCCATTATCTTCCAAATAATAGACAGTCCCTTTGCTCGTATTTTCACTATAGATAGCAAGATAATCCTGCTCTGTCTGCTTGGCGTATTTTACAGCGTTAACAATCAAATTAAAAAAAATCTGATACACTACACCACAATCTGCTTCCAGCTTAAGGAGATTCCCCAACCTAAATGCCAGCTGGGAAGCCGGATAAATAAGCTTCGCTTCAGCAATCCATTCAACAAGTTTCTTATCCATCTCGATACATTCTTTAACAGGATTGACAGCACGTATTTTATTGATCTGCAGTGTTTGGTTAATGATAGACTGAATATTCTCTATCGCACCGCGCATATTTTCATACCACTTTTGCTGAACATGTTCCGGTAAACTGATATCCTTTTGACGCAACATATCATTTCCCATCTTCAAAATAGACAATGGATTTTTTAAATCATGGGAAAGCGTATTGGACAGGAGATCCAATTTTCTATTGAAAGAGATTTGCTCCTTCTGGCTTTCCGCTTTCTCATAGGCTAGCTTTCTTTCGGTAACATCCCACGACGAATGTAGAATAGCATAGGTATTTCCCTTCTCGTCCAGCAATGCTTTATACTCGAAATCAAAGTATCGTCTGATAATATTTTTCCCCGATACGATATCAGCAGGTGTATCCTTGGCCCGGTAGCTAATCCCGGTTTTCCATACATTTTTTAAAATAGATGAAAATCCTTCTTTTTCAAAACTGGGAAAGCAAGCGCTTAAAGTACGTCCTATAATCGAGCTGTCTGCATGCCAGGTATTCAGCATCGCCTGATTGGCAAAGGCAATATTTAAGTCCGCACTATCATAGATAGCCGTAGCTAGCGGAGACTGCTCCAGTACCGAAAGCAAAAGGTGCTCATCAAAAGGCATAAACAAAAATTTAATGTTCGTGTATCAATAAATATATGGGAATTCTAAACAAATTTACGCAACAGAAATAATGCCATTATTACACTCCTGTACACAAAGAAAAATTAAAAAACAGCTGCAAAAAATGCATATACCAGTATCCTAACAGGTTACCTGCACGCGCGATCTGAGACAAATCAACAAAAGATTGAATGGATTGATATTGCGCATTCCCCGAAATTAGCAGTATTAGATAAACCAATTTATAAACCAAATTCACGATTACTCTTAATTCTCGCTGTCCACAAACGCGAATCTCAAGAAAATCAAACGCATACTTCACGTAGTTTGAAAATCGGCAGAATTTAACCGAATGAATGATGAAAAAGTATAAAAAGCATTTTATGCACCTCAGCTTAGCTGTGATTTTCGGCCTCCTTTTTAATTCCTGCAAGGAAAAAGAAGGCGCCAGTGAAGATCCAGACAAGGGCATCTCAGGCAAGGCCGTTTTTACCGATTTCGCCCCAAAAAAAGGAGCCGTCCGCACAAGGCTGTATATTGAAGGAAGTAATTTCGGCAGCGATGTCAACAAAATTAAAGTCTTTATTGGTGAGCAGGAACTCAAAGTTGTTGGGTCAAATGGCAGCCAGATTTATTGCATGATCCCGCGGTACACCAGCTCCGGAAAAGTAAAAGTGGTTATCACCCGAAGCGCAGGAGAAGCAGTTGAACACATTTTCCCAGATGAATTCCAGTATGCTAAAAGTACCGCTGTCGGCACCCTTGTCGGCAATGTGGATGAAAACGGGAATTCATCCATTATAGATGGTAATTTTGAAGAAGCTAGATTTGCCTATCCAGCCTATATCACCTACGAGCCCGAAAGCAATGCGCTCTTCGTAACCGAATTGGACAGAGCCGTCCGGCGCGTAGACCTACAAACGAAAACAGTCTCTACACTGATTACCAATGGACAGGCCGGCTTCACAAAAATGCAGACCACCACATTAAGTGCAAATACAGATACCCTATTCCTCACCGACGACAACCAAAATCTGACGGCCAGAACCAAGGTCGCCATTGCCTATTCCCTCCGCTCCGAAAACTACCGCCGCGTACATCCTTATCTCTATGATCCTGCCGCCTATTCCTGTGCCCCACACCCCATTCACAATAACATGTTCTACAATGGATATGCCGGTATCGCTATCAAAAAGGCAGTATTTGATTCCTTTCTGAATGAACTCGCTCCCAAGGAACTCTTTAAAATAGGCGGAAATACCAATAACAGTTCCCTGATCTTTTTTCATCCAACAGGCAACTACGCATACATCGTTTCCTACGGCTGTATCTATAAAAGCGTGTACGACTGGACGACCCGAGAATTACAACCTCCCATTATCTTTGCCGGTAGTCCTACCGCCAAAGGCGATGTGGATGCCATTGGCACCTCCGCCCGTATCGAGCGTGCCTATCAAGGTGTATTTGTAAAGAATCCCGACTATACAGGACAGGCCGATGAATATGATTTTTACTTCTGCGACCAGTACAATCAAAGTATCCGCACGTTAGCCCCTACAGGTGTGGTCAGCACTTTCGCAGGCAAGGGTAGCCCCACCCCCGATGGTAGTAAAAGCGGCTATATTGATGGCGACCCGCGCAAGGAAGCCCGGTTTGCCGATCCCACAGGAATCGCCTACGATGAAGAACGTAAGATATTTTACATTGCCGAGCGCAATAATAAACGTATCCGCACCATATCGATCGAATAAAGAAATTTAAAAGCATACAAACAGATCCATTCCGTACGCTATAATCTAAAGATAGCGTCAGAAAGGCGTATTGACCAATAATAAACCGATGAAAAAAAGAATTCTACTGCTCCTACTGGCTCTGATCGCCGTTAAGCTCAACCATGCGCAAAACGGCTCGCGCATTCCGGTCACCATCACCGGAACTGTCAGCAACAAGGCGAAGGAACCGCTTAGCGGCGTTACGGTAACCATAAAAGACCAACCCGGACTCGGAACAGCAACCGACAACAAAGGAAACTATACCATCAAAGCATCCAAGTACCAATGGCTGGTCTTTGCCATGCTCGGTTACGAAAAACAGGAAATATTAATCAAAGATGACCTCAAAATAGATATTATGCTAAAAGAAGCAGATCATAGAGCCATGGACGAGGTCATCGTCACTGCGCTCGGGCCACAAAAGAAAGCCACAGTCACCGGTGCCGTCACTACTGTCGATCTCTCCCAGCTAAAGACACCAACCTCGAGTATTACCAACGCACTAGCAGGAAATGTGGCGGGCGTAATGGCGATGCAGTCTAGTGGTCAGCCCGGAAGTAACATGTCCGAATTTTGGATAAGAGGTATCTCCACATTTGGCGCCGGCACCTCAGCTTTAATCCTTGTCGACGGATTTGAGCGTAGCCTAAATGAAATCAGTATTGAAGATATCGAATCATTTTCGATCCTCAAAGACGCCTCCACAACCGCGATATATGGTTCTAGGGGAGCCAACGGTGTCGTTTTGATCACCACAAAAAAAGGAAAAACAGATCGCGTGAGCATCAACGGCAAACACGAGGCCTCCTACAATACACGAACATTTACACCGAGTTATGTCGATGGGCATACCTATGCAAGCCTCATGAATGAATCACGCATCACACGCAACGAAGAACCATTTTACAACAACGAGGAACTCTTCCTCATAAAAAACAGGCTCGATCCTGATCTATACCCCGACATCAATTGGATGGATATGTTTTTAAAGGACGGTGCCTTTACACAACGTAGCTCGCTCAATTTCGACGGTGGCGGCTCACTGGCAAGATACTTTGTTTCCGGAAGTTACATCAACGAAGGCGGAATGTACGAAACTGACGAGAACCTCAAAAATTATAATACCAACGCCAACTATAGGAGATGGAATTACCGCGCCAATATCGATATGAACCTCACCAAATCCACTTTGCTAAGCGTGGGTATCAGCGGGTCGTTGGGCAAACAGAACCTCCCCGGTGGCACCTATGATGAAATCTGGGCCTCGCTCATGGGGCAGAATCCCATTTCTATTCCTATTAAATACAGCGATGGACGTGTTGCATCCAGAGGTGGAGCAGAAAAGCAGAACCCCTGGGTATTGATCACACAGCAGGGATATATCGAAAATTGGGCAAACAAACTGCAGACCAACGTTACACTAGAGCAAAACCTAGATGTGCTGACCAAGGGGTTACGTTTTGTAGGACGCTTTGGTTACGACATCAACAACAACAATAATATCCGCAGGATGAAATGGCCAGAAGGTTGGATGGCCGAACGGCTGCGCAACTCCGACGGCGAGCTTGTACTCAAAAGAACAATCACCGAGCAGCTCCTCACACAGCGCTCCAATGCCACCGGCGACCGCTTTGAAACCATGCAAGGTGAATTGCACTATAACAAACAACTCAAAGATCATACCCTCGGCGGAGTCGTACAGTATACACAAGAAAAACGCGTCAACACCTCCAATTATGGCGAAGACATCATGCAGGGCATAGAACGCCGAAATCAGCGGCTCGCAGGTCGGTTTACGTATGGCTATCAGTCGCGTTACTTCTTCGACTTCAATTTCGGTTACAACGGATCAGAGAATTTTGCCAAAGGCCATCAGTTTGACCTCTTTCCAGCCGTCTCCGGAGCATGGAATATAGCAGAAGAAAAATTCATCAAAGAGCGGCTTAGCTGGATGAATATGCTCAAGATCAGGTACTCTTTTGGTAAGGTCGGCAACGACGCCATGCCCGTACGCTTCCCGTATCTAGCTTCTTTTAGCACCGATGAGAATCTCGGCTACAATTGGGGCGATATCGAAAGCAAAAATCTATACCCCGGACTCACCTATTCCCGCATAGCCTCCAATTCCATTACCTGGGAAATTGCCACCAAGCACGACCTCGGACTTGATTTTTCTTTTTTCAATGACAAATTCGGTGGACAGCTCGACTACTTTCATGAACAACGTGATGGAATATACATGGAACGTAAATATATCCCTTTTGTGGTCGGCCTACAAGGACAAGATCCCAGGGCCAACGTCGGTTCTACACGATCAGAAGGCTTTGATGGCCAGATGCGGTTTACCCAAAAGATCAATCAGCTCAGTCTAACGGCGCGCGGCACCATGACCTACAGTAAAAACACCATCCTCGAAGCTGACGACCAGTTCAGCAACTACCCATACACCACCCTTTCCGGCTTTCGGGTCAATCAGAACAAAGGGCTCATCGCCTTAGGACTTTTTAAAGACTATGAAGATATCCGAAACAGTGCTACCCAAAACTTTGGCCGTACCGCCCCCGGAGATATCAAATACAAAGATATTAATGGCGATGGTAAAATCGACGACACCGATATCGTACCCATCGGCGCAACGCGTTACCCTAACCTCGTCTATGGCTTTGGCTTATCAGCAAACTACAAATCATTTGATGCCAGCGTACATTTCCAGGGTGCTGGAAAATCCTCCTTCTTTATCAATGGGTATACCGTATACCCATTCAGCCAGGGCGACTGGGGAAATATTCTGACCGATGTGGTCGAATCCAACCGCTGGATACTTGGCGTCAACGAAGATGTAAATGCCCAATACCCCAGACTCAGTTACGGCGGTAGCGCCAATAATTACCGCGCTTCAACCTATTGGCTCCGCGAGAGTTCGTACCTACGGCTCAAAACCCTCGATATAGGATATGCCATACCCAACGGATTCACAAAAAGAATAGGCGTCAAATCGGCACGGCTCTATGCCATGGGCACCAACTTGCTGACCTTCTCCAAATTTAAATTGTGGGACCCCGAGATGAACAGTTCCAATGGCCAAGCCTATCCACTGGCCAAAACAATCACCCTCGGACTTACCATCAACCTCTAACGATAGAAACATGAAGAAAATACCACTACTCGCACCCTTGCTGCTCAGCGTCAGTTTATGTCTATCCATCAGCTCCTGCTCCAAATACCTGGATGTTGAGCATTTTTTTGATGACCGACAGAGCGAAGATCGCATTTTTAAAAGCAAAGATTATACCGAGCAATGGCTCGGAAACTGTTACAACAAACTATTGGATTACAACCTCGAAATGGGCCATCGAAATTATACCATCTCCAACTACTCGGACGATATGTTCTACAATGAATCTGCCGGAGGCAACGGCGATGAGTACCGACGATTTAAATTTGGAGAGTACGATTATACCTGGCAGCGTCAATCGTGGGCACAGTCCTATGGCGGAATCCGTCAAGCCTCAGTCATGATCCACAGCATGGCTGAAGGCGGCGCTTTCACGCCAAAACAGGTAACGGATTACAAGGCGCAGGCACGCTTTATCCGCGCCTACCTCTACTGGCTACTCCTACGCAAGTATGGTCCAGTACCAATTATGCCAGATAAAGGCGTAGACTACGACGAAAGCTACGACAAACTAGCCTACCCGCGTAACACCTACGATGAAGTAGCCACCTTTATTGCCGAAGAAATGGCCCTGGCAGCGCAAGATCTCCCCCTAAAACGCGACAATCGCAACATCGCCCGTCCTACGCGTGGAGCAGCATTGGCCACACGCGCCAAAGCATTATTATTTGCGGCAAGCCCCCTGGCCAATGGTAACGCAGAAATGAGCGACTTTACAGACGATAAAGGCCGCGCGCTGATTTCGGCACAATACAACGAAGAAAAATGGGCACGCGCAGCAGCGGCAGCCAAAGATGTAATCGATTTAAATGCCTACAAGCTGTATACAGCCGATTTTAAAGCCAAGGGTACTACCGACTATCCGGCCACCATCACCCCCCCATATCATCCAGCATACTCCGAAAAGAATTTTCCCGAAGGGTGGGCCAATATTGATCCCTTCGAATCCTATCGCGCCGTATTTAACGGTGATCTATATGCGGCCGAAAATCCAGAGATGATCTTTACCAGAGGCGAAAATCAAACCGATGAAAACCATGGTATTATCGCGCTGACAAGGCACCAGATGCCCCAGGTGGGCGGCGGATACAACTGCCATGGCATTACTTTAAAACAATGTGATGCCTACGCCATGAATGACGGAACCACATTTAATAGACAGCAAATCCGGCAGCAATACGGAGCAAATATGTTTGTGCAAAAGGCTGAACTCGATCAATTCAAGCCACTCCTGGAAAATGTTTGGAAAGACTTTGCCCATCGAGAACCACGATTTTATGCTTCAGTGGCCTATAGTGGTACGCTGTGGACCATGTCTAGCGCCACCTCCAACTTATCCAATGTCACGAACAAGCAGATCTTCTATTATCGGGGTGAAAATGAGGGTATGATCAATGGCGACCGCTGGCTACCTACAGGGATAGGCATGATGAAATTTGTCAACCCAAAAGATAATGCCACAGGCAATGGCGGCAAGATATACCCCAAAGTGGAAATTGCCATACGATATGCCGACCTGCTACTCATGTATGCTGAAGCGCTCAATGAGATCAATGGATCCTATATGATTGCTAGCTGGGATGGCAAAACTACCCATCAGATCACTCGAAATATCGATCAGATGAAAAACAGTATAGGTATGGTTCGTATCCGCGCGGGAGTGCCCAATTATGACAACGCCATATATACCGACCAGACAGCTTTACGCCGCCAAATCAAAGGTGAGCGGCAGATCGAATTGCTGGGCGAAAATCAGCGCTACTACGACTTGCGCCGATGGAAAGACGCTCCAATAGATGAGGCGCAACAGATCTACGGTTACAATGTCTATATGACCAAAGACAATGCAGACCTATTCTATACCCCTGTGCGCGTACCGCAACTCCAAACTATATTTTCTAAAAAAATGTACTTCTGGCCCGTCGACTGGGATGAGCTCCGCAAAAACAGACGCATGACGCAGGCACCGGGATGGCCTTCTTTCGATTAATCAAACCAGCCAAAAAGAACTAGATAGAAAATACCGCAAGAGACATTGCATACTTATTTAAGCATTAGAAATAAAAACACATGAAAAAGCTTTATATCTATATTTTAACCCTAGTCTTGGTCTTGTTCCAAACGGGGTGCAACGATGAATGGGAAGAAGAATTGTATACACAGATGGTGTCTTTTAAAGCCCCAATTGGAAGTGAAGGTGTATCCGAAGTCTATCTGCGCTACAACAAGACCGGCGAAGTCACCTACAAATTGCCTGTCATCCTGAGCGGCTCCCGCGAGAACGACAAAGATCTATATGTCAAGGTGGTTGTGGATAGCGATACACTGGCCACCTTTAACCAGGAAAAATATCAGTACCGCGAAGACTTATATTTTAAACAGCTTCCCGAACAGTTTTTTGCACTGCCCAAGGAGAGCTGCCTGATTCCCAAAGGAGCACATACCGAAAATTATCCGATCAAATTTAAGTTTGACAACCTCGATCTTGTCGAACGCTATGTACTTCCACTCTCCATTCAGGAAGACCCCTCCTATGTAACCAATAAGCGCAAAGGATGGCGCAAAGCATTGCTTTATATCAAACCATTCAATAATTATTCGGGCAATTATTCAGCCACGTCCATGAATGTCTATGCCGACGGGCAAACTAAAAATCCACTTGTATCTAGCGTCAGAACATCGTGGGTGGTAGACGAAAAAACAGTATTTTTCTACGCCGGAGTTCTGGAAGAGAAATCAGAAGATCGGGGCCGTTACAAGATTATCATGGAGTTTATGGAACCCTCAGAGGATGTTAACGGTATAAAATCGGGCACCCTTCATGTGTATGCCGCCGACAAATCCATCAATTTTGAAATGCTCGGGCAGCCCACCTATCAATTAAGGGAAATCGAAGATGCGACCAAAAAATATTTGGTCAAACAGTACTGCACCGTCAACCTAAAATACAAATATGACGATATCACCACCATGCCCGGTGTGCCCGTGCGCTACCGCGCCGAAGGAAGCATGACAATGGAACGCTCACGCAACACCCTTATTCCAGATGAAGACCAGGCAATACAGTGGTAGCATACGTCCAGGTAAATGCTGATCAAATAAACGATGCAATCCAATTGAAAATCTTTAAACAAACACATCCATGAAAAGAATGACAGTGACCTTTTATTTTATGATGAGCAGCATGTTATGGGTATCTGCCTGTCAAAAAAACAGTCCTACAAACGATTTAGATCCTATCCCAAAAAGCAATACCCAACCCGTAGATCCCACTGTAGATGATACAGTAGTTGTAGATAGTACCTTCTCCAATCCACTCATGCCCGGAGGTCCCGATCCCTGGGTAATCCAAAAAGACGGTACTTACTATTATACCTATACCCAGGGAAGCAAGCTCGTCATCCTCGAAACCAAAAGCATGTCCGAACTCGCCTCCGCACGGCGATATGAAGTCTATACCCCTCCTGCAGATCAGCCCTATTCAAAAAATTTATGGGCACCCGAATTGCATGAAATCGATGGTAAATGGTATTTCTATTTTGCAGCAGATAATGGCAGCAATGCCAACCACAGAATGTATGTACTCGAAAATTCTTCTCCCACCCCCGTTCAGGGCAACTGGGAAATGAAAGGTAAGATTTCCGATAGTGCAAGCGAATGGGCCATTGACGGAACCATTTTGCGGCATGATGGAAAGATGTATATGATCTGGTCGGGCGGGAATGCCGGCGCACCGCCCCAAAACATTTATATAGCGCCCATGAGCAACCCCTGGACCATTTCCGGACCCAAGGTCATGATTGCCACGCCCAACTATGCATGGGAGAAAAACGGAAATCCAATCAACGAAGGCCCCCAGGTGTTGATCAACCCACAGGGCAAAGTACATATCGTTTACTCGGGTAGCGGTTACTGGTCTGACGGCTATTGCCTCGGCCTGCTCACACTAAAAGATGACGGAGACCCACTACAGGCAGCAGATTGGACAAAACGCAACCATCCCGTATTTTCCATGAGACCCGAAAGTAGCATTTATGGTCCCGGCCACAACGGCTTTTTTAAATCTCCTGATGGAAAAGAAGACTGGATGATTTATCACGCACGTAATGTAGCCAACGACGGCAATGCCACACGACGTCCCTATATCCAGCGATTTTCCTGGCATACAGATGGCTCCCCAAACTTCGGTTTACCGGCCAATCCTGCACTCAAACAAAAGCGGCCAGCGGGAGAAAAATGGCGGAAAATATATACCAAGAAAGGGTGGACGGTCGCTGGCTTCAGTTCCGAAGAACCCAATAACAACCGGTCTGCTGCCGCAGTGATCGATAACAATATCAACTCCATATGGATAACCCGCTATTCAGTCAATCCAACAAAATACCCCGACCATTACCTCACCATCGACATCGGAGCAGCCCAATCCGTAGATGGTTTTGTAATCCATCAGAAAGATGGCGACAGAAAGATCAAAGAATTGGAAATCCATGTCGGCAATGACAATCAAAACTGGGAAAACCTGGGCACCTTTACCTTGAGCGATGTCAATCTGCTGCGGCAGTTTATCGACCTGGCGCAGACCAAGCAATTTCGCTATTTTAAACTCATACCCAAGTCAGGCTACGACAATCAACAGCAGCCCGGCCTGGCGGAAGTCGGTATATTCCGCAATAGCGATTAGTATACCCTAAACGATGATTACTGAAAACTATAGGGGCAGTCCAAAATTATTGGATTGCCCCTTTTTAAACCCCTATCGTTACATCGAATCAGGATCTCGGCATTGACTTCAGGTAAGCCGATGGAGATACCTTATAATACTTTTGGAAGTTCTTATTAAAGATACTCTGCGAACTATACCCGACTAGGGTAGCGATCTGCTGTAAACTAAATTCATTTTGCGCCATGAGTTCAGTCGCTTTCTTTAAACGCGTTTTATCGACAAGTTCCTTGGGCGAAAGCGCAGAAAGCTGCTTTATTTTTCGGTAAAATGTAGGCCGGCTCATCAACATATGTTCAGCAAGTTCATCAATACCAAGTTCCGGATACCTAAAGTTTTTTTTGATATAAGCATCCAGCTTGTGCAAAAACTCAGCGTCCAGCTTTGAAGGCGCCAGCAAACGGACATCTTCAAACGGTGCATGGGCAAAATGAGTTTTTACATTCACCCTATTTCTTAGCAGATTGTCCACCTGCACCAATAAAAGTTCCAAAGGAAAAGGTTTCTGAACATAAGCATCGGCACCTACTTCAAGCCCCTCGATATGCGCAGTATAACTGTTCTTTGAAGTCAGCAATAGTACCGGTATATGGCAATAGTTCAGATTCGATTTGATGAATTTACAGAGTTCGAAACCGTCGATTCCCGGCATCATAATATCCGAAATAACCAGATCAATCATTTCGCTATCTAAGATAAGTTTTGCGCTTTCACCGTTGTCAGCGGTGTGTGTGCAATAATTTTCATTCAATTCTTCAGACAAGAATTCCAGAATTTCTAAATTGTCGTCAATAATCAATATATGCTGTCTCATAATTATCTGATTTTTTTCCAACTGCTAAGTTCAAACTCCCTTTCCTGCCGTAGCGGCAGCACCAATTCAAATACAACAAGGCTACCACCATGTTCTATAAGCTGGAGCGTCCCCTTGTGCAGCTCGCTGAGCGACTTGGCCAGCGAAAGACCGATCCCGGTTCCAAACCCAAGACTATTTTCTATCCTAAAAAACGGCTCAAAGATCCTTTTTGCATATTTATCAGGAATAGGTTCACTATCATTTTCTACCGCAATGTTAAAACTGTTTTTTTCGATATCTGGATCTGCCAGCCGCACATTCACGTAGGTGAGACCATATTTTATAGCATTAGAGAGTAGATTGTTCAATATTTTTACCGTAGCTTCACGGTCGACAAAAGCGATGACATCATCCTCCGGATAAGTACTGTTCAAACGGATATTACTCTGTTCGGCGATCTGTTCAAAAGAAGACATCACTTCTTTTAACAAATCAACAATATTTGTTTTCACAAAATTGAGCCCAAATTGATGCAATTCTGTTTTTCTAAAATCCAACAATTCCGCTGTCAGTTCGGTCAGTCTCAATGTATTTTTTTCAACCTGTAACAAGTTTTTACGGATAGTGTCGCTATCCGTAATTTTTCGTAGCATGCCCTGCACACGACCAAGGATCAACGTCAACGGCGTTTGTATTTCATGCGTGATATGCGTAAAAAACTCAATTTTAGCCGCATAGATTTCACGTTCTTTTTCATGTTCAAACCGCATAAGTTTAGCCACATTTTTTCGAATGGCCCATCGATGGTAATAAAAAGCAATCAAAACCAAAAGCACGATCACCAGCAAAGTATAGAAGCTGTATGCGGCAAAAGTTTTCCAAAATGGCGGCGTTATAATAATCACAAGCCTACGTTCAATACTCCTCCAGCTGCCCGTATTACTTTTCGCCCGCACAGTGAAAATATATTTACCCGGTTGTATATCCGTAAAATAAGCCTTTCTATTGCTAGCAAGAATTGTGCGTTTTTGAGCTAACCCCTCCAATATATATTCATATCTGGTAACGGCCGGAGAAGTATAATTGAGCGCAGCAAATTCAATACTGAAGTTATTTTGGTTGTAAGCTAAACAGATACTGTCGAGGTATACTACCGAACGCTTGATTGGACTTTTTTCCACACCAGGATGGATAGCTTTATTGTCTATCTCCAGGCCAGTAATAAATAAAGCCGGGCGAGGTCCAGTGTTTAAAAAATCTTTGGGATCAAAGGCGATCAGCCCTTTCACTGACCCAAAATACAAGATACCAGACCTGTCTTTGTAAGCCGAACAAAAATTAAACTGATCAGTGATCAATCCGTTGGCTTGCTGATAGTTTTTAAAGGCCCCCGTTTTAATATCCAGGCACAAAATCCCCTTCAACGAACTTATCCAAAGGTTTTGAAAATCATCTTCCAGTATACTAAAATACACATTGGTCGGAAAGCCCGCAGCAGTGTCGTATCTTTTAGTTGACGTTCGGTCTCGACTTAAGCGGATCAGCCCACCACCTTCCGTGGCAAACCAGATCGCCCCCATGCTATCTTCATGGATACCATATACCGGAAATTCGGGAATCTGACCTATTTTAGTGCTGCTCCCAAATCGAATATTCCCCTGTACACCCGACTTGGGATGATAGTAATAAACACCGTTCGACATGGTGCCCACCCAAATAAACCCATTTCTATCCTCCCGGATGCTTAGCACATAAGGACGACCAGGGATATGATTGATGCGATCAAAAGTCTTTCTTTTGAGGTCGTAGCTGAACAGGCCGGCGTTCTCATCATAAGCAGTACCCACTAATACCGTGCTGTCACTTGTCTGAAAGATGCTCAACACAAAATCGTTGCCAGATTCGGCGGGTAAACCTATAGCACGATGCTGCTGACGGATTAGCCCTGTCCGAATATCCATAATCTCCAATCCCCGGTGAAAGGGTCCCACAAGAAGATCATTTCCCACAGCGAGCAGACCGTGGATATTCGGATAGGAAAGCGCATTTTCACCTGTTGTTGGATAGTGCCTAAAAAATTGCCTCTGCGGATCAAACCTATTGAGACCGGCATCTTCCGTGCCAATCCAGAGGTGACCATCCCGATCAGGAACTAGCTCACGGACGGCATATCCTGATATCGAATTCTGTCCCACAATAGGGTAGTATTTCCGAAAACGTGCGTTTTCAAGCGAGCAATAGTTCAGTCCACCAAAAAAAGTACCCAGCCACATCCCCCCGCTTTTATCTTTGCATACTTTATAGACCGCGTTATCCGTCATCGCATACGGGTCATCAGCACGCTTGCCAAGATGCCGGCATTTTTTGATATTGGCATTATAGATATACACTCCAGATTCAGTTGCGACCCAATAATCGCCATTATTTCCCTTACAGATATCCCGCACAAAAATAGCACTATCCTCCTTTTCACTAAGCACAATGGTCTTCGTTGTTTGCTTATCCAAATCATAGCGCTTAAGCCCAGCTCCAAAATATCCAACGAGTACGGCACCATCATCAAGCGGGAAAATAGCACTAATGGTATTCATATTCGAAGGCCTGTTAAAGTTCACCGTTTTCATGGTTTTCGCAAGCACCCCACGCGGGTTGAAAATACGGAGTTCCCCCTGCTTATTACCCGTCCACAGATTTTTGGCACCATCCAAAAATAAGGCAGTAGTCTGTATTTGATAATTTTTGACCATGCTCTTTTTTATGCTATAGCGCCAAAGCGACGAATTGGCAATAAACCAGATATCATCCCCATTGGCAATTACCTGTTCGATATACACCTGCGGAATCAGATCAACCGGCGATATCACCTCACCAATGGTATCGTACCGATACATTCCCTTTCCTGTGCCGATCCATAGTATTCCTGGCTGCCCTTCGGTCAAAGTATTGATTACATTGTTGCCGATGTTATTAAAAGGATCATCTTTATTTTCGCAAAGCTTAAAATTGTAGCCGTCAAATCTGCACAGACCAGCACGCGTGCCGACCCACATAAAGCCTTTGCCATCCTGTAAGATGGAGCGAACAGCCTGATGAGGAAGTCCATCCTGCGTCTGGTAGTGCTTGAAATAATATTGGGCATGACAAACAACCACGCTAAACTGCAGGATCAGCCAAACAAAAAAAGTAGGATAAGACATAATCTATGTTGGCAATCGGTTCTTTCAAATATAATCAAATGTACCAAAAAATGACAAGAGCACATGTGATGACATTACGGACAGCCAATAGCCGTGTGAAACAAAAAATGGTACAGCGCAGTCTAAATCAAGAAAATGTTAGCTAAGTCTATTCACTTTGAGACAAAACGACAAAAGATTGAGCAAAAAAGGAATGAAATTTTGACTTCTTTTGAAGAATTTAACACCAATTATACATGACGATGAAAAGACCACTTCCATTATTGTTATTTATCCTACTATTATCTTTTGTGTTAAAGGGACAGACCGTAATACAAAATCCTTTACCAATCGCTTTCGGTGATCCTTTCGTCCTGACGGATTCCGATGGGAAATATTATATGTATGGCACCGGCGGCGATGTAGACAAAGGCTTTGGAGCCTATTCATCCACCAACCTGCAAGACTGGACTTTTGAGGGGCAGGTTTATTATCATGACAATAAAAACGGATGGGGAATAGATGCATTTTGGGCACCTGAAGTATACCGGCGAAATGGTCGTTACTATATGCTGTATAGCGCCCAATGGAAAGATAATCCGACGCGAGAACTTGAGAATTTCAGGATCGGTGTTGCCGTATCAGATAAGCCCACGGGGCCATTTATCGACTGGTACGATCGGCCAATTTTTGATCCAGGCTATCCCATTATCGATGCCAATCTTTGGTTTGAAGATGGCCGGGTTTACCTCTATTATTCCAGATGTTGCTACAAACATCCGGTCGAAAGCGAGGTGGCCACCTGGGCAAAAAAGAAAGGCTGGTATGATAAGGTGGAAGAAAGCTGGGTATACGGCGTAGAAATTAAACCTGATTTTTCCGGTATCATTGGCGAGCCTAAATTACTGTTGCGTCCACCACTAACAATGGGCGTTTCGGACGATTGGGAGAGCAGATCGGTAACCAGCAGAGAAGTAAATCGGCGGTGGACAGAAGGCTCTTATCTCTTTAAAGAAGGCCACACGTATTATATGATGTATTCGGCGAATAATTTCGATGGCAAAAATTATGCAATCGGTTATGCCACTTCGAAAAGTCCATTAGGCCCATTTAAAAAAGCCTCAAACAATCCCATTTTACAAAAAAATGGGCTGGTAACAGGTACTGGTCACAATAGCATAGCCTATTCGCGGGATGGCAAGCAGCGGTATTGTGTCTATCACGGTCGCACCGAAGCAACGGGGCATCAACGACTGGTTTTTATAGACCCGATGGAAATTACCGCTGATGGCAAGCTTATCGTACATGGACCCACATTAAAAAAGTGATAACACAAAAAAGCGATGTATTCCTACACAGTAGAAATACATCGCTTATATAAAGACAAAATCTCTTATTAACTGGATTTAAAAACCATGCACCTATTAGATCAAAATGACTAAACCATTTTAAGTTTTTCAATTTCTTCAATAGAAAGACCTGTAATATCACTAACATCCGCTTTGTTATAGCCCTTCACTAGCATCTTTCGAGCAGATTCCAAAGCCTGTTTATGCTCTCCTTTCGCGAGCCCTTCAGCAAGACCTTTTTCAAGACCTTCAGCAAGACCTTCAGCAAGACCTTCAGCAAGACCTTTAGCAAGACCTTTCTTAAGACCCATTGCTTCGCCAGACCGAATAGCTGAATTGTAAACGCTCTCTGCATCCCGCTTATGTTTTAAACTCGATTCGTATGACATCCGATCCTCCTCTGTTAATTTACCTATTTCTCCTATTTCAAAGATAAGGCCAAATATCCTTTTATCCAAAAAAGACGGTAATTTATCCATGGTACTCAAGTGTTTAAGTACATATAACCACTGATCCATGACTGATTGAAGCTCCCCGGGCTTTTTATTAAACATCGGCAAAGACACGAGTTTATACCCCAGCTTATTATAAAAGATTTCATGCGTTGTCTTATCACATAATGCGACATCATAGAAATAAGGACGATCAGTCTTGCGTAAAAGAAAAGCCTCATCCTCCCCATGAAGTTTAAATTCTAAAACCCCTATAAAATAAATCACAGGTAAACAGTAATCATTACCCTTCTTCCCCTTTGACAATTGCTTATTAATCAAACGTGACGTATAATAGACAGCGCGATCCTTGAAATATTCCTGAAATAATTGCTGCATCTCTATAATAAATATTTCTCCATCTGTACCGATACAATGTAAATCAAAAACAACCCTTCGCATATCTTCTTGATCACCGTCATACTCTATTGACTTATAAAATAAATCGGAAATTATTTTCTCACCTTCAAATAAGCTATTGAGGAATTCGATTAAAAGAATCTTATTTTCCTCTCGCCCGAAATAAAGCTTCCAACCAAAGTCAGTACGGGGATCAACATATTTACCGATCGATTTTAATCTTGCCATGATAATTTAAGTTTTTGGTTATCAATACAAATATAACAAAAAAAACTAAAATATTTAGTAAATAAGTTTAATATATTACTTCCTTTATTTTGGCCATTCCAAAAAATGTTTTAAATAGCTGCGCTCATTTCATTTACAGCCAAGCCAACAGTTCAGGACAGTTGATTAAAAAATTACCCCTATCATTACCCAACAAACCTGTTACAAAGCAATTCTTTAATGGAATATCTTCCACGCAAAATAGTGGATAATACGAACTTGTTCAGGTTTGCACGATAACCAATTAATCTGCCGTAAAACGCTTTTTAAAACCTATTATAAACAAGTTAAATGTATGAATTATCCATTTTTCAAAAAATCTTTGCTAAAGCGGAGTATCAAGCTTCTTTGCCCCCTGCTTGCGCTCTCACCAGCCCCGGTTTTTGCATCGCCAACAACAAATTCTCCACTTCTGCTTTCCACAAAATTTGCCGGTGTTACCGGCCGTGTGCTTGATCAAGACGGCAAGCCTGTCCACGGCGCAACTATTCTGGTCAAAGGCAGCAAAGCCGGCGTAAAAACAGGAGAAGATGGGGTATTCCATATCAACCTTCCTGCAGACAATACAGTTATTGTTGTGAGCTATGTGGGCTATAAAGTACAAGAAATAGACACGAAGGGCAAAACCAATATCACAATCCGGCTCGAATCCAATACCAGCATAGATGAGGTCGTCGTGGTCGGATACGGCACAAAAAAACGGCGCGAAGTCTTGGGTGCCGTAGCCTCTGTTGACCCAAAAGAAATCCAGGACATCCCGGCAGCCAATATTGCAGCAGCCCTACGCGACCGCGTCGCAGGATTAGGCGTAAGCGAGTCTTCGGGAAGGCCAGGCGCAGCAGTTACCCTCAATGTTCGTAATGCTTTCGCCTCAGACCAAGCCAAATTGCAAGGGGTAACCAATGAGCCACTGTATGTTATTGACGGTATTATTTCATCATCCGATGTCTTTGAAAACCTAGATGCGTCCATGGTAGAAAACATTTCGATTCTTAAAGACGCATCCGCAGCCATTTATGGGGCCTCCGGAGCAAAAGGGGTTATCCTCGTCACCACCAAAAGAGGGCAGGTAGGAAAGACACAGCTCACCTACAACGGTTACCTCGGTATTTCAGACGCTACGGTAAAGCCAAAAATGCTTTCAGCCTATCAACACGCCAAATTACTGAACGAAACCTACGCACTCAATAATGCCCAACCCACAGAATTCTTTTCGGATGAAGACTTAGCCTATTTAAAAACAAATCCGTACAAAAGCTGGTATGATGAACTTTGGAAACCCTCTAAAATGGAACGCCATAACCTATCCATTTCCGGTGGAAGTGAAAAGATAACCTTCTTTGCAGGCGGAAGCTATCAAAAAGAAGACGGTAACTATGCAGGTATGAGCCAACAGAAATATTCATTCCGATCCGGCTTCAACACACAAATTATTGACGGTTTAAAAGCTGATATTGCCTTTAATGTAAATAATACAAAGACCAATAGCCAAAACAGCCTATCCGACGACCGCGATCAAAACTTCTATCAAACCCTGATTACGACGCCGCAATGGGTACCCATACAGATCGATGGCCTACCGGTAAACTTCAGTAACATCAATGCCAATAGCAATACCAATCCACTGGCAATTATCAACTCAGGCTACTACCAAAAACGCAGCAACGCAAATTATAACATTAACGCCTCCCTAAATTATGCGCCAGAATACCTCAAAGGATTCAGCGCCCGCATACAGATCTCCAATTCGGGAACATCTTCCAGTGGTCAAGAATACCTCCCGGCTTACGATCTATACGAGTTTGTACGCACAGGAAACAACAACAAGCTCTACACCAACACCGTAGACAAAGTGTTTCGTATGGACGGTAGCAAGACAAGAATTTTACCCTCCTTGGGTAAAGGGAATAGTTACCAGGGAAATATCGTATTACAATATGCAAATACTTTTGGAAAGCATAGCCTTGATCTCATGGTAGGTGCAGAACAGTCGGCTTCCAATGCAGAAGGATTATCCGCTTACTGGACCAATCAACAGCTGCTAAATTTAGATGAATATTGGGCATTCGACCAATCGACTTTCACGCGGTCCGACCGATCAATCACCGAAGCCGTCAAACGATCCTTCTTTGGACGGCTCAATTACGATTACAAGAAAAAGTATCTACTTGAAGTGATCACCCGTGTCGATGCCTCCTCCAATTTTGCGAAAGGTAATATCTGGGGGGTATTCCCCACGGTAGCGACTGGTTGGGTGGTCAGTGACGAAGAATTTTTTAAAGACCTCAATTATCTCAGCTACTTAAAACTAAGGGCTAACTATGGACTGGTAGGTGAAGACCGCGTGTTAGCGCGGCTATGGCAAGAACGGTTCAGTGTCGACCTCGTCAATACAGGCTATCTCTACGGCGAAACTCCGGTCGCATCACTCAACCCAACCATTATTGCCAATCCCGATATCTCCTGGGAGAAACACCGTACCTTCAACTTCGGAATAGAATCCCGCTGGTTTGACAACAAACTGAGCTTTGGGTTCGAATACTATCTCCGAAACTCGTACGATGTATTTGACAAAGGTAACGACGAGAATTTTCCGATGTACGCCGGATTCAAAGCACCAGTCGTCAACTACCAGAAACGAAGAGGCTGGGGTACCGAATTTTCCTTGGGTTACCAAAACACCTTCTCCAACGGATTCAAACTTTCCACCAATATGAACTTTGGCTATTCGGCAAGTTACACGACCCAAATGTACTTCAACAAATTCCAGCTATGGGATTTCTCCTATCCAGACTGGAAGGTGGAAATGGGAACAGACTCCCGTAAATACAACAGTTCAAATTATGGACTGATCTATCAGGATATGTTACGTACACAACAGGAAGTGGATAATTTCTTGGCCAAGAACCCCAACTATACCATCGACGGCAAAGTACCACAGGTCGGCTGGACCGTATACGAAGACACCAATGGCGATGGCAAGATCACCGAAAAAGACCTAACCACCATGTTTGATAATACATCGCCGGTTTTTTCAACAGGGATCACCGTTGGCTTGGCTTATAAATCGTTCTCCTTAAACACCAATTTCAGGGCCGTATTTGGCGGAAAAGTATTCTATGAGTCCCAAGCCATGACCGCTCCTACTGCATTCGTGAATGTTCCAAGTTTTTGGGAAGACCATTGGTCGTTGGAAAACCCCAATGGAAAATTCCCAAGATATGACGATGCTGCGATGATGAAAAAGTGGAATTCTACCTTCTGGGCAGAAGATGGTACAACCATCCGTATCAACAATATGGTGTTCAACTGGAGTGTCCCTAAAACCTTTACAGATAAGATCAATGTACGCTCGCTCAAGCTGATGCTGTCGGGTAATAACCTATGGACCATTGTCGCACCATTTAAACACCGCGACCCCTATTCCTCTTCTTTGTACAATTATCCCACAATCCGTACGATTTCCTTTGGTTTAAACTTTGGTATTTAAAATTTTAAGACATGAAAACACATTTTACATACATAATAGCCTTATTGGTGGCGTCGAGTACAGCCCTGATGACACAGAGCTGTAAAGATGATTTTTTTGAGCTCGTAGATCATGGTGGTCTGGACGCGCGCATTTGGGACAACGAAGGTGCCATTGAATACTATCTGGCTGGTACCTATAGCATGATCATGCCTACCCATCCGCATGAAGTCACAACAAACGATATGCAGATGCACTATGCCAGTGACGAAAACTACTTTTCGGGAACGAATGCAGCCAGCAAAAAAGTATTGGGTCTGAGTGGGGAAATCACACTTAATGATGTCAAATACATTGCCACCAAATACCAGGGTACCAATATTGGGGATAACCGCTACTTTGACATTGCACGCTGCAACAATGCGATCGCCTATATTCCAGCAGGAACCCTGCCACCAGAGGTCAAGAAGAAATTTTTAGGACAGTTTTATGCCCTACGCGCCATCGTATATTTTGAGCTTACACGGCTCTACGGTGGCGTGCCCCTTGTACTCGACCCTCAAAATCCAGACAAACTGGAGTTAAGTGGTCGGGTATCCGCAAAAGCATGCTTTACACAAATCGTCAGCGACTTGGATGCTGCAATGATGAATTTAGATGGCGTAACCTGGGACGATGGCACTGGCCGCGGTAAAATTACCAAAGCAGCAGCAGCAGCGCTGAAAGCCAAAGCGCTGCTATACTGGGCCAGTCCACAGTTTAATCCAACCGACAATGCAGCGCATCCCTACGAAGCACAACGTTGGCAAACTGCTTTTCAGGCAAGCAAAGAAGCCTATGAACTCTGTCAAGCTACTGGGCGGGCCTTAATGCCCAACTATAATGAAATCTTTTTAAAAGAAGGCATAGCCAATACAGAAGCGGTACTACTTCGTTCCTATTCTGCCACATCACCTAAGCGTTACACTATTGTCGAACGCGCATCGCGCCCCGCCTCCGAAGGCGGAGCACCAGCAGATTATTATGTTCCGACCACCCTTTTGCTCAAAGCCTATCGCATGAAAGATGGCACACCCGCCAACGGGGATAACCTCCTGTATGATGATGCGCTTTTTTGGAAAAACAGAGATCCACGGTTCAAAAACACCATCGTCTATAACGGTGCAGACTGGCCATTGAGCGGCAAGACAGGACGAAAACAGTGGAACTACACCAATGCAGACGGAGAATCCTCCATAAAATCCTTTTATTGCAAAAAATTTGTCAATCCATCACTTTCATCTGCATCTGTGGGCATTTTCAATGACATAGGCGGCAATGGTATGGACTGGATTGAAATCCGATTTGCCGAAGTCATGATGAATTATGCTGAATCAGCAAATGAAACAGGCGATCTGGCGCTCGCGAAAGAACTGGTCCGTAGTATCCGGCAACGTGCCGGCATCGAACAGGGGAAATACGATTACGGTTTGTCTCTCGCTGCCAACAAAGAACAGATGCGCGATCTACTGATGAACGAACGGCAAATTGAATTCGCTTTTGAAGGAAAGCGCTATCACGACCTACGACGGACGCGTCGCATGCATACCCTCGAAGGAACGATCCAAACGTATCTGTTCGAAACCAAATCCGATGCTCTAAAGAAAATATTAGAAGCAAAGAACGCTGCCGGGATCGTGCATCGCGAGCGTTTGGACATGAACAATAGAGATACCGTATTGAATTACTTCAAATATCCGTATAATTTACGCGCAGAAAGCGCAAATGGAGCCTTTGCTTTCCGTGATTATTATTATTTCTACCCACTACCAAATACCTTTATGAGCTCATCTCCATTGCTCGAGCAAACAATCGGTTATGAAGGCGGTACATTCGATCCACTAAACAACTAATTATGAAAAAGAAATATTTATTGCTCCTTATCCTCTTCAGCATATTGCTTTCCTGCAAACGGGAAGGCGACAATATTTTCAATCAGTTTACGGATGTTAAAGTGACCCTGCACCAAGAAAATGAATTTAGTATTGGTACTTACAAGGATGTTGCTTCCGGAGACTCCATCTATGTCGATTTTACGATTAGCTCAGCTTCCAAAGACATGCATCAGGTATGGATCTTTTACAATGGCGCCGGTGCAGCGGCACTCAAAATCCCATTGGCAGACGGCGAAAAAAGAAGCTTCCGCTATGTCTATAAAATTAAGGCCGATAAGGTGGGTCTTACCACTTTTCGAATAATGGCGGTGGACAGCGAAGGCGTATTTATGGGCGATGGTTATACTTCAGTGACCTATAATGTGCTATCAGATTACGCCCATCTGAACAATCGCATACTCTATATGCCAGATAGCGCAGCGCAAAGCAGCGCTTGCTTTATTGACCTGATGGAAGGGAAAACATATACCTATGCTGAAGCCAAAGCGAATGCAGGAAAAATCGATCTGGGGATGTATCGCACCTATAAAGTAGAAGCCAATGGTGGCATTACCTATTCCTATAATATCTATTCGCTACAAGCCAGTCCAATTCCCTTTAAAGCTTTCGACTTTACGGATCTATCCGGAAAAGGCCGGGCAACCTATTTTTCCGGTATACAGACCAATCAGGCCTCCACATTTCTAAACACCTTAACGTCTGGAACAGTTATTCAGAACAATGCAATTTCCCGCAAAACGACCAATCTTTCGCTAAATGATCTTAAAGTGGGCAGCATGTTCTACTTTAAGACACCAGACGAAAAATATGGTGTCGTTATCGTCAATGCTTTGAGCGGATATGACAACAATCGCTATCTAAACATCAGCATTAAACGTCAAAATTAATTTGTCCCTTTTATCCCTTTATAGTATGGGGTACCGCAGCTCTGCTGGTACCCCTAACATAATAACATTATTCAAATGTAAATTACCCACCTATTTGGACCAAAAAAAGCGATGTATCCCCCTATAGCGTAGAAATACACCGCTCCTAACCCGAAGCATCCTAGTAACCAGGATTTTGCTTTAAGTTGGGATTCATCGATATCTGCTGTTGAGGTATCGGAAACACCGTTTTGTTTTCAGCAGTAGGTTTATGATCCCACCACGTTGCGGTATGAAATTTACCAAAACGGATTAAATCACGCCTTCTGAACCCCTCAAAAATAAACTCACGCCCACGCTCCGCCAAAAGCTCATCTAACGTCAGCGTACTCGTATTGTATTGTGCTGCCGCCCAGTCGGCATCAGCAAATGCCCTTTTTTTGCACATATTAATCAAGTCAACTGCAACTTGTGAAGCAGTACCGCCGCTTTTGCGCATCAGCGCTTCGGCTTTCGCAAAATAAATCCAGCTCAAGCGATACACATTCCAATCGGTATTGTTGTAATTTTCGTCAACAGGTATTTTAACACCATTGACCGTACCGACCACATTATTTCCAATTTTATATTTATTAAATCGGATTCCACTGTTTTCTTCACCGTCACTCATGGTAGACGATGTACCCCCCGATTTTGCCCGACGAATATAATCCACAAAGACAAGCTGTTCACCTTTATACTCTTCCGATCCTTCAACCATTTTACCGTCCACAAATTTCACCATTGGGCCGCTTAAAAACCATTCCTTTTTCCGTAGATCATTTGCTGCATACTGACCGAAAACACCAGGAACCAATACAATCCCATTATTTCCGTTTCTGCCGCCACCATAGATTTCACTCTGCACAAAATGATAGAACTCACTCGGAAAACCCGCCGAAAAATCAGCTTTTTTATAATCGTAAGCGATAGAAAAAATGGTTTCCTTGGAGAGATCATTCGTCGGAACATAAGCGTCCTTAATATTCGGATCTAATTCCATGGCACCATTCAAACCACCCCCGTCACCCGATATCAACTTATCAGCTGCCGCGATACAGTCATCCCATCTCGGCTGTCCATACCATTTCTCAGCATTTAAATATAGTTCGACTAGCATCGCGTACCCTGTAGCCTGCGACACCCGACCCAACATCGCCCGCGATAATTTTGGGGCTAAGTCAATATTATCTCGAATTTCTTTCTCAATAAATTCAAACACTTCTTTGGTAGAAGAGGGCTCCGGTAGAGGTTCTTCAGCAGTGGTCGGCGCTTTTGTGGTTATCGGAATATTTCCGAAAAGATCCATCAGCTTTAGGTAGTGCAATGCGCGTAAAAGCTTAAGCTCGGCAATGTATTGATTCTTTTCTTCCGTTGTAATCCCCATACTGGCCACATCAGATTTTTCAAGAATATCGATGGGGCTATTGCATAGACCTACCCCCCAGTACATTAACACCCAGGCATTGTTTAAACCTCCTTCATCTACTGTCCAGGTATGATAATGTAGTCGCTTCCATTTGCCATTATCTTCTCCATGCCGTCCTTTAGTTGGCCAGGCCAATTGGTCGGCCGATAATTCGGCCGGACGCCACCAGCCATCCTGTCCCGAAGGCGATATCCAAGCGTTGGCATGGGTATAAGGTCGCAATACAGCAGAAATTACTTCATTCTTATTTGTATAAAAATCTTCTGCAACAATAACATCGTAAGCATTTTCATCCAATTTTGTACAACTCGACGCACTGACGACGCACGCCAGCATTAAAATTTTAAAAATATTTTTCATAGGAATTAGAAACTAAAATTTACACCAAACAAAAGCGACCGCGTATTCGGATAAGGACCGCGGCTGTCAATCCCCAAGCGCTGCCCATTCACTTCATTCCCCAAACCCGTATCCAATACAAAATCTGGATCGTTGCCCGAGTAACCGGTTATCGTCGCCAGGTTTTGTACAGTCATGTAAGCACGCAGGTTGTTTACCCAACTGTCATTTTTTAATTTAAATCGATACCCCACGGTGACTTCGTCAATTTTTAAGTGACTTCCACTTTCGAGGTAGTAGTCCGAATACATATAGGTATCGTTGATATCTTTGTATTTGGTGAAAGCATCTCTCAACAGGTTGCCCGACCACACTTTATTACCATACGAAAGCGCAGTCGTATTTAAGATGTCATAATCAAATTTCCCACGCATAAACACCCTGAGGTCAAAGTTTTTATACGAAAAGTTATTTGTCCACGAAAGATAATATTTGGGTACAGCATTTCCGATCACCGATAAATCCGAAGCGTTGAGATCATCCCGCGAATTATTGATCTGATCATTTCTTACCGCCTCACCATTTCGGTTATAAAACAGCCATTTCCCATCCGCATCAAATCCGGCAAATCGTTTACCGAAAAACTCCCCGATGCGATGTCCTTCATAGGTGGTAAATGCGTTGCCGAGGGCACCCGCTCCGCCGATGTCCCCAAACTCCTTATACTTAACCGTAAAAATATCATTCGAGTAACTATCCATTACATTCTTCAACGTACTCGCTGTAAAGTCCATATTCCATTTGAAATTGTCACGTTCAATAGCGCGATAACTTAGCGCCAATTCGATACCTTTGGAAGAAAGCGTACCCACATTAGAATAGATATTATTTCGTATGTAAGGAGGTTGAGGTGTAGTGTACGTATCCAACAGATCAACGGTTTTACGCTGAAAAACATCAATCGAACCCGAAAGTTTGTTGCTGAATAGCGTGAAATCGACACCGATATTCGTCTCCTTTTTTGTCTCCCAACGCAAGTTAGGGTTGGGGTTACGATCAGGACCGTAAGTTTCCCGGTAGGCTCCGTCGGGGTATAGGTACTTTCCGCCGCCCCCTAATGTCAATCGGGAAGCGTTGTTGGAAAACCCTGTATTTCCCGTTTCTCCATAACCCGCACGAAGCTTCAAATTGTTGATAAAATCAACATCCTGCATAAAGTCTTCATTGCTGATATTCCAGCCTACCGATACGGCAGGAAAACTGCCCCACTTATTGTTTGCACCAAATTTAGAAGAACCTTCTCGTCTAAGGATAAACTGAGCCATATACTTATCGGAATACGTATAATTTACCCTTCCAAAAAAAGCAATCAACGTATTGTCATTCTTGTAGCTGTCCATATTAGCACGACCATCGCGTAATGCTTGCCCTTCCGAAAGGTTATCCTCATGAAAACGATCATTTATAAAACCCCTATTATCTGCACTCTGCCCCTCATCTTTCTCATAACGATAACTATAGCCAGCTAATGCTGTTATGCTATGCTTCTCAGCAAGGGTTGTGTTATATTGAAGTGTAGGCTCAAACGCATACCGCTCATTCAGCAAATTCGATTTCGAAGCATAGCCTCCACCCGGATAATCCTCATCTTCCATAGACGCTTCACTGTTCAATGCCCGATACGAACCATCGATATACGAGTTGCGTTGCACCGATCCAAACACGCTGGCTTTTAGTCCCTCAATGATGGTAAGATCCGCCTTTCCATCCAGCGACGATGTTTGTTGCTTCCGGTAACTGGTTTCCGTAAATAAGCGTGCAAATTCATTTGTGCTTGTGCGGTCGTAACGATACGATCCATCGTCATTAAAATTTGACAAGGTGGGATTTTTAGTCGCCTCACTCTCCCAGCCGCCCCCGCCCAGCAGATTCGCATTGTTGGTATTCGTCGCGATGTTCATCAATACATTCAAGCGGTCATTCAAACCTTTCTGATTAATACTGGCGCGCACCGTATATTCCTTCCGCGAATTTTCCTTGGCGATACCTTCCAGATTTCTGAAATTTACACTACCACGATATGTGGTCGATTCATTGCCACCAGACAGGGATAGATTGTGATTTTGTGAAAAATTATCCTTGTTGATCAAATCTTCAAAAAAGTCTGTTGAGTGGCCAAAATCCGGCTGCTTTAATTCGCCCGATGCAATCTTATCCCTGAATTCCTGTGGAGTCAAAAAATCGGGTCTATTATACACAAATTCCTTTCGAAAATAATTGGAATAGTTAAATACCGATTTTCCCGGCTTTCCTCGCTTGGTCGTAATCAATATGACACCTGCGTTGGCACTGGTACCATAGATCGCCGCGCCCGAACCATCTTTCAAAACATCCACAGACTCGATATCATCCTGTTGGAGCAGATCCGGATTTCCGCCAGGTATTCCATCAATTACAAATAAAGGACTTGCACTTCCGGTCACAGAAATTGCTCCGCGCAATTGCGTCGCTACACCTGAATTTGGGTTAGAACCGCTTCTGGACACCTGTAAACCCGCCACTTTACCCTGTATAAGATCTAAGGGATTTCGCGCACCACTTTGACGAAATTGGTCTGCGCTCACATGCGCAACGGAGGAAGTGACCTCCTTTAGCCTTTGTGTACCGTATCCGACAACGACCACTTCATCCAATTGACTCTGATCAGCCTCCAGTTGAATCGAAACACTGCTGTCCTCCACAAAGGCTTCTTTGGTTTTGTAGCCGATGGAAGTCGCCACCAGTACTTGCCCCGCCTTCGCATCCAGCGTGAAATTTCCCGATGCGTCAGACTGTGTACTTTTAGCAGTTCCTTTGACAGTGATAGTCACACCTGCAATTGGCTTCCCATTGCTGTCCAGCACTTTACCTGTTAATTGTTGTTGGTTAGTTTTTGTCTCCTTCAGGAAACTGCTCTCCAGAATGGCTCTCGGAGCTGATTGTGCGTGAGTGATCGTACCTGCCAGCACAATCAGTGAGAAAAACAACCTGGATTTCCCAGTCAAGCGCACCATTGTCTTTAAATCAACATTGCTCATGTCTAATAATTGTTGGTTTTAAAACGTTTTAGCTTTTAGCCAAAATCGCATCTTGTTTAATAGTTAGCATTATATATAAATAGTTCGTTGGAATAACTCAGACACATCTGCGCCGCCTGTTTTGCAGGTTTACAACAATGAATTAAACAAACCTCAAATCCATTTCGTTTGGCAAAATCGGTTTTGCATGAAAAATTTTATAGAAAAAAGCAGTCTACATCAGTACATAAAAAAGGGAGTCCAATACAAGACTCCCTTACTGCACCCTTTTTACTAGGCCGCCAAATCCTCATGATCAACGTCTCAATCTTCTCTTTATCAAGGCCTAATCTTTCTTACTACTGATGCCACATCTTTCTTGTTATCCAGCGCTCTTGGCTGTTTCTTAATCGTATTGAAATACAACCGATACAGGCAAATGATCTGATGCATATTGACCGGTCAGCGCAACGGATGAAACCAAGGTATAGCTACTGGCGGCCTGAGCATTAAATAAAACAAAATCAATGGCTTTCGTCGGTGTCTTAACCGGGAATGAAAGCGGACAGCTGCTCATACAAGACAAAGTAAACCGCTCTTTAAGTTTGACCATTTCGCTGCTCGACGGTATTGCATTATAGTCTCCCCCTACAAAAAGCGCCTTGTTTAACGAAGTGCTCAGCTGGTTCAAAAATTCAGCCTGTGCGGTCCTGTTAGGCACATTCAGATCCAGATGCGTCGATGCAAATTCAATGCTTTTGCCATCGGGCAGAGTCACCGTGGCCACAGCAATACTGCGTTGTTCGCCCGCTGTCGGCATGGGCAGCAACTCCCGCCGCTTGTTGGTCATCGGATACTTACTTAAAATAGCCACACCATATTCACCACCATTATAATCAATGGACTTCGAAAAATGATATTCCATTCCCAGTAGCTTTGCCAGCTCCGCAGCCTGATTCACTTTACCCGAACGTGCCACATTGACATCCACTTCCTGAAGTGCAACAACTTCCGCTCCACTGCTTTTTATCACCGCAGCAATATTAGCCAGATTGACCACCTCTGAATTTTCAGGTGCCCCATGGTGAATATTGTACGTCATGGTGACCAACTTCTTCTTTGCAGGAGGCGTAAGATCTAATTTCTCATCCCCACTGCAGCTCATTAAATTTAACAGGGCCATCGCCCCAAGAATTATTTTTTTCATGGTATAATTTATTTAGGAAGTTTTAATTTGAACTCTGCAGTCATCGGCAGAAAGTTATTGGCCGATTTAGAAAAAGGGCCATATTTACTGAGTTGGAGCTTATCGTCCATATTCTTAAAGGTGATATAGTCAAATACACCTGTGGGTTTATCTTTTGGTGCATTCCAGGGGCACCCAGTACCTAAACACGCAAAGGTAAAGCTGCCCTTAAGATAAGATAGTACAGGACCATTGGCCGACTCCTGTTCATTTAGATTACCGACCAAAATCACGGGTTGCATCAATTTCTCCGTCGCATTGAGCAAGTCAACGACTTGAAGCGCCCGGTTATTGGCAACCGATGGATCCAGCTCAGTGCCCGCAAAATACAGTGCATGCCCTTCCTGTACCTCCACTTTAATCATCACCATACTCCGAAGCTCGGCCGTACTCCCCTCCTCACGACTCAACAATTGGCTATATTTCTCCTTCACCGGAAATTTGGACAACACGGCATTCCCAAATCCCCCCGTCTGGTAATCTATATTTTTCCTGAAATAGGATACCATACCCAATGCTTTCCCGATGGCAGCCGGACGATCTACCTTCCCCGCCCGGGTCGTCGCACTATCCACCTGCCGCAAAAACAATAAGTCAGGATCATATTCTTTAATCAGATCCAACATAGCATCAAAGTTCGCAACGGTTGTACCCACATTCATATTGAGCGACATCACTTTCAAACTTTTGGTAGCTGTATCATCGGGCTCCTGGGGCTGCTCCGGCTCTTTCGCCGGCAGCAAATTCCAATCACCTGGACTATAGGTCTTGCGGCATCCCTGCAAGCCCACAACAGCCTGCAGCAGGAGCAGGCCCAACAAAACGATCTTTATTTTCTTTTTCATCAGTATGAAATATTAATAATTTGGATTTTGCACCATATTGCGATTTGCAATGATCTCAGCCTCTGGAATAGGCCACAGGCCCTCGCGATTTCTTTTGTACGTACGGCTCTGTACCCGCACAAGTTCTCCCGTTTTAGGGTTTGTGGCTCCAAAGACCTCCCCATTCATTACAGCTTCATCGATCCCCCAACGGCGGATATCGAAATAACGGCCTCCTTCAAAAGCAAGTTCCGCCTGACGCTCCCGACGGATGAGCTCGCGCATTTTTGCCTGCGTGCCGTATATCCCACTGTTAACCGCAGGCATCGCTGCCCTTGCCCGCACTTCATTGATCGCAGCAAGCGTTTCAGCATTGCTCCACTGCCCCGTCTCTATCATTGCCTCCGCATAGTTGAGCAATATTTCAGCATAGCGTATGATCATAAAATCAAGACTTCCGCTCTTAGCCTGACGATCTCTGGCATCAATATATTTCTTTATCCAATACCCTGTGGCAGTAGATTTCGTTTCACCGATTTTATCTGTCGGATTATAAAAAGGATCAAGGGTATATTGGTTCTGAAATTTATCGTTCGGTGAAAAAACCGACGCTGCCAACCGTGGATCCCTGTTGTTTTTATAATTTGGATTACGCTGATAGATCAGCACCGAGTCACGTCCAAGCTCCTGGATGGTCTTGCCCTGTTTGGTTTCAAAATTATTGACTACCGTATTCGTGGGCGACAGATAAGTTTCGCCCCCGATACCAAAAGGAGCAAAAGATGTCCAGGCATTCGCGCAGCCATTTTCTTTAAAAAATATCCGTTCATCATTCAGTTCACCCGCGTAGCTAAAGAGCTCCGAATAACTGTCATTTTTATTTGTCGTACTGATCCAGAGTTTATACACTTTGGAGTCGATCACCTGCTTTGCCGAAGCCTTCGCAAGTTCAAAATCTTTATAGTACAATCCCAGTCGCGACAGCAGCGACAGACAAACACCACTTGTCATCCGCCACCGATCAGCATTTACATAACTTGCCGGCAGCTTGGCAGCACAGTCCTTCAATTCGGCTACAATAAAATCATATACCTCTTTTTGAGCAGTTCGAGAAGACTGATTTTCCGTCGGCGTCAAAGACTGAGTCAATAAGGGGATATCACCAAACACCAACATCAATTCCATGTGATAATACGCTCTCAATGCCCTAGCCTCCAGCTTCATCCTTTCTTTCAGTTCGGCATCAATATAAGCCCCGTCTATGTTTTCCAAAAACCTGTTGGCCCGACGGATACACGTATAATCATCTGCCCATAAGCTATTCGACACCCCCCAGCGGCTAGAGGCCAGGCCGCGGGTGAAACCGTCGTAATCACCCTTAAAGTCACCGCGCTGCACGGCTTCGTCCGTAAGTCCTGCATAATACATGATGTTCCGCCCAGAACTGCCCCCCGGTATTCCCGCATAAACAGTTCCCAAGGCATTATACCCATCTGTTTCTGTATTCCACCACTGCTCGTCCGATACACCCTCCGGACTGTCGATCGTCAGGAATTTTTCACATGAGCTAGTTGACAGGACCACCACAAGTAGGCTCAGTAATTTTATCTTAGTTTTTATTGTATTCATGTTTATTAGAAATTAGCCGTTAACCCAACAGAAAATATACGCATCATACCATAGGTCCACGATCCCCCTTGCGACTCCGGATCAGCCATTTTCAATTTGGTAAAAAGAAAAGGATTTTGCGTATTGATGTAAAAGCGCGCATTTTTAATTCCGTATTTATTGAGGTAGGCGCTATTCAATCGGTACCCAGCCTGAATAAATTTGACACGGAGGTACTTCGCATTAAACAACCAAAAGTCACTGCGCAGCACGTTATTTGCCGGATTTGCCAGCAAACGGGGATAGATGGCATCCTGGTTATTTTCGCGCCAGGTATTCGCCGCCCGATAGGTTGTCGGGATACCACCCGAGGCACTCAAATTCAGCGGATGCCATAAGTAACCGGCAGATTTACCCCCGAGATTCGCCGAATAATCGTGGTTACCTGCCCCCTGCAACAAAAACTCAAAATCGAAGTTCTTGTAACTGAAACTTACATTACTAAAATAATTGATCCTCGGCGTAGGGTCGCCGATCACTTTTTGGTCGCTCTCGTCAATCATACCGTCGCCATTAAGGTCAACATACTTGATATCGCCCGGGCCTTCGCCCGCGAGCGCCGGAACCAATGCTGTTTTTTTATCAGCAGCAAAATCAGCATATTGCAAAATACCATCCGTTACATAACCATAATGACTCTTTATAGCATACCCCACCTCATTCGTCGAGATACCCGAATAGTACGGACCACCCAATAGTTCAGTAATCTTATTCTTATTGTAAGAGATGCCCGGTCTTATCGAAAAACTAAAGTCATCGCCGAGCTTATCGTTATAATTCAGCGACAGTTCCATTCCGGTATTGCTCACCTTACCTGCATTCAAAGGAGCCGAACCAATAGCGCCGGAGGGTGCCACAGTAGGTTTCAGAAGCACATCCTTTGTTTTTTTGTCGTAATAATCAAAGGTCAAAGAAAGCTTATTTTTGAAAACCGACAGATCCAAGCCCACATCCAGGATATTAACCTTTTCCCAGGTAATGTTTGGATTACCCCATACAGACTCTGTTCCATTGGTCGCATTGATAAGATTTTGGTACAGATATAAACCAATATTCTCATTGCCCAGCTGTCCATACGAAGCCCTCAGCTTCAGATTACTGATCGCATCCACATGAAAAAAAGCTTCATTATGTAGGTTCCATCCCAATGCGATGGACGGGAAATAACCATATTTCTTTCCAGGGCCAAATTTGGAAGAACCATCTGCACGAAAGGATAGTTCGGCAAGATAGCGGTTGTCGTACGAATAATTTGCTTTCGCATAGCTCGACACCAACGACGATTCTTTCCAATAACCCTCATTAAATTTTTCAACAGAAAATCCACCCATCGCAAAGAGATTATGCTTTTTGAACGTCTTGTTGTAATCCAACGCGCCGCTCAAATAATAATAGGTATTTCTGGTCTCCGAATATGCATTCCGCTGTACCGCCCAGGTCTGTACCAACTGTTTGGTATAATAATCGAAGAAATAAAAATTATCCCGGTTTTGCTTATAAACATCACTGTTGAGCCTATAGCTAAACTGCCCCCGCAAGTTCAAATTGTCAGTAATAGACCATTTTGGCTGTAGATTGATTGTTGCCTGATCATATTGATACCCAATGGTACCGCCAACCTCTTCATAAGCCAGTGGGTTGACAATATCCGCATACCGACCATAAATGGTTGGCCATCCCTCCTCTTGTGGATATTTGGGCAGTACCGTAGGCGGCAGCCGATAAAGGTCGTCCAAGATTCTGCTGCCCCCATTATCGATGGTTCGGTTTGGGTACAAGGTATTCCGTCTGATACCCAAAACATCCAGATTAATCAAAAACCGCTTCGAAAGCGATACGGAGGTATTCGCACGGATATTAAAGCGATCCATCTTGTTGAGCGGCAACATCCCTTTCTGGTACATGTAATTGCCCGTTACCGCAAATCGTGCTACATCATTTCCACCGCTCACAGCTAAAGAATGGGAGGTTAGCGGACTATAATCATCGATAACAATATCCGTCCAGTTGGTATTCGGATAATTGATGGGATCTTCCCCAGATTCGGTTTTGCTAATCTGCTCATCCGTATACAATATTTGCCCTCCGGATGCCACCTGCGCATAGTTATACATACGCATGTAAGTAGGCGCATCCACAAATTCAGGGAGGATTGTCGGCGATTGCTGACCGTAGTAACCGTCGTAGAGTACATTGATCTGCCCCGCTTTTCCGCGTTTGGTCGTCACCAAAATAACGCCGTTCGCTGCCCTGGCACCATATATAGCTGCTGCAGCCGCATCTTTTAATATGGTTACACTCTCCACCGTTACCGGATCAATATGATTCATATCCATGGGTACGCCGTCGACAAGCACCAGCGGGTCCGAATTATTTAACGTCGAAATACCCCGTATTTTAATACTGGCCGCATCACCACCCGGCAGGCCTGAGCCTTGCTGAACGGTAAGTCCTGTAACACCGCCCTGCAGCGACTGCGAAAGATTGGTAATAGGTTTTCCTTCGATATTGGATTTAATATCCAATGAGGCGACAGAACTGGCTATATGTTTTCGCTGCATTTCCGTCATCCCCACGACCACCACCTCATCCAGATCCGAGACATTTTCCTTAAGCGATACCGTAAGGTTCGCTTCGGTCTTATTCACCAGCACCTCTTTGGTCAAGAAGCCAACTGCTGAAAACGACAACCTGCTCCCTTTAGCTATCGTGATCGAATAATAGCCTTCATCGTCCGAAACCGACGTGGCCATCCCGCCTTTTTCAGCTACCGTAACACCCGAAAGAGGAACAGGAGGTTCAGCCGTATTAAAAATGCGCCCTTTGACCGTTATTTTTTCCTGGAAAACAACCAGTCTGCTAATTGGCTGACTGCGGGCAGTCAGGTCGGGTATTACAGTGATTTGCCCAGCCCCCTGTGCAATCGTCAAATTAAATTTCCGGAGCACCTGCCTTAGCGCTGGCACCAGCTCCTCTTTGTCAATATCGACGTTTATCCGTTTGTCGGCCAATAAATTTTCAGGGTAAAGCAGCGCAATATCAGTCTGTTTTTGAACAGATTGCAGAAAATGCTTCAAGGGTACATTTTTCATTTTGAGCGTTATTCGCTGGGGAAACGCGAGTGCACTGACAGAAAGTAAAACTCCTGTAATGGCAAGGGATCCTATCTTCATATTATACCTAATTTTAGGTGACAATAATTGTCTAGAGGAGAGATTTTGTCCCACCTGTTTTTTTTTCATAATTTTGATGAAATTAAATTTTTAGAAACGTTTAATTTAAACGGATAAAGGGGACCGCAATTCCTCTTTATCCAATTTTATGGTTAGTAATCAATTGTTTTTTATCCACACCTCCTTTTCTACTTGTGTTATCCTATAGTTTCTCAGCGCATATATCGTACTTAGCGAAGTCAGTATATCAACATCCAGATTGATCCTGCCAGAATAGACCGTTGCATTTTCCAGCACCGATGGGTCAGCATGAATGCGTACATTATAAATACGTTCCAATTTTTTGATCAGATCTTTCGTAGACAGACGGTCTAGTACAAGCTGCTTTTTAGTCCATAAAATTTCATTCCCTTCCGCTTTACTATCCACGATGACTTTCTGCCGTTGCAGATCATATGTAATCAATTGACCTGGCACCATGGTGATGTCTTTGAAATGCGGACTGCTCAGTTCGACCTTGCCCGTAATCAATTCAATAGCCATTTTTTTATCTTCTTCATACGACGATAGATTAAAGCTGGTGCCCAAAACTTTTACGGATGCGTTTTTTGTTCTAACAATAAACGTTGTACCCGTATGAGCGACATCAAAATACCCTTCGCCATTGAGGTATACTTCGCGGGGTTTGCCCAGCATATCTGGAGTGTAGGTGAGGTATGAACCTGCATTGAGCCATACCTTGGAGTGGTCTGGCAACGTAAACTCCTGCCTTTTTCCGTAAGGAACAAATAGGGTATGGTATTGAGGTGTAGCTGCTTTAGGCTCAGGCCCCATCAAGTCGAGTATGTCAGATGAACCCTTTACGTTCAAAAATGAAATCGCATGGCTTTCGGTATGCGGATCAACAGAAATAAGCTGGAGGCTATCTTTGTGTGTATTCAACGTTTGGCTGATGGATGCTATCCTTTCGATATCAAGCCTCGGCTCCATTGCTGCATCCCTTGGAAAGAACAGCTTGAAGCAAACTAACAGGCAGGCCACAGCGGCGAGCGGCCCAATATAGAATAGCAACCTACGGGTACGTCTTTTAGCTGTACTGCGGACAATCCGCTCAAAGAGCTTTGCCTTATCTTCTTTCGACAAGCCCTGCTCTGGCGTGAGGTTGAATATGTGCTTAAATTTTTCTTTCTTGGTTTTCACAAACTATGCTTTTATAACTATAGAGCATAATTTTCAAAAACATAGACTAAAATCTATTAAAAAAAATATAAAAAATAGTAAAAAGTTCAATGGGCTTCAATTCCACTTTTAATTGCTTGATTGCCCGAAACGTCAATGTCCTGCAGGTCTCCACATTTACCCCCATCATCTGCGCAATCTCGTCGTAGGAAAAATCGAGGTAATAGCGCAAAAAAAGTACTTCCCGCTGCCGCTTCGGCAATGCATCTACCTTTTCTTTGATTACTTTCACGACACCGGCTTCCACCTCATCGTTGATGAGCTCAAGTTCGTGGCTATTCGTCCAATACACGTCTTCCGAAAGCGAGTCGATAGCCACAGTCTCCACCTTCAGCCGCAGCAGCTTCCGCCGCAACGCCGCGAAAAGATAATATTTCACCTGAACGTCCTTCGCTATTTTTGGATTATCAAATAAGTGCACAAAAAGGTCGTGGATACAATCCAACACGGTATCCTTATCATAATGATACTGCTTACCATAGCTGTACAAATCATCGATATAAGTATCGTAGATTTCCTCAAATGAACTTCGGTTACCCTGTATAAATCCAATCCAAGACATAAAAGCTGGTAGAAATTTTTCGCTAATTTCCTCTTTTTAATATTAATCTTACATGAAATAATGGTTATGTTATCACTTAGGTCTATTTCATCAAGACAAGAGCTGGAAACCCTCATGGCAAGTATAACAAATTTAAAATCAATAATCAAACTAAAAATAAGCCCTGCCGAGTGTCTGTTTCCTATCCAGATTTAAGCCCTTACTTTTTTAATACCGCACCAAAAAAATTGTTTATGCATTTTTTTTCGTACCTTAACCCATTACAAATCTTCAAATGAAAACACTAGGCAAAAAGATCAGGTTGCTCAGGCAACAAAAAGGTTGGACGCAACAAGATGTAGCAAAGAAATTAGACGTTTCAATTCCTGCATTTTCAAAAATGGAAACAGGGATTACAGATCTTAACCTCTCTCGGTTAAATCAAATCGCCAAGTTATTTAATTTGACATTGGTGCAGCTGATATCCAATTCGGAGACAGACGACGTTAAAGATTACACCAAAGAAATAAGACTCCTGAACGAAAAGCTACAACAAAAAGGCGATGAGGTTATCCAGCTCCGCAAAAAAATCATTGAGCTCTATGAGCAATTAGAAAAAGATAATCCAAGGCCTTAAGCTCCGGTAAAGGAAGTCAACAGTCCTCTCCAGCCAGCCTATCCACATTTTACAGCATAGCATACTGTCGGCAGAAAACTATTGCCCGCAATAGGAAGTATTAAGCCGAAAAGTTGTAAATTTGACAGCTGGCTTCAGATTTAAACCGCATAGGATCTGACCGTTGAAAAGTTTACTATGGATATTACTGCAGAAAATAAGCTATTGATTTCGCTTTCCCATGGCGACGAACAAGCTTTTTTTGCCTTATATGATCAGTATAGCCATGCCCTATTTTCCACTATTTTTCGAATGGTCAAAGATCGGCAGGTCAGTGAAGAGCTCGTGCAGGATGTATTTCTAAAAGTCTGGCAAAAAAGATCGACCATTGACCCCACTCGAAGTTTTAAATCCTGGATTTTTACAATTGCTAAAAATGATGTGATCTCCTGGTATAGAAAATTAGCGAAGGAAGCCGCGATGCAGGAAAATTTATACCAGCATTTTGAGCAGCTCTACCTGATGGAAAAAGAGGTTGATATCGAAGAAAAACAATCCGCATTATTAGAAAAAGCGCTCAACACCCTAAGTGAGCGTAGAAGAGAAATATTTGTGCTATGCAAAATAGAGCAAAAAAGCTACGAAGAGGTTGCTAAGCAATTGCATATTTCAGTATCCACCGTGAGTAATGCCATGGTCAAATCCAACCAACATATCCGCCAATTTGTGCAAGACCATTATGAAGAGATTTTAGCAATTCTTGTCACATTCTATTTTTTTTAAAAAAAACACCACAACGATAGTGTTTTTGCTAATAAGTTGCGTATTAACTTATAGATATGGCAAAAAAAATAGACAATATTTACAAGAAGTATCTAGATGGAAGTATCAATCGTGTCGACCTCGATAGACTGCTCCACTATTTTGAACGTGCCAGCGACGAAGAGCTCGAACAGCTCACTTCTTTGGCCTCGATCGATATTGACGAACATCAAATCGATCCACCTTTTGCGTCCCATATCGCCCGTATTAAAGAAAGATTGGAAGATAGGCTAAACCAATCAGAAGGATTAAACCAAACGAACAAACAACCGCTTCGTTTAAGGTACAAACAGCGGTGGTGGGCTGCCGCTTCCATTCTACTGGTTGCCGGATTGGCCACCTGGTTTTACCTCGCACAGCGCGTGGCACCTTCCGATATTGTTGCACCATCAGCACCTACCTTATATGTTAAAGATAAGTCTGGCAAAGAAATCGCCATTTTTCCAAAAACAGATTCGGCTTGGCAGATCGGCGAAATCGCATTTGCTCGTATCGACAGCCAAACGGTTAAAGTCACCGCAACAGGAAAAACCCCAAGTCTGCAAACCATCTATACCCCCAATTCCGACTTTAGGATTATTTTGGAAGATGGCACCAAGATTACGATGAATGCAGCATCTACCCTCACCTTTCAGGTTCCTTTTGATGCTGTCAAAAGAGAAGTTTCTCTAGAAGGAGAAGGCTATTTCGATGTAGCTCACCAGGCACAAAGACCATTTACTGTACACGCTGGAGCCACAAACGTCGAAGTGCTGGGCACCGTTTTCAACGTACGAAATTATGCGAGTGACGGACAGGTCACCACCTCCCTGCTGTCCGGCCGGATCGCGTTGAGCAAATCCGGAACGGCTCAGCGCATTGTGCTTCATCCCGGGGAAACAGCCATCACCGACCACAATGGCATACATCGGGAGCAGGTCGCGCCAAAGCAAGCTACCGCCTGGACGGCAGGCTACTTTGACTACCGCGATCAGTCGCTCCGTGTCATCCTCGCTGATTTGTCCAGATGGTATGGCGTCGAAGTCGATACCATCACACTACCTACCGATCAATCGATCTATATGAAGGTCCGAAAAAATATACCGTTACAGGAAATGTTGAACCTCTTAAACGAAGCAAGCGGCCTCCATTTTCAATTGGACAATAAAAAAATCACCTTAAAAACTACGTATAAAAAATAAAAACTAAATTTTACATTAACCTACATCTACCATGTCCTACCTAACCCCAAAGCGACCGGTATTTTTGCGGAAATACTTGAGTTTGGTCGCTGGAATTGCCCTGATGAGCATGATTGATCCCTACGAGCTACATGCTCAACAGGTTCAATTAAATTTTAAAAATGCCGAGGTCAAAGAAGTGATTACAAGCCTATCGGACCGCTACGGCTACGAATTTGTTTTTGACGGCAACCTGTTAAAATCAGCCCGTCCGATCAGTGTCAACCTTAAACTCTCGAGCGTTGAGGACGCCTTGTCCATTTTGTTTAAGGATCAACCCTTCAGTTACCGTCTGGAAAACAAGCGCATCATCCTGTATCGCAAAGCGGCATCCACCACTGGTCAGCTTGTACGCGGTAAAGTAATCGACAGTTTGGGCCATACTATTCCCGGCGTGTCTATTCATAATCTACAGGATAATAGCCAGACGATGAGTTCCGGAGATGGCGATTTTGAACTGAATGTTGCCAGCTCCGCCGACATCCAGCTGTCCTTTAGCCATGTGTCTTTTAATGAAAAGGTCATGCGCTTCAGTCCAGAGCAAATGGTACGGCCTGTGCGGGTCATGCTGAGCGCAAAAGAGTCTATGCTCAACGAAATTATGATCACAGGATATCAGCGCATCAGCAAGGAGCGTAGCCCTGGAGCATATACCATGGTCAACAATGATCAGTTAAACAAACAGATCAATGTCGACTTAGTTTCTGCGCTCGAAGGTCAGGTGGCCGGATTGACCTATATCAAAAACCCAACACGTTCTGACGCCGACAAACCTATCCTTCGTGGTATCGGTACCTACTCCAATAGTGTCACTACCAATCCGCTTATCGTCGTGGACGACTTACCCACCGAACTCACCCTGAGCGACATCAACCCCTATGACGTCGAGTCCGTTACCGTACTCAAAGACGCAACGGCAGCATCCATCTATGGCGCCCGCGCAGCCAATGGCGTTATAGTCGTCACCACAAAAAGAGGAAAAGGCCAAGGAGTTGCCGTCAACTTCAATGTCGATCAGTTCATCACGCAAAAACCGGATATCGCCAAGATGCATTACGCCAGCACATCCGATCTGATCGACTATGAAATCGATGTCTACAACAAAGAACGATCGCGCTATGCGAATACCGAATCTTTGTTCAATTACTATGGAAGGTTGGGTAGTGGAAGTTTAAAATATTATTCACCGTTGTACGATCTATTCCGTAAAGAATCTACCGGGGCCATTAGCCAGCAAGAACGCGATGCGACGATCAATACCTGGCGCAACAACGATTATATTAAAGAATTTACCGACAATATCTGGCAGAATGAATCACGCCAACGGTATAACGCCAGCATTTCACAAAATTCCACCAAAAGCAACACCTTTGTTTCGTTTAACTACGATAAAGGACAGGGCCAGGTGCTCCATGAGAAGAATGAGAAATTCAACCTGTATTTGAAATCCAGCTTCAACATCACCAAATGGTTAAATGCGACAGTGGGACTGAACGGCACCTACGGTGTCAACAAACAAACCGATGGTGTCTACAATGATCTGTTTTTACAGCCACGGTATACACGCATCAAAGATGAAAATGGCAACCTCGTGTATGCGCCTTACGTTGACCTTTCCAGTTCCGTCGGACCCGGATCGGCCATTAACGGCGAGACAGCAGAACAGATTGCTGCAAACCCAAATTTAAAAAGTACCGCCTTTAATGTGCTTGAAGCCCTAGGCGAAGGCATCGAGAGCAACAAGAATCTAAGTCTTCGCGCATTTACAGCGTTGCGGGCCACCATTTATAAAGGACTCTCGTTTCAAACACAGTTTTCCTATGAATTGGGGCAAACTTCCCGTGAAAGCTTCTACGACGAAGATAATTACATGATGCGTGTTGCCTCAAATGCAATGGTCAGCTACAATTCAGCGACGGGAGTATACACCAAAAACCTGCCAGCAGGAGGCCGTTACTATCAATTCGAATCCAAACGGTACAACTATACGTTCCGGAATCAATTTAATTATGACAATACCTTTGGCCAATATGGTCAGCATCAGCTAACCGCCCTGGCCGGCTTCGAGATGCGTCAGTCGCATACACCGCGCCCTATCCAACAATTGCTTGTGGGGTACAATCCCGTCACATTGACCTCTACCACCATCGACTGGGCCACATTGAGTAAAACCGGTATATCGAGTTATATCTATGGGGGCAATGTCCGCTTGGGCGACTTAAATGGAGGTGCACAAAAAGAAACCTTACACCGCTATACCTCGCTGTATGCCAATGCCGGTTATACCTATAACAACAGATACAACCTTACGGGAAGCATACGCGTCGATCAGGCCGATCTCTTTGGGGTAGATCCAAAGTTTAGATACCGCCCATTATGGTCTGTCGGAGCAGGATGGAATGTCAGCAACGAAGACTTTATGAAAAACAGCGACTGGCTAAACTCGCTCAAGCTGCGCGCAACGTACGGTATTACCGGCAACGTCGACCAGGAAAGTTCCAGCTATGGTACGGCCACCTGGAAATCGGATAAGCTGTTTCCCTACCTGCAGTATCTCGAACAAAAATCGTTGCCCAATCCCATGTTGCGCTGGGAGAAAACAGCAACGACAAACTTCGGTGTAGATTTTTCAATTTTAGACAACCGCCTGTCCGCGACTATCGATGCCTATAATCGCTACAGCTCCGATTTGTTGATCAGTGCTATACTCGACCCAACCGTCGGAGCCAATTCACGTGTTATCAACAATGGGGCCTTACGCAACAGAGGGATCGAGTTTAACATCAATGGCGTGTGGCTCAAAAAGAAAGATTTAACAGCAAGCACCCAACTGGTATTCTCCTTCAACAAAAACAAGGTCGAAAAAGTAAATGGATTAACATCGACCGCGCAGTCCTATGTTGGTTCACCCAGTAATTACTTTTTTGAAGGAAATAGCTACAATTCCATCATGGCCTATCGCTATGCCGGCATGGTGAATGGCTATCCTTATTTTCTGGATCAAAACGGCGAATCCAATATTGTTTTTGATGAAAATGGCACCCCTACAAAGATCAATGATATCAATTCACCCGATGCATTGGTCAACTTAGGGACACTGTTTCCAAAATACACAGGATCCATCAATCAGCGTCTGCGCTATAAAGCGTTTGATCTTTCGGCGATGTTTGTTTTCTCCGGTGGACATAAATTGCGCAAAGATGCCATTGACTTCGCAAGCGATAAACTGACCAACGCAGGTTTGGTAAACCGCTGGGTAGAAGGGGCCGATAACGACTATCCCCGGTTACTGGTCGACTATCCAGACAAATTACGTACCTATGCGGGAAACTTATCTACCCTCTGGCGCTATAGCGATCAGCAAATTGTGTCGGCAGATTACATCAAACTGCGAAACATAGCCGTAGGCTATCAATTGCCTAAGCAATTGGCCCATAAAGCCGGGATGCAAAACGTCAGATTGACGGCGCAGGTCAACAATTTATGGACATGGAGCGCTGCCGGCAATGATATCGATCCAGAATCCTATTCGCTCAATAGTGGCACACGCAATTTGCCGCTGGCCAAATCATTCCTGATGGGACTTGCATTAACTTTTTAACCCGAATCTACGATGACTATAAAAACCATAATGGCGGCATGTGCGACTCTGGTAGCCTTTACCGCCTGCAATAAATACCTCGACATTACACCAAAGGGATCCCAATTGGTAAGCACTACGCAAGATTATTACGATCTGGTGGCCTATCCCAATAGAGGCTACCCCGTCAATAATTTTCAGTACCTGGTCGATGACCAATACCTCAAAGAATCCAATGTGATCGGTTTGACGCCGAACATCAATACCATCAACTTTTTGTTTCAGGAAAAGGAAGACAGGGTCAGTCAAATCAACTCATCGAGCTTTTACAACCAGTGCTACAAATACATTGCACAGTGGAACATGATTATTTCTTTGGTCGACGAGAGTACAGGTGATAGCCAATTGAAAACTCTGGCCAAAGCCGAGGCCAAGATGTTTCGGGCATTTGATTATTTCCACCTCATCAATGTGTACGCCAAGGCCTATGATGCCAGCACAGCAGCGCAGGACGGCGGTGTCTGCATCATGGACAAATATGACCTGGAGGCCAAACCAGCCAAAGCAACCGTACAGCAGGTATACGATTTTATCCAAAAGGATATTGACGACGCTATACCCCATCTGCAGGAAAAACCCACCAATCCCTATCACCCATCGCTGGCCTTTGCCTATGCATTGAAAGCCAAGGTGCACCTTTTTAAAAGGGAGATTGCCGAAGCACAGGCGGCTGCCGAAAAAGCCATGCAGCTGAATGGGCAGCTCATTGACCTGGTGCAGTACGAAAAATTAGGCGGACCAAGCAAGACGCCTATCATCGCCGAAAATAATCCCGAAGTATTGAGCTACATGTATATCAATGGCTACACCGAAATGAACTTTGGGTACAGCTACATGCTGAGCCCCGAGCTGACGAGTATGTTCGATAAAGAAGACAAGCGCTTTAGCCTATTCTATACCAAGACCAATGCCAGCTTTCTGGATATCGGCGCCGGAGCAAGTTATTACAATGTCAGGTACACCGCATTTTTCTTCCCTACCGTAGGATTAAAAACACCGGAAATCTACCTGATGCTGGCCGAATGTTATGCCCGTCAAGATCAATATGCCAAAGCCATCAGCCTATTGAACACCTTACGCAAAACCCGTATCGAAGGCGAGAAGGCGATCCTGCCGGTTCCGACAACACGAAAAGAAGTGATGGAATTGGTCATTAACGAACGTCGTCGGGAATTGCCTATTGGATACCACCGTTTCTTTGACCTGAAACGCTTAAATCTCGAAAAAGAATATGCCAAAACACTCGTCCGTGTCTTCCCGATTGTCAATAAGACGGTCGAGCAAAAGACCTATACGCTGGCGCCAAACTCCAGAATGTACATTATTCCATTTCCATTGGATGCCATGAAGTTAAACCCAAACTTACGGTTAAATACAGACGAAGCCGTACCGTTTTAATAGATGCTATAACAAACACATGAAAAACAAAATTATCTTTAGTACCCTCGCCCTGCTTTTGTCTGGCGGTATAGTCCAAGCGCAGCAACCCGTGGAAAAGAAAGCCGATAAAACGGCTAGTAAGACCGATACGAAGACAGCGGCCAAAACAGATACCCTGAAAACAAAAAATGACCTCTATGAGGCCTACAGTAAAATTTTAAATAAAAAAAGAATTTCCCGTTCAGGCGTTTTTAACGTCATCGAATCCGAAAAGAAGTGGTACCTGGAAATACCCGACAGCATATTGAACCGTTATTTTCTGACCGTAACACGTCTGGTGTCGGCACCACAGGGATTTACGATGTATGGTGGCGAAAAGCTGAATGAGCAGACACTTTACTTCGAAAAAGGCCTGGGCGACCGTATCCAGCTGCGGGCAGCAATTTACAAACAGGACGCGCCCGAAAACGATGCCATTCGTACGGCATTGATCCAGTCGCAGGAAGATCCCATTATCGCTATCTTGGATATCAAAGGACTACAAGCAGGGGGCAACAGTTATTTGGTGGAGGTGACCGACCTATTCCGAAAAGACAACGCCGCACTTTCCTTTGACAGCAGAATAAAAAGCGAAAATAAGCTATCCTCCTTGGCAGACGACCGTTCTTTCATTACCGATATGAAGGTATTCCCCATCAATCTGGAAGTAAAGACCACCAAAACCTACAGCTCCACATCAGGTACACCCGCAGCAACTGCAACGGGTTCATTGACCTTTACCACCAACACCTCCATGGTTCTGCTGCCCAAAGTACCGATGAACAAACGGATTTACGATGACCGCGTAGGATATTTTGCCAACAAGTATATTCTATTCACCGACAAAGACCAGCGGTCCAAAGCCCTGAATTTTATACAGCGCTACCGTCTCGAGCCCAAAGCGAAAGATCTAAAACGCTACTTAAAAGGCGAACTGGTAGAGCCTCAACAGCAGATCGTCTATTATATCGATCCGGCGACCCCAAAAAAATGGCGCCCGTATCTGATTGCCGGCATCAACGACTGGAACCAGGCATTCGAACAAGCCGGATTCAAAAACGCCATTGTAGGCAAAGAATGGCCTGAGCAAGATACCACCATGAGCCTCGAGGATGCCCGATTTTCTGTGATCCGGTACTTTGCCTCCGAAAAAGCGAATGCCTATGGCCCACGCATATCCGACCCCAGAAGTGGCGAGATTATCGAAGCCCATGTAGGCTGGTATCACAATGTCATGAAACTTGTTCAGCAATGGTTTATGGTGCAAGTGGGCCCATTGAACAAGGCAGCACAAAAAATGCAGTTGGATGACGAAGTGATGGGGCAGCTGATCCGCTTTGTGTCGTCGCACGAAGTAGGGCATAGTTTGGGCCTTCGTCACAATATGGGCGCCAGTAGCCAAACGCCCGTAGAAAAATTGCGCGACAAGAAGTGGGTAGAAAAAAATGGCCATACCGTATCCATCATGGACTACGCACGGTTCAATTACGTGGCACAGCCCGAAGACGGTGTGGGGCTAGCCGGCATCTATCCCCGTATCGGCAGCTACGATAAATGGGCCATCCAATGGGGGTACCAATATCTACCCCAATTTTCTAGCGGCGAAGACGAGCAACTCTACCTCAGCAAACAGGTGACCGATAGCCTGACGGCCAATCCCAAGCTGTGGTTTGGCGGCGAAGGGAACGACGAAGACCCACGCGGCCAAAAAGAAGATCTTGGTGACGATGCCATGCTGGCTAGCCGATATGGAATCAAAAATCTAAAGCGTGTGGTTTCCAATTTGGTCGAATGGACCAATGAACCCGGCGACGATTACAGCAACCTAAAGGATATGCATAAAGCCGTGCGCGCGCAGTTCGACCGTTACCTGTACCATGTCTTAAAAAATATAGGCAGTCAGCAGATTACAAAAAAAGTACGTGGCCAAGCTGGCCCCGTCTATGCGGCCATCCCCAGAGAAAAGGTCAAATCGGCCATGCAGTATGTCAATGACAATGTATTTACTCCACCCCTATGGTTATATCCCCAAGACATTCAGGATCTGATCGGCAAAGATGCCAACAAGGAGATCAGCGATCAGCAAGAGCAAATGTTGAATATGTTGATGAGTCCCGGCATGCTCTATAATGTGTACATGAAGTCTATCGCCAGTACAAATCCCTACGGCCTCAACGAATATCTGAATGATATTGGCGGAGCGGTATGGACCCTGCCCCTGGAAGACAGCCGTGTGGCCGTATTTAAACGCGCACAACAACGCTATTTTCTTGAAAAAGTCAATCAACTTATCAATCCCAAAATCGCACAAGGATCCGATATCATTTCACAAGCACAGCGCAGCGATGTACAGCTGTATGTCCGAAATTATCTGAGCACTCTCGTACCGGCAATTAATCAACTTGTTGCAAAACAAAAAGATCCTTTAAATAAACAACATCTCGAACTGATGTTGCTCGAAATTAAACGCATTCAAAATCAAAGCTTACTCGAGCGCTCATCAGCCATTTAAAACAAAATAAACGCATGAAAAATAAACTAAAAGGAATTTACATCACCTGCTTGATCAGTCTTCTCATGATTTCCTGTCAATCCAGCCACGGGCAAGATGTTGCACAAGCACAACGCAACCGACTATTTAAAAGCTACATGGAGGTAAAAAAGGATATCCAGGATGAAAATTTTGCCAGCGGCAAAGCACATGCCGTTCAGTTGGAAAAAGAAGTTCAGAACTTTCGTCTGAAAGGATTGCAGCTCGACGACATGATGCGTCTAAAGAAGGTAAGCCAAACCATGAAGGCCGATGCAGCCGGCCTGAAAGCCGCACAAGATCTAACCGCCATGAAAGCGACTTTTTCTGCCGTTACGCAATCCCTATTTACCATCATGGAGACAATGAAATGTACCGACGAGGCCGTCTACCTACAATACTGTCCGATGGAAAAAGGGTATTGGTTAAGCTACGACAAGACGATAGAAAATCCGTACGCAGCCTCGATGCGCAATTGTGGCCAAGTGGTCAAGGGAATGGCAACAGCCGATTATCCCGAGCCCGTTGCCTGCCATTAATTATCGCTCAAAATCTATGCAAAATATCCATAAGAGGCTATCTAGATAGCCTCTTTCTTTTTGATGTCCGTACATTTCCAACCGCTACTTCCAACCCACATTTTCCCTTTTATCAAAACAGACGCTAAAGCGTTTTAAACTTGGCTGATAATTTCTTTCGGCATGTCATTTAATTGTGGCCGTTTTTTTGTTATATTTAGAAACACGACAATCTACTGTCAATATATACCCATAAATTTGTATGCGAAGTGTAGCGATCGAACAATCTGATTTTGACCGGGCAGTTTTTGACCTTGTACCTCTTCCCATGTGGATCTATGATCTGGATACATTGCATTTTCTTGCAGTAAATAAAGAAGCCATCCATCATTACGGGTATAGTGAGGAAGAGTTTATGCAGATGACGATCAAAGATATTCGCCCGCGAGAAGACATTCCAAAATTGGAGGAAGCAGTAGAAAGAACCAGAAATCGGCGTACGAAGTTTAAGAAAAGCATTTTTAGACATCAGAAACGCGATGGCCACATCATGTATGTTCAGATCAAGGGCAACACCATCCATTTCGACGGCAAGAGAGCGGAAATCGTTACCGCCACCGATTTAACGGAGCTCTATGAGAAGGAACGGCATTTAGCCACTGCTTATGAAGAGCTTTCCTTCAGCGAGCGAAGATATCGGTCATTGATCGAAAATGGCCGCGATCTGGTTGCCATCATTGACCGGGCAGGTAACTATATCTATGTAGCACCAACCTCTACCACCGTTTTGGGGATTGAACCCGAAGCATTCCTGGGCAAAAATGCGTTTGATTTTATCTATGAAGAAGATGTGCCGCGCGTCAAGGAGCAGCTTGGCAGCATACAGGCATCAATATCCGTATCCATTGACGCCTATCGATTTCCCGATGTAAACGGCGATCTGCGCTGGTTTAAAACGGAATTATCCAACCACCTCAACACACCGCTGATTGAAGGAATTATTGCCAACACACACGAAGTTACTGCCGAAATAAAAGAGAAAATCGTTAACGATCTTTTTACCGAACTGACGCTAACATTTGCGAAGTCTATATCGTTGGTAACCTCGCTGGATCAAGCCCTCCAGCGGCTTGTCCTGCTCCCCAAAATACGCGCGAGCGAAATATGGTTAGTAGCCCCAGATCACAGCGAGTTGCACCTCGTCTCGACATCGTTTCAGCAGCGTAAGTTCGGCCTATTTTACCAGCAGACACAGGGATTTACCTCCTGTACACAAGAAGAAGGCTTACCCGGGAGCGTTTGGAAAGAAAAAAGGGTGATTGTTTGGGACCATCTCGGGGAAAATAAGCATTTCCTACGCGCTGAAGCCGCCCAGAATGTGGGCCTTACCACAGGCATTGGCCTACCCATTATGTATGGCGATGAATTTCTGGGCTGTATCATATGCTTTTCTACATCGGCGCCAGAGATTCTTTCAGAGAAGATAAATTTACTGACGGATATAAGTGAAAAGCTTGGTCCACTAGTCAAACAAAAAGTAACAGAAGAAGAATATCGTACTATTTTCAATATATCTTCAGATCCACTTTGCATTGTTGGTTTTGACGGCTATATCAAAAAATGTAATAATGCTTTTGCCCACCTGATGGGGTATCAAAAAACACATTTATATGCTACACCAATTTTTGATTTCATTTATCTCGATGATCGATCACGTGCAGCTGAAGCGCTATCATTATTAATAAGGGGTCATTTGACCGAACGTTTTTCGGGTCGGTTTTTAACGGCTCAGGGCGAAATCAAATGGTTACAATGGTCCGCTACTGTCGCAGCGGAATCCAAAACAATTGTAGCCGTAGGGAAAGATATCACCAAACAAAAGCTTGCGGAGCAAGCGTTACAAAAAGCTTATGAACAGTTAAAAACGGCTCAAAAAATAGCTAAGCTTGGGTATTGGTTTAGACCCATAGATTCAGATATATCCGAATGGAGTGAGGAGGTATACACGATTTATGACTGTTCACCTGACACCTTTATTCCAACGACAGAAAATGTAAAACAGACCTTGCCGCCTAAACATGGGCATCTGATGGAGAGTAATGCCTTATTTCATCTTGAGCCCGGAACGACCAAAAGCTTTGAGCACGAAATCATTACCCTTTCGGGAAAGTTGAAATGGGTGCATCAAGAAGTGAGATTGGTTTCAGATGAGCAGGGGAATGCCGTTAAAATTGAGGGCACAATACAAGACATTACGGCTTCCCGTCAGGCTATGGATCAAATCAAGAAACAGAACGACACCCTTCATGAAATAGCCTGGATGCAGTCTCACATCATCCGCGCTCCACTGACACGTATCATGAGCTTAATTTACCTTTCAAGGGAATTAGACGGGGGTGGAAAATCTACGCCCGAAATTATGGATCTGATTATGGATTCCGCAAAAGAATTAGATGAAGTGATTGCGCAAATCACCGTTAAAACAAACCTTATTCATCACGAACATGGAACAGATACTACTCATAGATGACGACGCTGTCATCAATTTTATACATACCAAAATCATTGCTAGTGTCTATCCAGATGCGACTGTGGTTATTTTAGAAAATGGGAAGAAAGCGGTGGATTACATACAGCAAAACCAACAAAATTCCTATCTCGTCTTCTTGGATATCAATATGCCCGTTATGGATGGCTGGCAATTTCTGGAAGCGATGCAAGATTTTCCAAACAAGGGCAACCTGCGCATACATATGTTAACTTCTTCCGTAGATTTACGAGACCAGAGTCGCGCAGCAGACAATACCATGGTGCTCTCTTATCTACCAAAGCCTTTAACAAAGGATGTTTTACGATCGATACCCGTTGAACAGTAGCTGTTGGTCAAGAATGGATATATCCTAACAAGCACAAGTTTGAATACAAATTCGTATCTTTGAGGAAGATACAAATGAAAAATATTAAAAATGAACTACAAAATATCATTTTTGGAGATGGACCAATTGGCAGTTCAAGCAAACTCAAGCAAGTCCAACATTTCCTTAGAGAAAATGCGATCTCAAGCCAAGGAATTGAAAAACAAGAGTATTTCAAAGGTGAAGAAGAAAAATGCTTAATTGATTTTGCAACAAAACATTCTCTTTTCTATTTAAATGAAATAGATGAGGATATGTTTATTAGCGAAGGCGCAGAACAGCGCGTCTACAAATTTGATGACTTTAATGTCATAAAGCTCAATTCATCTATTTTTTATGAATATTGGCTAGATTATTTTAATAATTTACTTATCCATAACTTTTTCTTTAGTTCTACAAACTATGATTTTTTAGGATTCAAAATTATTGATGAGCAAGTATATGCTGTAGTAAAACAACAGTTTATCATTGCGAACGAAACTACTAATCTTCAATCAGTTCGCTCCTTCTTAGAATATAATTCTTTTCACAATACACGTAATAATGACTACATAAGCAAGGATCTAGGCTTAATATTTGAAGACCTTCATGACGAAAATGTATTGACAAAAAATGGAATTCTCTATTTTATAGATACTGTTTTCTATATCCATAAAAGTTTTTTCGAATAAAATTATGCTCGGTCTTTTTAAAACTCTAATTCACAGAAGATAGACGGCAGCAAAATATCAATATGCCCATTATGGATGGCTGGCAATTTCTGGAAGCGATGCAAGATTTTCCAAACAAGGGCAACCTGCGCATACATATGTTAACTTCTTCCGTAGATTTACGAGACCAGAGTCGCGCAGCAGACAATACCATGGTGCTCTCTTATCTACCAAAGCCTTTAACAAAGGATGTTTTACGATCGATACCCGTTGAACAGTAGCCGGCATCAGTAAAAAAAATATTTGCTATTAACGATTCAAGAACTATTGGTAATTTATAGTTCTTGAAAACCTAAAATATGAGTTAAGACCTGTTTTTTAAAATGCGATAGTGATAGGAATTGATTTAAATGTACTCACGTTAAAAGTGGTATATATCAAATCGTCTCAAAATATCCTCATATTGTCTCAACAGGCAATACCTCTCCTTTCTATGCTGTACATTTAGGGTTCAAATCACACCAATTATATGCAGTATCTTGAATTTAAACATAACTATGTTATCTGGAGTCCGAAAAGCATCTTGACCATGCTACAAAGCTTGCTACTCCCCCTTTCAGCGTAAACAACCAATACACTTATTAATAAACATTAGCACATGAATTTTAAAATGAACAGTTTTAAAGTGGCTACTAAATTATTGCTATTCAGCAGCAGTTTATCTGCTGGAGCCGCTTACGCATTGCCCCATGCCCCCTATGTTCAGGAAGCCCAAACTACAATCAAGGGCAGTGTCAAGGACGAGCAGGGCAACCCCATTGTTGGTGCCACTGTCACCATCAAGGGTGGCACCACCCGTACCTCTACGGATGCCAACGGTGTATTTACATTGAATAATGTGGAGAAAAATGTCGTCCTTATCATCCGAATGATTGGCTTTACCTCCAGGGAAATTGCCTATAATGGCTCTTCCAGTGTAAATGTGCAATTGCTGTCAGACACGCAGCAGCTTGAGGAGGCTGTCGTGGTGGGTTACGGTACACTCGACAAAAAAGAATTGACCAGTGCCGTATCGAGCATCAAGCAGAAAGACATGGTCGCGGGGGCTGTATCACCGCTCTTGGCGATTCAGGGAAAAGTACCCGGACTCAGTGTACTTTCCAACAACGGCACGGATCCCAATGCAGGTATTTCTTTGCAATTGCGTGGTGTCAATTCGGTCAATGCCTCACAGGGTCCCTTGGTGGTTATTGACGGTGTTCCCGGGGGCGACATCAACTCCGTTGCGAAAGAAGATATTGAAACCATCAACGTACTTCGGGATGCCTCCGCGGCAGCGATCTATGGCACCCGGGCTTCCGGTGGTGTCATCCTGATCACCACCAAAAGACCTCAGGTCGGCAAGGCGCAAGTGAATTTTACGTCCGAGTACTTTGTCGAAACCATTCGCAAACGTCCACAGGTATTATCGGCAGAGAAATTTGTCGAATATGGGCTCGGTGAAGACCTCGGACACCGTACAGACTGGTATGATGAAGTTACTAATAACAATCCATTTAGCCATCGGCAGGTCGCCAACATCAGCGGCGGATCCGAAAACGCCAATGTCTATACTACGTTTACCAAACGCGACGCCAAAGGGATGGCGATCACGTCCAAACGGGAAGAAATCGGCGGACGCATCAACAGTGCATTTAAATTTTTCGACGGCTTTGCGGAGTTGAGTACCAATGTAAGCTACAACCAAGTGAAAGCGTTTGGATCTAACGGAGACATCTTCAACAACAATGACATTTTTAATATGGCCCTGGTGATGAATCCTACCCAAACACCTTACGACGCCAATGATGTCAGCGGATACAATGTATTGGAGGGAGGATATGACACCTGGAATCCTGTTGCAGAAGCCCGCCTACGCAGCGATGAAAAGCAATTCAAATACCTGTTGGCCAATGCGACCTTAAAATTAAACCTCACAGAACACCTGACCACCAGTGCGACCATCGGCGTAAAAAACAACAGCGAGCATGGCAACTATTACCGATCGGCGCAACATCGTATTTCGCGGGAAAATAATGTGGATGGATTTGCCAAACAATATTATAGCCGATTCAATGACCGCATCTTTGAGTGGACCGCCAACTACACCAACCGATGGGCCGAACATTCTTTAAATGCAGTAGCAGGCTACAGCTATCAAGATTTCAATGGACAAGGGTTTTCTGCCGAAAACTCAAATTTTCCTGTGGATGGTATTGCCGAAAACGACATGGGTACAGGTACCTATTTACCAGACGGTCGGGCAGGTCTTGGATCCTGGAAAAACCCATGGGTCAAACTTGCCGCCTTCTTTGGCCGTGTCAACTATTCTTATCTAGACCGCTATATCCTCACTGCTACGGCACGATATGAAGGATCCAGCAAATTTGCCCCTAAAAACAGATGGGGATTCTTTCCCGGACTGTCCGCAGGCTGGCGCATATCACAGGAGCCCTTCCTCAAAGATGTTAATTTTATCAACGACCTGAAACTCCGCGCAGGCTATGGCGAAACGGGCAATGAAGGCTTTGATGCAAAAGTGGCAACACGGATGTATAGTGCCGACACCTGGTTTCTGCAAGATGGCAAATGGTTTAGAACCTATGGCGTGAGACACAACCAAAATCCCGATATCAAATGGGAGGTCAAAAAAGAATACAACCTTGGCCTGGACTTTTCTGTACTGAACAATCGCTTAAGTGGCCGTTTTGATATCTATAAGCGAAAAATTGATGACCTCATCTATGAGATCAGCGTATCCCAACCCCCTGCGATATACGACAAAACCACTATGAACGTAGGCAGTATGCAAAATACGGGGTACGAGTTTGAACTGAACTTCAAAGCCGTAGACAACGAAAATTTCAGTTACACAACAAGCCTCGTGGGTTCACATAATAAAAGTAGGCTCAACACCTTGTGGGGTAGTCAGACCTTTACCGACCGGAAGGACTTTCCGGCCCCCGGCTCACCAGGATCTGCGGTAAGGTTATATCCAGGCCAAGACATCGGGCAATTCTTTATTTGGAGATTTGCAGGGTTCACCGATGATGGCTATTGGAAACTTTACGATAAGGAAGGCAACGCATTTGATGTACGTGACCGTAAAAAAACTCCCGAAGATAAATCGTTTGTCGGCAATGCCATTCCCACACTACAGCTTTCCTGGAACAACCAGTTCAGCTATAAAAACTGGGATGCCAGTATCTACATGCGCAGCTGGATCGGACACGATGTGTTCAATATGATCAACATGTACTATAGCCTACCTAATGTAAAAGGTCAGAATGTTTTGGAAGAAGCCTACGACAAACATAAAAATATCAAGGGAGAAAAAGAGCTGAGTGATTACTGGTTAGAGAAAGGCACCTTTCTTAAGGTTGACGCACTCAACATCGGTTACCGCTTTAACCAGAATTGGATCAAGCCCTTAAAGTCCATGCGGATATATGCCACCGCACGCGACCTCTTTGTATTTACAAACTATACGGGGCTAGATCCGGAAGTCAATATCAATGGTCTCGAACCGGGCTTCGAAGAGCGCAATGTCTATCCCAAGACACGGACTTTTATGATGGGTTTACAAGTAAATTTTTAAAGCTAGCAGGACAAACATGAAAAAATATATTTCCATAGCCACCCTATCCGTAGCCTTGCTGCTATCCGGATGCACCAAATTGGATCAAGAATTCTATAGTTCGGTCACACCGGACACCTTTTTTAAAAGTGAAAAAGACATCAAAGCTGCCTTATTTAGACCATTTACCCATGCCAAATGGTATATGGGCGAAGACCGCTGGCGCTTGCAGGAATACACAGCGGACAATTTTGCCATCACCACGAAAGGACGTCATTGGTACAATGGAGGCGAAAATGAAAGGTTTCATTACCACCAATGGACAGCAGATGAAAACTGGATTTGGGAAAGCTGGCGCGGTACGCTGATGGGTGTTGCCCTGGCGCTTGATGCAAAGAGCGACCTGAGCAAACTGGACTACAGCAAATTTGCACTTACAGAAGAACGCCAAGCAGCAGACCTGGCGCAACTCGATGCCTTGATCGCCTATTTCTATCTGCGCGGGTTAGATTATTTTGGCGGTATGCCTATTTTCGAATCCCTAGACCAAGAATCCCTGCCGCGCAATAGCGATCAGGAGCTCTTTGCACATATCGAGAAGCTGCTCAAAGCAGCGATAGAGAATCTACCGGCAAAGAAGGCCGGCGACAGAGAAGAAGGGGCAATCCGAAAAGCTGCAGCTGCCGCCATGCTGGCACAGCTCTACTTCAATGCAGAGGCCTATATCGGGAAAGCCATGTACGCTGAAAGCCAAAAGTTAGCTCAGGATATTGTCAATAAAGTTTATGGCGACTACAGCTTGGATACCAAATGGAACGGCGTACATGGATTTAAAAACCACGAATCGCCCGAGATGATTTGGTCTATGCCATCTGAATTTAAAAAACTTGAATACAACTGGTTTTATGCAGATTTTTACCATTATAATACCAAGCAGTTCTTCGACCAAGATATGGGCGGCAACAATGGCGCCCACCTGACCCCATCCAAGAAACCCAATGGCTCCCTTTATGCAGCAGACTTTAAGCTAGGTTCACCTTTTGAAACTTTCGACCAAGGCGATCTCCGCAAAGCACCCTATGTCTATCATAGTGCAGATCAATACGAAGGTATGTTTATCGTAGGCCCGCATAAGACCCCAAGCGGCGAGACCATTGTTGGCGGTGAAGAATATAAAGATGAGCCGCTAGACTTTGTCGACCAGGTAGCTCACTTTTCAAAAGTTGGTCCTGGCAAAGAATATAGCTCCATTGACCAGCTGCCCTCAAAGATGTCCGAAGGTGAAGAAAACACTGGCGTCCGTCTTGTTAAGGTTCCTATTCCCAATTTGGCTAACAATGAGTTACGCTGGGGAGCGGATCTACCCGCTATTCGTCTTGCCGAAATTTATTATATGCTTGCCGAATGTGAATTCAGGTTAGGAAATAAGGAAAAAGCTGCAGCACTATTCAATACTGTCCGAAAACGAAATTTTGCGCAAGAGCAGGATCCGAATCCCGTAACAGTTACAAACATCGACAAGTACCGTATTTTGGATGAATGGAGTATTGAATTTTTAGGCGAAGGACGCCGGCGTACCGATTTGATCCGATGGAAAGCATTCACCACAGAAAAATGGTGGGATCATAATCCCAGCACTTCGGCCCATCTGAATCGCTTTCCCGTACCCAATAAGGCCATTGCAGGCAACAATAGTCTGACACAAAACCCTGGCTATTAAAGCGCGAAAAGAATCGATTTAAACGAATAGAGCCCAGTCTGATTTAGTAAACAGGCTGGGCTCTTCAATTTTACACTAAACCCTTGATTCAATCATTTTTGAGTTCTCAGCTTATTCAATTCCTTGCATTTGTTGATACGTAAACAGCTGCGGATAGTTTTTTGGGAGCTCAGTTGTCAGGTTATGCATTTGGAAATCATCATTTCTAATTCTGCCATCCGGATCCATGAGTACGTAGCGCGGAATTCCGTTAAATTTAAATAATTCGCGTAAGGCCCTATATTCATCTGCAGAAACCCGATAAGATTCAAACATGCTATTTTTAACAATATAGTCTTTATAAAACTCCATATCTGGCGTCCCTTCACTATCTGTTATAAAAACAAACACCACATTCGGATGATCTTTGAGTTTCAGACGTTTCCCTTGCGTTGATTCAATACCCGATCGGCAGGGGCCGCACCACTGTGCCCAAAAGTCCACGACAACGACTTTACCACGATACTTATCTGTCATTTTTTTAAAAACGGCGGCAGCATCGGTTTGGGGTAGTACATAGCCGTTTCTGGACTTCCATACACGGTCTGCCAGACTGAGCGCTTCACCTTTTAGATCCTCGTTCGTCAATATGGCCCGCAACTGATCAGTAGTTTTTGCTATCGCGGCTGCATCGGCAGCACCATTTAGTGCAGATTGTAATGTACGTAGTTTTGCTACTTCAGAGACCAACGTATTGGCTATAGTAGGGTTTGCTTTTCGATTTGCCGAATCCAATACAAAATAGAAGTCCTTTTGGCGTTTACCATTTAAGGCATCACGACTAAATAGTGTTGAATACTCGAATCGGTTGATAAAGGTAGAAAATTCATTTTGTGTCAAAATAGCCGGATCATTAAGGTCTAAGCGCGCTATAAAATCAAAATAATCATGAGGGAGTGGCTCTTGTAAGAAGGTATTTGTCGGATTGTTCCTTAAATAACTATTTCGATCCATTTCCATATCCATTAATTGAACGGCATAATAGAGCGCAATATCCGTTCGGATCAGTTTTTTTAACTTGACGGAGAAGTTGGATTTTGCCAAACGCTTGTTTACATCATTTTGCACCGAATCCCATTCCGCAACAACCTGCTTTTTGTTTGCTGAAATAGTATTCTCTTTCAACATTTTTTCCAGACCTTGATAAAAGGCGCGCGGATTCTTCCCCCAGTTGAAATCTTTGAACTGCTGATTATCGGCAGCAAGCGGACCTTCATAACCTATTAGTTCTACATTTTGGTCTGCAGTCATTTTAAATCGTAAAGCCAGTGTTTGCCCTGGTTCGATATAATAATCAAATAGGTTATCTTTAAACCGAATATAAGCGAGCTTTGGGTTGGTCGCTAAGTAACTCGCTTCAAAACGGCCGTCTGGATGAACCTTTACAGTGGTAGGATAATCTTCCCGCGTCAGCTCATTACTGCTATAAATAATACCACTTGTAAATTCTAAAGCAGGACTATAATCTTCGATAAATCCGATGATGCGCACAGTATCAAATTGAAAGAAATTCTTTTTATACGAAGCAAGACTTTTTTTCACTTTAGCTTTAGCCAACTGCTGCTTTATCCAGTCATTTGGATCGGCCTTCGGTGTTTTTTCAGTAGATAATTGTGCCGTAGCACATGATAAAAAGAAGAAAGAAAGAAAAGAAAGTAATGCAAATTTCATATCTAGGCCGCTGGTTTCCCTAAAGTTAACCATTTTTTTTAATATAAATAAAGCTCACTAAGATTATTATGGCGACAACGATCACATTGTACGCGAATAGTCAGATACCGTGTAAAAGAGTTTCATTTTAAAAAAGCGTATTTATGCGTTTTTATTCAGCAAGATACGTCTTTCAAATACCAAAATTCTTTAAAAATTTTAATTAATGCATTTTTATGCTATATTTGAATTAAAACATATATAAACCGATTAATAACCGCTATAAATTTCCAGATGAAATAGCAAAAATTTTATGTTGCACAAGCACCAGGTGTATTGGCAAAACCTAAGTTAAACAGAAGCTAATCAAACACATTTTTATTATGAAAAAAAGTATGCTCGTACTAGTGAGCTTGCTGAGTACGTATGGCGTCGCCCTGGCCCAAAAAATCGTTACCGGTAAGGTCACTACGACAGATGGATCCGCATTGGGAGGTGTTACAATTATCGAAAAAGGAAAAACCACCCAATCCATCACCAACAACAGTGGAATGTACAAAATTACCGTACAAGAAGATGCCACCCTAATTTTTAGACATGTTGGCTATAAACAAATTGAAAAAGCCATTTTAGGCCATTCTGTACTTAACATCAGCCTATCCGAAAATAGCTCATCATTAGATGAGGTCGTGGTCACCGCCTTTGGCGTCAAGCGCGACCGAAAAACGCTGGGATACTCCACCCCCATCGTCGCCGGATCCGATGTCTCCGAAACGCAACGAGAGTCCTTTTTCCAAGGCCTTCAAGGCCGTGTTCCGGGCCTATCCATCAATAGCACAAGTGGTATGCCGGGGGCATCAGCACAGATCGTGTTACGGGGATTTGCTTCCATTTCTGGCGACAACAACGCGCTTATCGTTGTAGACGGCGTGCCCATCAACAATTCTACCCTGAACGAAAATGACCTCGCCAGCAATGGTGCCAATAGAGATCTCGATTACTCCAATCGCGCGATGGACATTAACCCCGACGATATCGAGACCTATACCATTTTAAAAGGTCCAGAAGCTACCGCCCAGTTTGGTAGCCAAGGTGCCGGGGGAGCCATTTTGATCACCACCAAGAAAGGAAAAGCAGGTCGGTTTACAGTCAATTATTCGCTTTCGGGCCGTGTTGAAACGGTCAATAAGTATCCCGAGCGGCAGTATGTCTATTCGCAAGGTACCAATGGTACGTATGCGGGGACTTCGAGCTACGCCATGGGGCCGAAATACCCTGAAGGTACGACACTTTACAAAGATAACGTCAACAATTTTTTCCGCACCGGCTATAACCAAAAGCATAACCTTTCTTTCGAAGGGGGCTCTGAAAAAGTCACCTACCGCTGGTCCAATGAATATAGTAACAATACTGGTATTGTTCCGAATACTAGCTATAAACGTTTTTCAACCCGTTTAAATGGTACAGCCAAATTTAACGACAAACTAGAATTCAACACCTCTTTTAATTACATCAATACACAGAACGATAAAGCCCGAAAAGGAAATACAGGCTATTTGATCACCATGATGCGCTTTAATCCGCTTTATGACGTCCGTGACTGGATCGATGAAAAAGGTAACCGTGTACTACACAACTCAGATATTTACAATGAGCTAGACAATCCCTTTTGGGAGGTGTACCGCAATACTGCCAATGATGATGTGAACCGCATCCTGGCGACCTCCAATATTACCTATCGGCCGACCAACTGGCTGAGCCTGAACGGAATCATCGGCATGGACTTCGCCAACACATTGGGGCAAAGCGTCTACCATCCGCAGTCCTACTCGGGATCAGGCTCCTCGACCAATGTGCGAAACGGTTCGATGAATGTCTATCAGGTCAATGGACGTGTACTTTCCGGATCATTTATGGCTACCGCCAATACAAAGATCGGCCGGGACATCAGTTTTCGGGCCAACCTAGGGACCGAATTTAAAGATTACAATACCCTTACCAATTCACAATATGGCGAGGACTTTTACGACCCCGACTTTTACAGCATCAACAACACCTTCCCGAGCACCCGTCTGGCCAAATCAGTTGCCAACAACTTTCGGACGGTCGGCTTCCTGGCACAGGCCGGATTTGGGTACCTGGACAATCTACTGTACCTAAACTTAACAGGCCGACTGGATGCGGCCTCCCGCATGATGCCCAATAATCCCTATTTTGGCTACCCGTCCGCGTCGCTGGCCTTTAACTTTTCGGATCTATCCTTTTTCAAAAACAAAGTCAGCTGGCTCAGTGATGGAAAATACCGGATTTCTGTCGGCACGACAGGGAAAGCACCCTTTAAAAGTTACTATACCTTATCTAATTTGGAGCCCAAACTTTCCACCGGTGGCGGATTTGCATACAGTTTAAATGGCGGTAATCCGAATCTGAAAGCCGAAAAAACCAGAGATTTTGAAACAGGGCTCGAATTTGGCTTTTTCAAGCGTCGGCTTACCTTTGATTTCAGTTATTTTAATCGCCTGAGCACGGGTCAAATCATCCTACCCCGACTAAGCTATGGCTCTGGTTTTGTGTTACGGATGATGAATGGAGGTGAAGTCAAGACTTATGGTACCGAGCTGCAAGTCAACGTCAATCCCATCAAGAAAACCGATTTCAGCTGGGATATGACCTTCAACTTTACCCAATATAAAGGAAAAGTACTTTCATTGGCTGAAGAATTGCCCGAATTGTACGATTCAGATACTTGGGTATTGAGCGGCGTACGCTCTTCGGTCATGCCTGGATACAGCATTGGAACTTTATCAGGAACACAATTTAAGCGAAACGATCGCGGCGATATATTAATTAATGCACAAACAGGACTTCCCATCGCCGGTACCGACAAATATTATCCTATCGGTGACCGCATTCCAGACTTCACCCTCGGCATTGTCAACAAATTCAATTACAAAAACTTTTATCTTACCTTCTTATGGGATCTGCGCAAAGGCGGTGATGTGCTCAATGGACTGGATTATAGGCTTTATACCTATGGACAGTCCGTAAAGACGCTAAATCGGGAAGAGCCCCGCGTGATCGAGGGCGTACTGGAAGATGGACTTGAAAACACGGCCAATCCAACCATAAACCGTATTGCGGTAACCCCCTATTCCGCATCGACATATTATATGACCAATATTGAGCCGCAAATGTTTATCGAGAAAAACATCTATGCTTTCAGGCTCCGGGATGTAACCCTTCGCTATGCCTTACCCAAGCAGCTGACACAGCGTATATCGTCACAAGCTGCACTGAGCGTATTCTTTACCGCTACCGATCTTTTCCTTTTTACGAATTACACCGGACTGGATCCCGAGAGCAATAGTAATACAGCAGGCCTTGGCGGTATCGGCGGTTACGGTATCGACTACGGAAATATGGCTAAGCCCAGAGGTTTCAATTTTGGCTTTAACTTGAGATTTTAGGAGGAACATATCATGAAAACAACGATTTACATATACATTTTTTCAGTCCTATTCGGATTGAGCAGCTGCAAGAACTACCTGGACATCAACGAGAATCCGTCCAACCCGCAGCTCGTCAAAGCCGAATTGCTTTTAGCGCCGATCATCTACCAAATGGCCAACGGCTATGCCAATGACCAGCGTCAGATGAACAAGTTCAATCAGACCATTTTGGGCGCCAGCAGCGAAGAGGCTTCCCGCATCTGGGAGCGCCATGGATTTCCACTCACAAGTGATGTAGGCGGTGTGATGTGGCGTATGGTTTATATCGATCACGGGCTCAACCTACAGTTGATGATCAATGATGCCATTGTCAATCAAAAATATGAATATGCCGCAATCGGTTATGCCGTAAAGGCCTGGGGCTATCAGATGCTGACTGATTATCACGGCCCGATTATTCTGGATGAGGCTTTACGGACGCAGCAGTTATCGTTCAAATACAATGACCAGCCCGATGTGTACGCTAAAGTACGTCTATGGTGCGATTCGGCGCTCTACTATCTCGATCAAAAAAGTCCACTCGACTATAGTGCCAACCTGAATTCAAAAAAGGGTGACAATCTTTTTCGGGGCAATATGGATCGCTGGCGGAAATTTGTATACGGCCTGAAAGCACTGCAGTATATCCACTTAGTTAATAAACCGGATTTCAAGGAAAAGTATGCTGATTCAATTGCCTATTTCGTGGACCGTTCATTTGATTCACCTGCTGACGATGCGGGTGTCAAATTTGATGGAGACAAATCCGAGACAGCCAATGTGGTGAGTTCCAGGTTTGGCCTTTACACCACATCCTATTACAATCGTGCAGGCAAGCCGATCGTACGCTATCTTACCGGTGGATTGCGCGGTGAACCCATTGAGAACCCCAAGGCGTCGACTGATCCCCGCCTTTCGCGCATGCTGATGATCAATAATCCGGTTGATAGCATCTATATTGGTGGAGATCCAAATGTATCCAATACCACGGTGCCCAATATACTTGGCGATGTGACCAGCGGACAGGGCAAATTTATCTTTAGGGACGCTGCAGATTTCCCGTTGATGACCTATGCACAGCTGCAGTTGGTCAAAGCCGAAGCACTATTTATCAAAGGTGATCAGGCAAAGGCTTATGAGGCGTATATCAAAGGGATATATGCGCACATGAATTTCGTCAACAAGTACATCAATACCACCAACGAAAAAACCATCACTCAAGTTGAAGTAGATAATTACATCAAGGGTGGAGAAGTACCGCTTTCTGCTACGGACTTGACTTTAGCCGATATCATGGGCCAGAAGTATATTGTACAATGGGGCTGGGGAGGTCTTGAGCAATGGTGTGATTTAAGAAAATATCATTATAGCACGGAGATTTTTAAGCAGTTTATCCCCTTGGCAGGCAGCCAGCTTACCTACAATGACTATTGCTATCGTGTACGGCCCCGTTATAATTCGGAGTACGTATGGAATGCGTCGGAACTTGACAGATGGGGGGCGCTAGAGCCCGAATATGTGATTAAGCCGACTTGGTTTGTTACTTCGACCTATTAATGTATAAAAGGAAAAATTATGAAGAATTTCAAAAAAATACTATTTCTTGCTTTAGGTGCTGTTGGCCTGTATTCATGCGAGAAATCCATTCAGGACTTTGGGCAAGTAGATTTTCTCGGCGCTGACGATGTCATTGTGAAGATCAATATGGCTTCGATTTATCCAGACGACCGCTATATGTACGTCAAATTTGATGGGCAGCGTGTTACATCACGCATCCGGGGACGTGAACCTTTTCCCGGTGGTGGTTACAATACACGCGGAGACTCACGACCTGATTTTTTAAAGTGGAAATCTGGAAACGTAAAGGTACAGGTTGCCCTACCCCATAAAACCGATGATGGGCGCGATTCTATTATTTTAGCTGAATCATCTGTCAGCCTGGCTGCTGGCAAGCGCTATACCATCCATATTACCGATACGGCACAGAACACAAAAATGATCTTGAATGAAGAGGATCTTTCACGCCCCGACAGCACGCAGGCCAGATATCGCTTTACCAATCTGATGCCCAATGTTCCATCGATTGATCTCTACTACGGCGCCGCGGCCACTGGAAGCGCAAATGCTATTGCAATTCAAGATTCGCTTGTCGCCAAAGACGTTAAATACCTCGAAACAAGTCCCTATTTCCAGCTGAACCGTATTGCCACGCGCACCTGGAAGATTCGCAAAGCAGGGTCTCCGGTCACAAATGGTACCGTTATCGCCTCCTATAGCAATGCCGGTTCTATCCTGGACCGCCGATCGTATGTCGTTTATGCCTTGGGCTATGATGGATTTACCAGCACCATTATGAAGCCCTATGTTTCATTTTTCTTAGTTCGATAGATATGAAAAGAAAAACAATTTTAAGTTCTGTCCTGCTGTGCATCAGCTGCATCAGTATTTTTTATTCCTGCAAACAAAGAGACGATTATCCATCCTTTGACGACAAGGTAGAAGAAACTGCACCCGTGGATCCTATCCCTGATGACAAGCAACTCGAGGCCGTTACCAAAACGATTATGGAACGGACCGATCTGATCAAAACTTTCCTGGTCGACTCGTCGGTCACCATCAGCACTGGACTTGTCAGAACGCATGTACGCTATGTCAATAAGCTCGACCAGCGTGTAAGCCTTCAATTATTGAAAGTTGATCTTTCCTCCAAAGATATATTTCCGGCCATCATGAGCGCTTTTGACGATTACCTCTATGTAAGCCAACCGATCGGAGACATGGCCAAGTACAATGAACCACGTTCGGGGGGAGAAATTTTAGCGGCAATAAATGCGGCTTTATCGTCTACCGTATCTTATATCAAAAATGGCAGGCAGATCAATGTCTCGACCAGCAATATTAAAACCAAGGAAAAGACCAGACCCTTTTTTGCGATCCGCAAGGACGGATCGCCTTACATTGGCAATTGTGTTGACACGACCAAATTTACTTTCGAGCCGTATGATCTGAATCAATTTAGTGGGCTGGTATCTGGCACCAACTGGGTTCGCTACCGCGGCTATAGTGTTTTGACTACCTCGGAAGTTGTGCAAGCGGTGACTGCCATAGGTCTATCTTCGGATAAAAAAACGATGTATGCCCTTGTTTTTGATGGGGGTGACACAAACTTTTCGGTGGGGATTGGCCTAAATGACGTCGCTGCTTTGATGGGAGCTTTGAATACCCATGATGCCTTTGTATTGAATAGTGGTGCTACAAGTGTCATGGTACAAAAAACCTTAACCGCTGATCCATTCAATCCGATCATCTGGAATCCGGTATCCAAGCCGTTAACCGCAGGTGGATCGGCCAGTATCAGCGGCATTGGATTTGTGAAACGCTCATCCATCAAAAACTGATGGTTTAATGCGACAAGGCAGACTCCAATGGTTGGTCCTATGCGCACCTGAAGCATAAGTAAAAGCCCCTGCATACGCCAGGGGCTTTTTAATAGAACAAACGTCTATATCTGTAATAAGCAATGATTCCATTCTTATTACCGAAAAATTCATTTCTTATTGCACAGAAAAACAAGCTATTATTGTGTTGCTATTGTTTAATGCATTGGGGTTAGACACAAGAATTCCGTATTCACCTTGCTCCATACCGCTAATACTCAATTTGTAAGAACTGTCTTTAAATTTTTTTGCCTGATAGGCCACGGAATCCTCATTACCGGTTGATCCCCCTGAAAATGTACCGACCTCAGCAATTTGAAATTTACGTTCCTTTTTAGTGGTTTCGAACTTAACAACGCTCACAATTGAAAGTGGATCAGACTTATTATCAAAACTCTTAACAATAAAAGTCACAGGTTGATTCGATGGAATTATTACCGGAGAAGTTCCGCCTTTGACGACCATTTTTGATTTTACTTTACCTATACCAATAATGTACATGGAAGCACTCGCTTTACTTTTGATTTTCACACTTTGCTTTTCAAGTGGAAGAGGTACTCCATCGCTTTTTACATATACCGCCTCCCCTATATATTCAGGTTCTTCAATATGGTCAAAATTTTGTTGGCTAAACCCTTGAAGGGCAAATGTCAATAGGCTAATGATTAATAAAATTCTTTTCATTTCTTGATTAATAAATTGCGTAAATATAGAAAAAGAAAATATATCCGTCCAAATATTACCGCATCTTTAAAATGAAAAAGCCACTCCCGTTCGGAAATGGCTAAACAAAATTATTTATATGCTTTAAATGTAAAAACAAACATTTTGAGTATGGTTGAATATACATCATGCAAAAAGGGTTATTTAATGAAAATAGTTACATGTGGCCACAGTATTGTTAGCATGCTCTAGAAAATCGCTTGAGCTATACCAAATACAAATTCAAGCTTACCAATTGTAGATTAACAAGCCCAGGTAAACTTGACATTTTGTAATATTGTATTACTCAGATAAAGAGCTTGCGTGTCTTCACACTCCATATGATGAGTGTATCCGCTGCAAATCATTAAGCTCTTATGTTAAATAATGGATTGATTTAAAAGTATAAACATATTTATGAGTGGATTTAAACAGAGCGAGTTAATCAAATTAGTTGGGCTAGCCTCAACAGATACCTCTTTGGTACAGTTTTTTGAACGTCATGGTTTAGGAAAGTTGCCAAAAACAATCACTAGCAATCAGGGGACAAAAAGCATTATTTGTAAATCATTGAATATATCATTTTGGTTTGCTTACGATATTATTAATGATCATTATCAACCCCCAATTAGCCCTCGTAACGACAATTATAAATTTAAAGCTTACTTATCCAGCATCATTTTCACGCATAGAGAACATTCTGATAAACATCCTGATCCCAAACCTGAAGAATTTTGGGATGTACTTCCTCCACCGAGCGCATCTCGGGAAGAGACAGAAATGGTAATGGGTCCACCAGTGCATATTAATGATGACACCTGGAGCTATAAATTGTCCATAGCGGAAGAAAAAATCCTTGTTTTGAACTATACTAAAAGTTCAAAAAACCAGCTATCCTATAATAGCTGGATATCGATACGTCAAGAGTCAGAAATTGTAAGCCGAGTTTTCTATGATCGCAAGAATGATTTTGAGAACTTTCCTTTTTTAAGACGAGCACACACTTCAATTATCAAATGGTTATTTGACAGCAGGTTTCTACAACTTACTGAGGATGTATATCAGTTGCCCCTAAAAGGAGATACCGAAACAATTTTGGATTTTGTTGAACATCACCTTAAGAATCATCTCTGGAAAAATCAAATGGTAGATATGGATCAGCTCTCGAGTTTTTTATATCATATTACAACAAATAGAATAGTACAAGATCCTGAAGGTAATCGTGTATCACTTTACATTCGCACCATCATATTAGAGATTTTAAATCAGGCTGAAGTTTTTGAACAGATTTATGAGCAGAATTTTAGCGCCACAGATCAGTTTCTAAATGATATTTTATTTGATGAAACCCTGTATAGCTATATTTCTACCGTTTTAACGGAAAAATTTAAATTATTTCAAAGCTGGAAAGCATCACGATGATGCTTTCTAGCCCTCCTTCCATATTCCCTTTCTCCATGCCTACGTTATCTATTTTTCTCAAAAAGGATGCTCATATCAGCAAATTCCCTATCAGCGTACAATAGCGAGAGACAGGAATCCCCCGAATATATAGCGCAATAAAAGCTGAAAATTCTTAAGCAGCTCGCTGCCTTTTACGATCTATTGAAACAAATCCTAACAGTAGCATGTTATCTGTGGAGGTCACTCTTTTTTTCAATCATACGTATTTCGTAGAAAACAAATTCATTTTTATGCTCAAATTGCCTATGACTTCTATTTACAAAAAAACCGCAGCGGCGTGTATCGTTGTGTTACTTTTTTTGATGATGACCGTTCTATTCGTCAAAGCAACCACGTTGTTACTCTTGCTATTTGGTGGAATACTATTCTCTATACTTTTTCATGCCATCTCTGCCAAAATAAGGCAATGGACAGGCTGCCATACCAAGATATCCCTGTTGCTCGCTATCGTTTGGGTGGTTGTCTGCTGTAGTGGCATATTCTATTTTATTGGCAATACTGCGGTAACCCAGTATAAAGAACTCGCTGCCACATTACCCGAAATGATAGACAATTTACAGCGTTACCTAGCCAATACAAACTGGGGTTCATATCTGATCGACAACATTGACAGTGCCGAAGATCAGATGAACACCGTCATTCAGCATTTGCCCCAGGTGTTTAGTGGAACCTTTGGTTTTTTTGGAGACCTTTACGCTTTCCTATTTTTGGGCATATTTATTATGATCTCCCCCAGAGAATATATGATCGGCATCCTCAGCCTCTTTCCAGATCAAAACAAGCAAACCGTCGAAACGGTGTTAGATAAAGTAGGTGAGCAACTGAAGATATGGTTGAAAGTGCAGCTGTTGGATATGCTCTTTGTTTTTACACTCACCGCGATATCATTGCTTATTTTAGGTATTGACCTTTGGTTAATTTTGGCCTTGATTGCAGGACTGTTGACCTTCATTCCCAATTTAGGTCCAACACTAGCACTCGTACCAGCGGCATTGGTCGGTCTGCTGGATGGCCCCGCAACGGCCTTGTATATTATCGCTATTTTCGTTGGCGTTCAAATTATAGAATCTGCAGTATTCGCACCTTTTGTTCAAAAGAAAATGCTGTCTTTACCGCCTGCTATGGTGCTCTTTTTTCAGTTGTTAATGGGCACACTCACAGGCCCCTTAGGCTTACTATTTGCAACACCCATCTTGGTCGCTATCGTCAATTTTGTCAATGAGATCTATGTAATGAGGGTATTGAAGCAAGAGACAGCAGGCGAGCTGATCGAAGAAATGGAACATCTGAAACAGGAAAATTGATCTGGTTTAAGTATCAGGTAATCTTAGCGCATCAATTTAGTCTCCTTTTTGCCTCAATAAAAGCGTTTGATAGAATTTTGATAACAAAGTACGCTTGGCCATCAAATCTGACGAATGTCATTTTGAACTCTGATAAAATTTCCTCTGGTCACTCTTTAAGGAATGAGCTTCATGAATTAATACAATCATTTCCCACTACAGCGATTTACAAAATGAGGTAAGGGTACCTGATTTAAAGGCATAGGCACCTGCTTATGCAGATGCCTAAATTCTATTTCTTCCTGAACATACGATTTAACAACCGGCTCAACAAAAAGCTGGCTAGTGTCCCTACAAGCGCTGTCAATGCACTGTACAGTAGCCCGCCCACTGAAAATGATGCCCAGACCCCACAAACGGTTCCACCAATGGTAGAAAGTTTAATATCACTCCAGCGCATCGGCTCCCCCCTTCCTGCGGATCCGTTTGACCGCTTTTTTATCCTTATCCAGATCATCGTCCTGTCGGCTCCCGTCCAGCAAATCTGCCGAAGCAGCTGTCTTTTCATTCGCCGGTCTGTCCGTATCTTTTTCTAGAACGGACTCCACAATGCCAAGCCCTAGCGCGATATATTTAACAACATTCAACGCCTTATTTGGCAATTTAACAGGTGCCAGCAGAATTACCTGCAGCACCTTTGCGATTTTATTTACGATTTTTTTCATTGATCTTACGTGTTCTTGGTCAGCCTTATCGCGAAAACTTATTCTCGATTTTTAAAGTGACCTGCCCAATTTTTACCCGTTCAATAATTGTCCTATACAACTGTTTATACGCTTCGGCCGATTGATATACCCCCCAGTCGTCATAACTTCTATGAAAATAGGTTCCGACCAGCAGGCAGCCTTCCGTATCGTCATGCGTATTGCCGATATGGATGTAAACGAGACTGAAATTGGGGATAGCCCTAATTTCGATCATACCTTCGTGCATATCCGGAAAACGCTTTTTGTAAGCGGTATTCATCCCGCCGTTCCTGTTGATCCCGAGTTTGTAGGTTCCCGCGGGAATAGCTGTCCGACCTTTTATCTTTACATCGCGCACGGTGTCCTCAAGACCATAACACTGGAAGGTTCCGTCGATGTAGAGTTCGGACAGGGTACTATTATTCCCCTGCCGAAAACGTTTTAGTGTCAGCTCCATACCTTACGGATTGCCATATACTAATTCATACGTATATTCATGCCCGGGCGTATCCGTCAGTGTAACCCGGTACTTCGCATTTTCGAAATTCGGATTATCGGCCTGCGCCTGGTACATCCACGATATCCCTTGTCCGTCCATGTCCTGCGCCATCCCTACCTCCAGCTCCAAGTCATTTGCATCGAAAATTCCGACCTCTACTTTCACCACCTTCATCACATCCTTCACCATAAACAAGATCTGATCCGTTTCGTTACCTTGATAACTACTATCGTCCCAACGACGAATCACCGGTGCCGTAAAGTAATCTTTAAAGGCTACATTATAGGCCGTCTGATTAATATTTGCCTTGGCCTGATAGGCCGCCTTTAGGTCAGGATCCTGTATCGCCGTACGGGCGTACAACGATGCATCAATAAAGCGATTCTGTACAGCAAGCTGTTTAATTGTGGGTGCTTTCTTATTTTGAAAAGTCGGTCTGCGGGCAATGATTGTCTGATTGCCACGTTGCCGGAATACGAGCATTTTGCCTACTGTCCCCGATGCTCCCTCCATGACGATATTACCTTTTGATTTTGCCATTACGTTTGTTTCTAAATGTTAAATAATCTGTCTAATGTCAAAACGAAGGGCGCCCATCATTGCCTTGACGATACAAATATGCACTCGAAATCAAGCGATGTCAATAGCGTCAAACAGATGCGGGGAAATACGGTTAAATCTGACGGAAAATGTTTAAAAACGGTTAAACAGATGAATCCAACGGTATGTGGCGGCGAGATGCCCCTGACTTATGTTATCCTTGTGCTTAACAAGGGCTTAGAAAGGGTCATCGTTTAGTTGTTGTAGTATGTTTCTTGTGCGAGGCTAGGGTGAAGCACATAATTGCCCAGATCCGGTCCATATAAAATCCGGGCAATTAGATCTCCTTTGCTATTTCTGCTTTTTGGGGTTTGCCCTGATGTGAGCTGCAATCTCATTTTTAAAGTAATAATCTTTGCCGTCGAGATTGTAAATCGGGAGCTGGGCTTTGATTTGCCCCAATTTAGTATCCCGTATATGAAGCAATGCCTTAAGATCGGTATTATCCAATATTTGCACCGCGCTATCGGCCAGGTTTTGGCTTAAATGCTGCGCTTCCGTGGCGATTACATGCACAGCCTGTACAAGCGCGCGTAATTCGGATCGAACTTCTTCAAAAAATTTTTCCATAATCTTTGTTAATTTAAACTATCATTCGGTTTATTAATTCAGTTTAATTCATCCCTCCCTACTTATCCGTCTGCTCATTCAAACACGTGCAGCTTCTGCCGAAGTTCCTTGATATAGCTACGGGTCACGGCAAAAGAGCGCTGAGGCCCCTCACTCATCACAATTTTATTCTTCAAAAAGGAAACAATAAAGTTCATATTGACGAGGGTCGATTGATCCACCTGAACAAATTCGGTTGCCGGTAGAAAATCGACAATTTCTTTTATGGTCTTTTTTGCCTTTCTCGGCACTGGATTGCCAAACCCATCCAATCGCATATTTCTTTCGAAAAAAGCCAGTTCATTGTCCCCTTTCACTTTCTGCACAAAGTAAATATCACTGAACTGTACTCTTTGGCACATTTTATCAGACATTTCGATAAAAGCAAATTCAGGTTGTGGCCTAAACGTGAGATTGATCGGAACAGCCAAACGTCGAAAAGCATTTTCTAGCGCTCTACAGACCATCGCAAATGTAGCCGGTTTGGGCATAAAGTCCGCTGCATCCAAACGATAAGAGCGCAGCGAAAACGCTTCATGCTCCGTCACAAATACAACCTCGGGTCTTTTCTTCGCATCAATAGACTCATAAAGATCCATTCCATTGAGCACAGTATCCTCAGTCCTCCGATTCAGCACAATATCCATAAAGAGTACATCATACTTGCTGGAGTGGATTTTTTGCAACGCATCTTTTTTATTATCCGCCACATCAATAAGCAGATCCAAATCTGTTTTTTCTAAAAGAGCTTTTAGTTTCTCAGCATCAGGTCGAAAATCTTCAACAATAAGAATAGGGATTATTGGCATACGCTATTATTTTTTAAAATACTCAGTTAAATCGTTTTCCGGTAGTTGTGGAGCAGCGTTAGCTGGACACTGAAAATGGAATGTTGTTCGCGATATTCAATCCGATAGGCTCCGGGCAATACCGCATCAAATAGTTCCCTAAGCAACTTATTGCCCTCCCCTGTATGCCCTTCTGAGCGCTTTCTGCAGACATAATTGATCATCTGGAAATGCAACTGACCATTTACCCGGGTCCATTCCATAATAATTTGGCCCTGTGTTCCCGACGGACTGTAGTTCAGCGCATTTTCAAACCACGAGAGCATCGATGCAGCAATGATAGAGCGGCTCCAATCGGTCGCAACGAGCACTTCTTCCCCCTTAAATAGCATGACGCGGTCCGTAAAACAGGAGGCCATCACCTTGAGCTGCTTCCATTCTTCAGCAACAGCTACTTTGACTTTTCGGTTTGCTGTCACTGCGATGATATATCGGAATAGTTCCAGTGTATCGTTTTGGTGCAGCAATTTATTCTGCTGCACGATCTTGATCCATTCTTTCACAAAGTGTCTGGAGAGACGTCCCGCCAGCCTGCCGGCCTCCAATTCCATTGTGAGCAGTTGAAATCTTAGCCGAAAAGAACAATATTTATAAACGATATGTACAAGCAAGGCTGTTTCCAGTGCCAATAAATTGCCTACCGCTATACGATTATGAAATTTCATTAAATGATAATCGGTCAGTTTACCGATAAAAGAAATACCATGAGCCGGGAGCCATGAATAGGTATAATATACCCAAAAATCCATGCTCAGGTAGTACCAACTACCAGCCGACAAGACCACGAGCAGCTTGCCATATAAACCACTCATTTGGAATACTTTTATGGCAAGCCAATAGAGCGTAAATGAAAACAGGTAGGGTCCGGTCAAGGCCAATAGATGTCGCATGGTCAATCGATGCCATACATGAATATTCATTTTGAGCAGCAGCAGCAGCAAGAATCCCGTTCCGATAAAAAATAAGATGTATCTACGCGTGAAAAACTGGGTTATTTTGGTCCGTCTATCTTCCATGATATCCTCTTTAAAACGTTGGCGAAATTGTTTTTTCTATAATTGGTGTACTTTGAACACTTAAATTACAAAAAACAAAGCGTAAAGAATAAATTAATTAAAAATAATATTTCGCTAAAAGGAAACATCATCCTTATCAAGAAATTATACAGCAACTCATTTACTTGTTTTCATACTTTTTACCCTTTTAGCAAATTACCCGTTTTTAGTTCGAAAAATTGACGGTTTTTCACGTCGAAAAAAAAGGCACGTTCTTGTAAATATATAGGCATTACCCACGTGAGTGCATCTTGTGAAACGACCTTTCTCTCTTTAAGATCCGGATGATAAAAATGAATCAAGGGCCAGTTTTCCCATGCTGTCCATTCCTTCATGACAATGCGGTTTATCGCCCTGTTTAATTTTCCCTTAAACCTCTGCATAAGCCCATCAGGTTGCTCCGCTCTTTTACAGCGCAGCCCTTTTGATAAAGCCAGATTCCACAGGCCATTGTTCTCATTTTTTTCCATCAGCAGAAAAGAGAGGGGAATATGAAACCGGAAGGCAAGCTCGGCGATACTCGCGTGGAAATACAGTCCACTAGCTGCGACGGGGACCTTTAGCAAAGATCGGGGCCCTTTAGCAGCCAAGCGATTCACCCCTTCGTCCGCGTCAAGGTATACCAGCACCAAACGCTTTTCATTTAGGTCCGAAAGTATATTTTTGAGCACTGTACGTCTTGAAGCATCGATATAGCGCAGGCTGTCTGCTTCGAGATTGTTATACTGCAGCAGGTGTTCAGTCTCTTTTTGTTCCTTTTTAATAATACTGGGCGAAGCTAGTACAGTAATTTTATAGCCTGCCGCAAGCAGATAGCGCGGTATCAGACGGTATGGGCCATAATGGAAAGAGATGACAATACCGCTAAGATCAGTTGGAAGCATTTCAAGACACCTGGCATCCAGCATTTGGTCCAGTTGGACGGGTTGCAGCATCTTGGCAAAAGACTGTCGGTAAGCGCTCCATCTCAGGTAATTCAGTTCAAGATCTTCGACAGTAAACTCCGGAAAAAAATTCCATACGTTGGCAAACCAAAACGGTTTGGTCAATTGGTTATTGTTCATTTAAATTGTGGTTTAAAAAAAATTTGGTTATTGTTCTATCAGTGAATAGCATCGCCTTCCGGCAGAAAGCGATGCTGAATTAGCGTTAAGGTATTTCTACCCAGCATTTTTCATCGTCAACAACATCCCCCATTTCCGGAAATAGCTGCATCATCTGAGGCAAAGTTAACCCCAGTTCGACGATCTGATCACTTGTCTGTATGTTGTCGTTCATGTTTGAATTGAATTAAACATCGGCCTGCAACGATACGGGTCAGGCCACTCCCGCTGGCTGTACAGCACTAAAATTGTATGAGCTAACGATCAAATGTGGATGAAATGTTTCAAAAAAAGGAAAAGAATGATAGGTTACAAAAAAAGGAGGCGAATTGACAATGACGGACGAAGAAGCAGAAAAAGAGGTCAGATATCCTTGTTTTTTTGCATGATTTCCTCAGAAATAGGTCATATATCATTTTTTTAGGTATTTCTCAATCCTCGATTTTACTTTTATAAACATGGATTGAGCCCTTTATAAAACCCGATTGACCGTATATCCAATGATCAAAACTTTTCATTTTATATTGCCCCAGGTGGCCCAATTTACCAGGCAAGTAAGAGCATTTTTGCCCAAGCTTCCCGATTCCCAACTACAGCGCTATGAGGATGCGAACATCCAATTGATAGAAGAATACATTGATTATCATAGCGTCATATTTTATCGCGTGCAGGCTCAGGTGCAAAGAACATTTCATTTGTCCGTGCAAACCAGTAAATCCGATTATCATCTGCTGTATAATAGACATTCCGTTTCGACCATTAAAATAGAACATGTCGCAAATAATAGTCACCTGCAGCTGCCTTCTGGATATGATACTTATGCCTACATTCCCAAAGGGAAGATGCAAACGCTTCTGGTGCAGGGAGAATATTTGATCTACGGTGTTCTGGTCGATATAGGATATATCCGGTCAGCCATATTTAAAGAAGACCATTTTCTATTTAAATTCAGTACAGCACATCTCCGCGACAAGAAACGACTCTATCAAAGTGCAGCATGGCCAATCAAAGAAAAGACAAGCTATCAGCTATCCAGAATTGAAGAGCATTTTTTCAATTATCATAAAGACAATGAAGCTATGGCGGTAAAACTTGTCTATGACCTTTTTGATATCGCCATTTACAAAAATTTTGAACACTATGAAAAGATAGATCCCGGTCAGTTCCTGGCCGAAAGGGCCAAGAGAATGATTAGGGATCAGGTAACGCAGACTTTTAGCACTTGTTCGATACAGGTTATTGCCGACCAGCTACAGATTGACATTAGTAAATTGGATAAGTTGTACAAAACCGTCTATGGTGAGACTCCCAGACAGACCTGGAACACGCTTATAATTCAAAAAGCAAAAGATCTACTTCTTGCAGGGCATTCGGTCAAGGAAGTTTCAAACTATTGCGGCTATGGGTCCCAGCAGAATTTTTCAGCTTTTTTTCGGAAACAGACGGGCATCTCCCCGAGCGCTTATAAATAAACAAACATTCCTATCCATCCCACCATATTTGGCATTTCCCCCTGAAATTAGACCTCTCGTCCCAAAAATGAGCGCTACCATTCAGTAATAAAAATACAACCTCAAAGAAGAGACCGGGCGCCATCGCACAAAAAATCATACAACGAGCTCCCCAAAAGTCATACATCTTAAGCTGATCACTGCAGTAACTTTGGTATAAGATAACAGAAAACAACTCCACGGCCGATCCAGGAGGATAATAAGGATAAGCGACAAGGATAAACTTAAACACATAAAAAAATGAAAAAAATTGCAAAACGAATTATTGGCGCACTGGGTACAGGAGCCTTAATTGCAGGTATTATTATCGGTGCTAATGCTCATGATAAAAAAGAAGAAATCAAAGTTGAAACAAAAGCTGAAACCGAACAATGGCATTTCGACGGAGCTTTAGATCCTGCTGATAACAATGTGGATAGTCCATCACAATATTCAAAAGGAGAAAGCACATCCTGCAACAATACAGCTGAAACAGTATGTAACTTAAATGCTCCAGCGAGCAGTACCAATCCAAATCAGCCAGATTTAAGCGCAATGGTCGGAAGCACGGGACAAACCGTATCGCAACGAATCAATGATGCGATAAGCAGCGGAATACCGAATGAAACGGTCACCTCCTTTCGATCCGAATAATATGCTGTATCTTAAAAAAAGAAAACCGAAGTCTTTTAGCCTTCGGTTTTCTTCTGGTTTCGTTACCTCGGATTCTGTGTCATCCCCGAAGTCCGGATAACATCTTGTGGGATGATAAATGTAAACCTAGGATCCCCTACCGGCAGAGTAAACTTCTTCGATTCATTGCCGTCGGTCAGTATGCGGTTCAAATCTTTCTTAAATCGATCATCTTGATTCAGCCTTCGGATATCCGACCAGCGTACTCCCCTAAATAAAAGTTCTTTTCTCCTTTCCCGCAGTATATAACGCAGCACCTCTTCTTGAGAGGAATACAGGGCGGGAAAAGTATAAGCTCCTGCGTATCGCATAGACAACAGTGTTGTTAGCGTCGTTTTCGCTTCTGAAATTTTATTTAGACGAGCGAAGCATTCCGATTTTATCAGAAATTGTTCATCCACAGCCAAGCCATTAAAGAAACTCGAACTATAATAACCGGCATAATTTCCTTTAAATGCTACAAATCCATTTGTTTTCTTGTTGAAAAATACGTTCTTCCGCAAATCATTTCCTTCATAACTGTTGTAAAGTAGGGTATCGACGTTTGCCCGTGCTGGACTCAGCATGCTCATACTGGAACTGTGTGCCCAAAATATGACTTCCGGATTGAAGGCTTCAAAAGGGGTCGTACTTGCTGTATTTCGCATGCTGTAATCCATCAATGTACTGTTACGGGCCAATGCCTCATTTGCATTGCTAAGGGCCTGTTCATAATTTTGCATGGTCAAGTATACCCTCGCCAATAAAGCATATGCAGCAGTTTTATTTGGCCGCGTAGCAAAAGTTACTGTCTCGGGGAGGAGTACTTTGGCCTCATGTAGATCGTTAAGAACCTGATCATAAGTCTCACTGATTGAAGACCGCTGCGATTTATCTTCAAAACTTGGAGTCAGGCGCAGTGGCAAGCCCAGCTTTTGCATATTGTGCGTTTCATCACCCGGTTTATATACTGGAACATATACCTGCGCCAGCTGAAAATACGTGTAGGCTCTCAAGAACAGCGCAAAGCCTTTTAGGCTATTGTATTCCAAAGTATTATTGTTCTCATCCGCCTGTAGCCTATCCAATACGGTGTTAGCGTAGAAAATAATTAGATAGCAATTTCTCCATTGCAGGTTGACGTTGATCGACTGAAATTGGGGATTCGGTTCCCAAGTATAGGCCTGCTTATCAAATTCGGTTAATTTATTCAAAACCGATGCTTCCAGAAAAAAGTCATCCGTATTCAGTTCAATCAATCCCGGCCCAGTATATAAATTAATCGTTGAATTATTATCCAGCAAGGCCTGAAGATCTTTCAAAGTGTTGGGTACTGCCAAAGCACCATCGCTTTTTTCATCAAGGAATTTATTACAGGAATTTAAGAACATTCCTATGAGAACAACGAGAAGCAGCGCAGTCTTTACGCGCAGCGATGTATATATCAATTTCATCATCTTATAAATTAATGTTAATACCCAAGGAGTAAATACGTCCTGGCGGAATCGTGAAATAATCCGGATCCACCCCTTTTTTATTCGCCCGCCACAAGATGCCTACATTATTGATGGAGGCCGTGAGCTGCGCCGGGAATTTTGGGAAGGCGTAGCGCAGTCCGATGTCCTGAAGTCTGACGACATCCCCTTTGAGCACATTAGGTTCCGCGTACTTATAAAAATTGTCGCGATTTCCGTTTCCGGGATATACAAGAGAGGGCACAGTAGTATAATTTTCATCACCTGGATTTTGCCATCGCTTATAGTAGTCGCCATGTGCGGCTGCCCCGTCAAATAAACCGTTGTATCCGATGGTCCGATTTCTGAAGTAATGCCCAAATTTATAGTTTACGGAAAACGTCAGCTGGAGTGTTTTATAAGACAGCATTCCCCTTAAAAAACCATAGTACCGGGGCAATGCCGATCCATAATAATGCAGATTTTGAAGCGAGTCGTTCAGAAGTTTTTGGTAATCCTTGGAGATTTCCCCGTTGAGATAGCCTTGCGGATCCCCATTCTGTGGATCTAGGCCGGCAAAGCGGTACGCAAAAACGGGATAAAGCTCCTTTTGCAGGATCGGATTGAGCGCCCTAGGGCCAGATTCGGCGTAATTTTGTGAGGAAGACAGCGTACCATTAAATTTCGTCACCGTGCTTTTGGCATGTGATAAGCCCACCGTAATTTTCCATTGCAATGGACTTCCCAAAGATGAGGTCACGTCTATTTTCGCATCAAATCCTTTGCCACGGATCTCGCCAATATTTCGGTCGGCCGTCAAAAACCCTGTTGTCGGATCCAGTTCGTCTGGTGCTATCAGATCAATTGACCATTTGTCAAACCATTCAAACGAGCCAGAGAGTCTATTTCCGAGTACCGCAAAATCAATCCCATTATTCCATGTTCGCACTTCCTCCCACTTCAGATACGGGTTTGGAGGCGTATTGATCAAGCCGTAGGGATAGTTCGTAAATGGAGCAGTGCCTACATACAACATGATAGGGTCTTTATTTGCTCCATTTGCCAGGTTTCCGCTCGTTCCGAATGTACTTCGCAATTTGAGACTATTGAGCCAGTGGAGATTCTGCATAAAGCCCTCTTTGGACACTGTCCAGGATAGACCCGTAGACCATAGCGGATTCCACCTGTTGTTGGCGACAGCACCAAACACATTGCTTCCATCTTTGCGCATGGACGCTGTCCATGTATATTTTTGGCGCAGTGAATAGGCTGCATTGGCAAAAACAGAGACAAAACGTTGAATATATTTCGAATTGGAGCCATAATAAGGGATATAGCTATTTCCGTAAAGGTTATCATAGGTTGGGTAAGCATTGACATAATCCACCTTTTGAACAGTCAAGACATTCGGATCCACGCCATAATTGCGATACGAGTTTCCCTGGATTGTTCTGTTGCTCAATTCCGCGCCGAGCAGCATATTGAATTCGTGTTGCTCATACCATGTTTTCGCAAAGTTGATCTGCCCCCGTACCCGATGACCGATGAGGTTGCTATAAGATCGATCTTCAATTGCACCCGCGGGAAGATTACGTTTCACTCCCCCATTATTGACCTGAGTAAATCGATTGACCAGGTCACGTACAAAATAGCTATCTTCCCTATAAAAATTGTTCCCATGGATCTGTTGGTTTTCGAGGCCGTAGATGAGCTGCGCATTTAAACCCGCCAATAGTTGGTATTGAGCAGTCAGGTTTACAGCGAGATGATTCAACGAGGTTTTGGTTTTGCTTTCCTGCAGATCCGTATAAGGATTGAAACTCCAGTCGTATAAGTTGCCCTTACCAACGGTATCCACATAATTCTGATTAAGCTGATAAGGGATTGATAAGGGATTACCATTTTCGTCAAATATTCTTGTATAAGGGTAATACACAAAATTGGTAATTCCTGCAGATGAAACATTTTGTGTAGCTGTATAAGCAAAATTTGCCTGAAGACTGAGTTTTTTATTTAACCGAAGAGTGTTGTTTTGACGCAGGGTAATCCGGTCTGAATGTTTCAAAATTTCGTTTCCGATAGATTTGTCCCAGCCCACGGAAAGACTATGATCGGACATTGCAGTGCCTGTATTTAAGCGCAAATAATGTTGCTGCAGCGATCCCCAGCGGTAGAATTTTTCCCGATCTTTCCGGACATCATTGTTTCGCCATCCATCCATGATCAGGTCAGCCTTAGTTCTGTCCATTTCCCCGGTACGTACTTTTTGCAGCAGATCGACTACAGGTGAGAGTACTGTTTTTCGCAAAGTAAGGGGGTTGGAAAAAAGATTATCATAATGCCCCCGTTCAAATAGCATCCTCTCCACATCGATAAAGTCTGTCGATTTTACGATCGGATCATAATACAGGTCTTCTGGGGTTTGTAGCGTCCAATTGGTAGAAAAGTCAACTCTAAATTTATTGGATGCTTTTTTAGTTGTGATCACGATGACTCCATTCCCGGCCCTAGCACCCCATATTGAAGTTGCTGCGGCATCCTTCAGTAAAGTCACCGACTCCACATCATTAGGATTTAGCTGATTGATATCCCCTTCAAAAGGAAAATTATCCACGACAATAAGTGGGCTTATAATTCCCCCCAGAAAAGAATTCATACCCCGAATATTTAACTGCGGACTTTTATTTCTATTATCAAATTGTAAGCCTGTTGCCAGACCATCGAGCTGTCCGAGAATATTGGAGGACACCCTTCTTTTCAGAAGACTGCCATTTAATTGTTCAAATGATCCCGTTGCACGTTCACGGGGTAGCTGCTGGAATCCATCGCTATACACCACGGCCTCTTCCAATTGGATCGTTGCTTTTTTTAGCACAATGTTGACAGGCACTTCGTCTACGATAAGCAAAGTATCTGTCATATAGCCCACCTTACTGCTATAGACGACGAAAGGAAGCTTGGGAAGGATAATGTTAAAATTACCTTCACGATCTGTAGCACCTAGTTCTCCAATTTTATTGCTGCGTAAGACGACCTCAGGAATGCCCTTTCCATGTTGATCCTGCACCTGGCCTTTCCACCTGTGCTGGCCGTAAGTTAGGCTGCTGAGAAACATTATACAGCACATCATTAAGCCTTTCATTGCTTCCCTCCTTTCATTCTTTCTACCATGCCGCGGACTTGATCATCATTGAGGAAGTTAGCGGTTGAGGAAGCCTGCAACCGGCCGTATTCATCCAACCAAATATATATTGGAACCGATTGGTGCGGGAACAATTGTTTAAGATATACGTCATTTACAATAGATGCTGTTTGTGTAGGCTGCCCAGTGCCTTCGCCGGTCAATACTGTCGCTATCTTTTGGGTATCTGTATCGAAACTATTGACAAGTATAAAGTTCATACGATCTCTATAGATCTGCTTAAATTGGTCAACTTTTGGAAATTTCGCTATACAGGAGGGGCACCAAGTTGCCCAAAAGTCCAGGATCAGCGGTTTGCCACGATATTTTTCGAGAGTTTGACGGGTATATTTTCCGTTCTCAAAGATCATGAACTCGTGCGACCAAAACTCTTCTGGCACCCTAAATCCTAGCATGACAGGCTGGGCAATATTAAGCCCATCCGCCCCGCTGTCCTTGCGGGGAGTTTGGGCAGATAAACTAAACATAGAAACCAAACACAGCAGCATCACTCGTGCTCGTTTGCTTTTAAAAGCCTTGTGTAAATTATATAGTATTGTTTTCATCATCTTAAGGTTTTGGTTGGTTAATGGATTGAAAAAAATCGTTGATTTTTTTGGTCAGTCTGATTTCCTCCATATTCGCTTCCAGAGCTGACAGTCTAATTTGGCCCGTATCTAAATGGCGGCTATGCGTCAGGAAATAGGCTATTAGCGCGCGCAGAATATCCGACAAAAACAACGTTTGCTGTAGAGCCTCTAATTTGCTTTCAGTAGCTTCGCCGAGGGTTTTGCATTTGAGATCCAATGCATAGAGGTTTTCGCGTATTGCGACTAGCGAATAATGATCCCAAAAGTTTTCGATACATTTTAATGGATCGTAACTGTCTTCATGGATCTCATAGAATGGCCTGTCGAGATGCAGGAGATCTTCATAAATCGCTTTCATGTGTTTAGTTTTTAGCGGTGACCATAGCACATGGCATTCCCTATCCGACCGAAATCAGCTTTTTTGTGGGAACCTGAATGGGTTCAGGTCACAGCGGTTAAAAAATAAGAAATAGGTTATCGGGCGCGGTGCAGGACAGTTACACGTAATTTGATAGAGACGATACCGCGTCCGTTGGTAAAATAAAAAACCGACCTTTTTTATAGAATTTCTATAACAGTATTTTTCTCAAATCTTTGCTTTTGAAATCGGAAACCCTTACTTTTAAAGTGCGAAGATAAAAGAGATGAGGGCTGTTCAATTTTAGAGCGTGGATCTAAAAAAATAGGCCGGCAAAATCAACAATTGGTATGCTATAAATAGGCCATTACGGCTTTTATATCCATTCGATACCCAGGGGTTATCGGCCATTGTTGGTTTTAAGCTTTTGAGAGGCTATTCTGGTGGGCAGTATTTGTTCTTGATAAGCAGTGATACTGCAGGCTGACCCAGCTGATCCTTGATCTGCAGCCGTTTTGTTGTAGTTAATGACTCTTTTTGCCTCATAATTTAATAGTTGGATTATCAATAAGAGTCTCGAGGGGAAGTAAGACGCAAGCATCTATAAATATAAAAGAGGCAAGCCCCACTATCTTCCACTGAACACAGGTACGGCAAAGAACCCAGACGCAGTTTCCAATAGGGGAGCTTGCCCCTCCTTGTTGTAAAGATACAAAAAGCATGGGGGGTCGCAAACCCTACGTCTCACGTCTTTTGAAATTTGCCGTTTCGTGCCCGAGACTAAATCAGCGAACTGATTATAATACAAATATAACAATACTAAATATAATCGCAAATAAAATTGCGATATAAATTCAAAACATTAACTAACAGAAATATAAAATGAAGTTCGAAAAGTTTTTGAAAACTTTAAACAAAGAGTTTGAAGCGATTTTATCGGATAAAAATCCTTTAGAGTCTTTCCAACTAAATAGTGATTTATCAGTAGTAAAAGGCCGAAACTTTTATAATGCTGTAAAACTACTATCGAACGACTTTGACAAAGACTGTGAAAATGCATTATCCGAAATCGCCAACACAGCCCATAAAAAATATCTTGCAAAACAAAAAGGCAAAGTAAAAAACAATAAGAAGTTGAATACCTACCAAAAATTTATTACTCAATTTGTATCGTCACAAGCAGAAGTTTCAGAAAAAGCAGGCATTGAAAATACAAGATTCACGAAAGTACTAAATCAAACTGCAGATGATTTTTATGCTCATGAAGTTTTTTCGATTGCGAAATCTCAAAATATGAAACTGATAGATGCATTTGAACAGCTATACGAATAACTATATAAGAATCCTATACTATCTCTGAACAACGAAAGAAGCGACACGATTAATACTGCAAACTCTTCGACTACTTCTACCGCGACGGCGAGCGACCAATAATTGGGATAACATAAAGTAGCATCCAAAACAGCAAAAATAAAGATCAAAAATCTTTTATAATTTTTTCAATTTCAAAAAATTATTTCTATATTAGATCAGCCGGTTGAAATATACCAACATTTAGCGAAGCGCCTTAATTTATTATGGCGCTTTATTATTAACGATAAGATTTTTCATAATTTAGATTTATAAAGTTTCTCCTCTTTTATCAGCGACGAAAGGGGAGTTTTTTGAGCATATAGCATCTTTAAAATGAAAAGCCACTCCCTTTCGGAAATGGCTTAAAATAAATATCTATAAACTTTGAAAGTATTTGATTACAGTTTTTCGATTTCTTCGATAGAAAGACCGGTACCTTTAGCAATATCAGCAATAGGTAAACCCATTTTCTTAAACTCCAATGCAATGGCAATAGCTTCTTCCCGCTTTCCTTTTTCAATGCCAGTCTTAAGACCTTTTTCAATGCCTTTTTGAATTCCCTTTTTTTCAGCTTTATCTAATAAATATTCTTGAGTGCCCATAGTATCGCTCCTTCCTATTTTTGTTTCTATTTCTTTTTCAAATATACCCAAAACTTCCTCATTATCAAAACTTACGTAGTAAGTTAGGAAATCATATAACCCTTGTCGCGTATCCTTATCCATCTCCCGGTTTATCATTTCATCATAAAGATCGTGTTTAATCGCTTTCAGGCCTTCGTCGCTTATTTTCTTGTTCTTGATAGCCAAAAGAGCAGTAAGAACAATTACAGAAAATGGATTCTTATTTGATCGCAATACCGACTCTTGCTGATCCATGATCTTGTAACTGTTAAAATCATAGCGCAATGACGTGCCCATAAATTCTTGCCTATATACCTCCGGCCGATAGCTTACATTTTCATCGGCCAGAATAGCTATAGCCGTAATAGGAACTTTATAACGATCCCATATTCTATAAAAATAACGAAACATGCGCTCGGCCAAATCACCATTTCCTTTGCTGCTTTGTATCTCCACATGGCAGAGCACAAACTGTTCGCTCCCATCATTTAAATAGACTTTGACGAGCTTATCGACATAACGAACTCCCTTACCGTTACTTTCCGGAGGGAATAATTGCTCAAACTCTTTGTCAAGATAATCAAAGGGTCTATTCAAATCAAAAACAGCATCTGCATCCGGAAAAATAAATCGTAGAAAATGCGAAAATGTTTGCTCCAAAATAGATTTCCACAAGGGATCATCTATTCGCTTTCTTCTTGGACTCATAATTATTTATCAACTGGTTAACAGTACAAAGATAGGAATTATCAATACAAAATACTAATATAATTAGCATTAGTTTAACTGTTTTCTATAACATGAACCGCTAGGTGTAATCATTCATAATATAGTTAGTATTTAAAATTGGTTTCCCTTTATAATCGGTAAAAGAGGATTATTGTTGATCTTTAAAATGAAAAGCCACTCCCTTACGGAAATGGCTCAAAATAAATATCTATTAACTTTAAAAGTATTTGATTACAGTTTTTCGATTTCTTCGATCGAAAGCCCGGTTCCTTTAGCAATATCAACAATAGGTAAACCCATTTTCTTAAACTCAGTGAAATGGCAATAGCTTCTTCCCGCTTTCCTTTTTCAATGCCAGTTCCAACTATGTATATTCTAATCCAATTCTGCGTATTTCTCCCCCTATATTTTATAAAAAATGTTAAATCATCATAATATTTACTTACCGAAAACAAAACTACAACAAATTTGTTGTAGTTTTACTTACATATAATATCTAACTTAATTTATGAATGTTATTTTTGATGAAGAGACAGGTTTGATTGTGCCTGGGGAGCATAAGTTAACTATCGAAAAATTTGAGGAAATATTTGTATATAATGATCAGAGGAGTCAAATATTTGAGGGCTTTCAACGTTTATTAGAAGTATTTAAAAAAATAGCATGTAGTCATTTATACGCAGATGGGAGTTTTGTCACCCAAAAACCGCATCCAAGTGATATAGATGTTTGTTGGCATATGGATGAGAATAACAAGGACAAGCAGCTATTTGCACTATTAAACATTTGCCCACAACTTCTTTTTTTAAATGAAAAAGCAAATAGAGAATTTATTCAACAACAATTTTGTGCAGATGTATTTCCTGCAAATACAATTGAAGGTCAGAGTGGATTAATGTTTAAGGATTTCTTCCAAAAAGATAAAAATACTGGTATACAAAAAGGCATTATAATCATAGATATATTATGATAAAGAACGCACAACAAGAGAATTTAACAAAAGAAAGAATTGCCGAACTCAAGCAGCATCGGGACACTATCAGCCAAAACCAAGAGATGAGTGAAATTGAAAAATTATATTCTTTAAACTCTTTCGATGGGATGATTGCGACACTTCAGGAAGAACTTGATGAATATGAATCATTAAAAAAAGGGAATTTGCACATTATCGAGGCTAAATCTCTTGAGGAGCTACCAAGACTCATTATAAAGGCACGGATAGCACAGCACATGTCTCAGACAGACTTGGCAAAAAAAATCGGTATACAGGCTCAACAAATTCAACGCTATGAAGCGAACGATTATCAAAACATCTCTCTATATAGATTGATAGAACTTGCTAAAGCTGTTGGCGTTTGTATTAGTCTTGAGAATACAGTTATTATCGGATCTGGACCGAGATTTGAAATTCCAAGTAGTATTTCTGAGGATGAAATTCTGAAAGCAGAAAGAATTTCCAAGGAGAGATGTTCATTAATTATATAACATGAAAACAATAACATTTTATTCATACAAAGGAGGTGTAGGTCGATCACTAGCTTTAAGTAATATTGCTATCAAATTGTCACAGCTAAAAAAGAAGGTTTTTGTTGTCGACTTTGATCTCGAAGCTCCTGGACTGCAGTTTAAATTTGATGAAGATTATAACTTAGAACCCAATATAGCTAAACAAGGGCTTGTCGATTATATATATAGTTTTGCCAATGAAAACATATTGCCCGAAAAATTAGCGAATTACACTTGTAAGCTTACTGCTAAAAACATTAATGATAATGATATTGATTTTTTATCAGCAGGTAATTTCGAAAATGATGATTATTGGCGAAAACTTGCAACAACAAAATGGTCTCAATTATTCTATTCGCAGAATTCTTATGGTATTCGTTTTTTCTTAGATCTTAAAGCTAAAATCGAAAAGGAATTCAACCCAGATTATCTATTAATAGATTCTAGAACAGGTATCACGGATATTTCTGGCATCACCTTAAAAATATTTGCTGATGAGATTGTCGTATTAGCAGTTAATAATACGGAAAACCTTTTCGGTACCAAAAAAATAATAAGGAGTCTCTCATCTCCGAAAAATGAACTGCTAAATCGCAGTCCGAAAATTCACTTCGTACTTACGCGGCTTCCTTTTCCCAAAGAAGCAGAGGAAAAAGCTCTCGAGTATAGCATTCTAAAAAAATGGGAAAAGGAATTGAATGAAATGAATAACGCTAGTTTACCGGAACTATCTGTCATTCACACTGACAAACAAATCAATACCAAAGAAATCGTAAAGATTGGAACAAGTGGGAAGCCTAATACGATTACATACGATTACCTGAAACTTTTTGAAAAGCTAACCGAGGACAACCTATCTTTCGAAACAGATAAGTTCGAAACAATTAAGCAAGCGGAGAAGCTTTTTAATGACGCCTTAGTAGAAAAAGATTCATTACGTAAACTTGAACTACTAGACAAAGCTATAACCCTAGATCCATCAAGATATGAATATTTTGCACAGCGCGGTAGTTTATATTATTTATCTCAGGACATAAGTAAAGCAATCCAAGATTTTAAAAAAGCACTGGAGATAAAACCCAATGATCCCTTTACTCTTTTGTATTTAGGAAATTTGTATTATAATGCGAGAGATTATGAAACAGCCATCCAATACTTAAATAAAATAAATTTAGATATCGAATGGAAATATTTATTAAAAGGTTTAAGCTATAATAATTTAGGCAAACATGAATTAGCTGAACAAAATTTCTCAGAGGGTCTTGTTGCTTTTCCCGAAAGTATAGATTTATTAAATGCAAGAGCAGATATCTACCGTAGACGCAAGAACTACAGTGATGCACTTACAGACATATATAAAGCTATAGAACTTGATCCCGACAATGGTGTATTATTTGCTACATTGGCCGAAATATCTCTAGATAATGGTAAGAAAGAAGATTTTTACCTAAATCTTAATGTGGCCTTATCTAAGAATGTAAGAGCAAAGCAACTTAATGGGGCTAAATCAGTTTATGAAAAGGTCAAAACGGAGGAAAAATTTCTTGATTTGCTGGAAAAATATCAATTAAGTCTCGAAGATATTTTAGAATAAAGGGTCGCACATTAACGATAAGATTTTTCATAATTTAGATTTATAAAGTTCTCCTCTTTTATCAGCGACGAAAGGGGAGTTTTTTTGAGCACATAGCATCCTTAAAATGAAAAAGCCACTTCCTTTCGGAAATGGCTTAAAATAAATATCTATAAACTTTAAAAGTATTTGATTACAGCTTTTCGATCTCTTCGATAGAAAGACCGGTTCCTTTAGCAATATCAGCAATAGGTAAACCCATTTTCTTAAACTCCAGTGCAATGGCAATAGCTTCTTCCCGCTTTCCTTTTTCAATGCCAGTCTTAAGACCTTTTTCAATGCCTTTTTGAATTCCCTTTTTTTCAGCTTTATCTAATAAATATTCTTGAGTGCCCATAGTATCGCTCCTTCCTATTTTTGTTTCTATTTCTTTTTCAAACTTAGATAAATTGCCTACAAAAAGCAATTTATCGATCTCTCCTCTGCCATCGAGAACTAATCTATTGAGGAAATATACCCAAAACTTCCTCATTATCAAAACTTACGTAGTAAGTTAGGAACCGTAATGAGCTATGCTCATTACAGCATCATTTCCTATTAAAAAAAATTAAATCAATGATAATCATATAACCCTTGTCGCGTATCCTTATCCATCTCCCGGTTTATCATTTCATCATAAAGATCGTGCTTAATCGCTTTCAGGCCTTCATCGCTTTCCAAAAAATTATTCTTAAATTGGATTTGCCGGTTAAAAGTATCTAGCATTTAGCCAATCCTCCTGACTCAATCAGGAGGATTTATTTTTTTATCCTCCAAGGAGCTTCATGTTTCCAATTCTGGGGAAATTCAACATCTAGCGAAACGCCTTAATTTATCAGGATACAACGACGATACAAAAGAGACGCTAATCAAGCAAAATTATTCCAGAATTTATTTTAATTATTTTGTTAATAATACTAATATTATTACGTTTGTACTAACGGTACTCGTACTGCTTCCCATTAGAACAGCATGCGAGTCTTTTTATTTTATAGCCAATTATATTTTAATGCCTGAAAAAATTCCATTGAAAATACAAGATCAGTTAAGTCTGCTCCAACAGCGTAACATGGCGTTTCAAGACATCACCGTGGCACCTCATTTTCTAGCGAATATCAGTTATTATAAATTGAAGCGTATTGGTGGGAAAAGCAAATTGATTTTGTGAATCATAATTTCAAACAGGGTTCTGTATTCGAGGATGTTATTGATTTATATAATTTTGATCGACATTTTCGATTAATTATTTTCAATGCCATAGAAAAGATTGAGATTGCACTAAGAACTAAACGCTAATCATAATGCCCAAATTAAGTATTCTTTGGTCTCAAAAAGGAAGCTGGTATTAAAAAGAATACTGGTTAACAAAATAAATAATCAAGCATATAATAACTATCAGTTATTATAACTATCTTTAAAATTATTCTTAGATTATAAATTACCGTACTTGCTCATCCAGATTCGGATCCGGAGTGTCCTATCGACGATACCTGGTTCGTGGTTACTATGCACACGATTTATGTCAAACCAAAAAAGGTGGTGGCTAAACAAGGCTGTGAGCAAATTGAGGTATTTATTTCCAATTTAAAACGCGCAGTTCCTAAACATATGAAAAAGAAGCTTGAAAAGAAAAATAGTATTAATAAAAAGAAACAAGAGCAGTTTAAAAAAGAAAGTGAATTTGTCTTATTTGTCGCTACAACAACCAATTATTTCTTCCGGCCACGGACAATCTATCAGATGGCTGCGGACTTTTCGAATGAATATAGTTTCGAAATTACAGCTGAACGGATTAACTCCATTTTAAGAAAGATCGTTGTGAACGGCATTTTAAAGGCACACAAAGTTCCCTATCGTTACGGATTTGGTTATAAGCATATATTATTTAGCACTGTCGTATATTATCATCCCGATCTCGATTGGAATGAACATCCTGAACAAATAGCGGGCTATAATTGGATGCCTACCTATATTTTCTAGCGATTTGACTGCAGTTTTTAAGATCAGCGTCAGAGGTATTGCTGTTTGAGCTGTACAGCGTCAAAGCTATTTTTTATAAATTAACGATAAATTATTTTTTTCATGAAAAACATACGGAAGACAATTAGATTACTTCGGATACAGAAAGGCTGGGAACAAGTAAAATTTGCCAAAAAATTGAACTTATCTAATCCCGCTGTTTCAAAGATCGAAACAGGCTTTACCACGATTACGCTCTCCCGTTTACACCAGATTGCAAGCGTATTTAATTTGACAACTGCACAGTTATTAGCTCAACATAACACAGGTAACGCAAACGAAAGAGATGAGTGTGCTGAAATTTTAAACAAAATACGACAACGTGAGGAAGAAATCAAGCAAATTCAGACGAAGATTATACAACTCTATGAGGAACTATACAAAAAAGATACTGTTTAAATAAAAGTAGCACTAAGCTTTTTTCTTACTATCGTGGAAAGTTTCAATAATCTCCTATACTCTGATTTTTAATGTATATTTGAAAAATATTTAGGTATATTTTGTACATGCACAAAGGTTGGAGACTTCGTTTCCAACCTTTATTTTTATATTTTTATTGCTGCCTAAAATAAAACCTAATTCTTACTGAACGACATTAGCCGATTTTAACTGGGACTTGGTATACGACCTAGCGCGTAATTTCATTATATTAGCATTCTAAACTGATATTATAAATCTTCATGAGGAATCGGCTAAAGGATATTTTTTTTCAATTGTTACGTATAGGCCTTTGGGGAAAAGGTCAACTCGTGTTGACAAAACCCATGACAGCCGATGATTGGGACACCATCCGAGCGTATGCCGCCAACCATACTGTTGATGGGATTATTTATGATAATTTCCCTTTATTAGAAGAAAATCAGCTTCCACCGCTAGCGCTACGATTGAAGTGGGCAGCCCGCATAGACCAGATTGAACGCCGTAATGAGAAAATGAATCAAGTGATTGCGGAACAGTTTGTTCTTTTCAGTAAAATTGGCCTCAGACCTATTTTGTTAAAAGGACAGGGTATTGCCGCCAGCTATCGCGTCCCCAACCATCGCAGCTGTGGAGATATTGACTGGTACTTCGATAACAATGGATATGCCGAAGCTCGAAAATATCTAAAAGAGAATGCAGTAAAATTCCGTGACACTGCGGGTTTTAGTCTCGACTATGAATGGGGCAATATCTATACCGAGCATCATAAAAAGCTTTTTGACATCAGGAGTCCATTTAAACTCAGCTATCTGCGTGTGCTTAAAGATCAATATAAATCTCAAGAGCAAATGCTCAGAATAGGCAATGAATCTATCCGTTTGCTAGCACCAGAGTTACAGCTACTCCAGATAAATGGTCATATACTAAAACACATGATTTCTTTTGGTATAGGTTTACGTCAAATCTGCGATTCAGCTCGGTTATATCATACCACCCACACTACTATTGATAAGGAAGATTTACAGAAAATGTATACCAAAAGCGGCATTATCAATTGGATACATCTATTACACAAAATTTTAGTAGAGTATGTAGGTTTGCCGATTGATGAAATTCCTTTTCCCTACCCCGAAAATATAGATGCAGATTGGATGATGAATGAAATTTGGTATTCGGGCAATTTTGGATTTCATGATGAGCGGTTTGAGGAAGGAAAAATCATCAGCGCCATATCTTCACTACCGGATGGACCAAAGCGTCTGTGGAAAAATTTTAACCGATATTTTAGATTCGCACCGCAAGAGGTGTTTTTCTTCACACTTGTCCATTCCTACTCCAGGTTTATCGGCAAAGACAGCGATTAAAATAAAAAGACTTTCCTTTTGGAAAGTCTTTTTATAATTGTGCTATAATTTCTGTTCGGCAGGAGACTCAGTGCTATCGTTTTTTTGAATCTGAGTCTGCGTCTGATTTCCTTCCAGTTCTTCTGCTTTTACGCCTTTAGGATTACTCCATAATTTCTTCTTATACGCATCCAATTTCTCCTCGACTTTTTTACCGTCAAGTTGCTGCCCTCCATTTTCTGTTTCTTTCAAACTCTGAAGCATCCCGGGCGAAGATTCCCTGACGATGGTACTTGCAAATTTATTCTGAACAAAAAAATCATCCATACTCATATCATACAATCCTTTGTCCGGATCTGACACGTCGACCTGCACTAAAGCATAGCGCAACTGCGGGAAGTACAGCCAGAAAGCGGGAGTAGCGCCAACCGATTCAGCAAGTTCAGCCGATGTTGTAATGTTCATTAAAGGTGCCACACCGATAATGCGGGTCTCTAATCTACTACGCTGTTTGTCGAAAAAGATATCCTCTTTAACACGAAATTTAGTCACCCGTGCAGGATCAAATTCATTCAGTGCCATTTTAGAGTCAATTTGGTTTCCTTCACCATCAAAAATCGGTACAAGCACACTATCTGCAAACCGCGCCATACCCTCTTGCGCACTTAATCGTCCTTTAAAAGAATCATCGTCTGGACTATATAGCGATAGCTTACCTTTTTCAATCGCTTTCATAATCACCTCTATTAAAGAATTACCCGGCACAGCTAATATAGCGTTCTTTTCATCTTTTAAGTCGATATCACGCCAAACCCGTTTATAAAAACGAATATTCTTCTTATTTACCTCCGGATACGCAAACGGTACAGCATCTTCCATATTGTTTGCCTGATAAAATCCATCAGTTGTCGGTATAGTATCTTGGATGATTTCCTGCGAAATATTTGCCTGGAGTGTATCAGGAATTACATTTTCTTGCGCTGTAACAGTTCCAATGCCTAAGCCCATCAAAACTGTTGTCAATATTTTTATATTCATCACGTTTAATTTATAGAGTGATCAAAGAATTAATACTTTCTCGTTTTACTTTGTACGGTAGGCATTTCGAATGCCGACATCACACAACGAAATCCGATATAAGAATGTGGCTCATAATCAACTGAATAGTTCCTGGTTTCACTATTTAGCTGCTCACCATTATCTTTCCATGAACCGCCCCTTACCACCTTACGTTTGAGTGCATCACCATCTTTCGGATCTGCATCATACAATAACGCTGGGTTCAGATCATTTACAAATACCACCGCAGAAGGGCTGTACGCATCCAATGTCCATTCCGACACATTACCGGCCATATTATAAACGCCAAAAGCATTTGGCATATACGATTTAACAGGCAATGTGAAAGTTGCGCCATCACGGGAATACGTTCCCTCGCCCTGTTTAAAGTTTACTGCCAATTTCTTTTTACCCTCTGTTCCATCAATCGTCATCCGGGAACCTGCAATGGTATCCTGAGGATCCAATTTTCCCGAAGCAGCATATTGCCACTGTGCCTCCGTAGGCAGACTAAGGCTCAGCTGATAACCATTTAAATATGAATTTTTTAATACCGTTGCAGCCATTTCATTGGCGCGCCAGTCTGTAAATGCACGTGCCTGTCTCCAGGTTACACCCACAACGGGATAGTAATCAAACGAAGGATGTGTAAAATAATTCGCATCTAAAGAAGCTAACTGTGCGTTCGGAAAGTCTTTTGTCCAGATATCTTCCACAGGCATTACAGCAACGGTATCCGTTACGTAATTCTTTTTCATATTTCCTTTGGATTGCAAATAGGAAAAACGGTATCTGATTACATCAGGGTTGAGTGCCCGTCTATTTCCTCGCATCTCCAACATAGGAGCCAAGCGTTCTTGGATACTGGGGTCATTGCTTTTCCAAAGCGGTGAAACTTTTTTTACTTTGGACCAATTGATACGCTTTTGGCCAACTTCCTCTCCAGCGACATCCAGAAAATAACTATCATCCTGTAGATAATCTGTTACGGCGACCGAATCAGCCACCCAGTTGACAAATTCACGGTACTGTTTATTTGTTACTTCTGTTTCGTCTATAAAGAAAGCACTTACACTAACGTTCTTACCCACATTTCCACTATCCAATGAACCCTTAAAAAGTATAGTACCAGAAGGAATATATACCATACCCGGGGGCGGGGGTAGCTTACCACCTTTAAAAGCATTTACTTTTGGCGCCTTATACATAGCAGAATTTGACTTACACGCAGCGAACCCGATTACTATAGCAAAAGCAAATAGCCCAAACAGCTGACGCTTATAGTTTGCTCTAAATATATTTTTCATACGTTTGTTTTTTCGATTAGCTTAATTACGATTGAATAGCGCATATTTGACTCCCACTGAAACAAAACCATATTGATCCTTATTGCCATTTATAACTCCATCCAAGTTATCATTTGTGGTTAAGGTATGTTGATAGTTTATATTAATTGCCCATTGAGGTCCGTAAAGCGTGCTTCCCACGGGAACATCAACTCCTATGTTCAGCGGAATGATAAAATGAATCCCCGATCGATCCTCTGCAATTTCTCCACCTTTTCCGATAATGCCGTCAATATAACTTGGGTCTAACTGTCGTCTAATTCGGTTTTTAAAAGCGCCAGCGCCAGCGCCAACGTATATATTAGAAAGAATACGCGAAAGTGTATTTGCCTGTAATGTATAATAACTGTAATTGTCCGGATGATTCAAAAATTGTCCTAACCTAATTTTTCCATTCACATTGGCCGCATAATAATTATTTTCAAATTCACTATTATAACCATTTCCGCTCAATTTGCCCTTTTCGCCGTGTAAACCCACAGAAATAAAGGGAGTAACTAAATAATCTGCTTCACCGTAAAATGCGAATTTAGCACCATCGTTAGATAAATCTGTCAATGCAAATGTACCTCCGGCACCTGCCCCAATACTTATTGGTCGTGAAAATTGTGCTGAGACATTGCCTGATGCCATACCAAGCAATCCGATAAACGTACATATCAGTTTGTTTTTCATCTATAAGATATTTTTAAGTGTATATTTAATTTAAATGGTACATGTAATCTTTTTTATGGTCATTGGTAGTACTCCATATTGAACAGTTATTAAGATGCAACATATCCAAAACGCTCGCACCCCGCTATTATTATAAAACAAAACCCCAAGTCGAGGAATCGACTTGGGGTTGAACAACAATAAGGCCAAAATCTATTGAATTATAGATCTATTTTATATTTAAACGGTCTTTTAAATTTTGCCAAACCTTTGCAAGACCCGACTTCTTCGTGCCTTTGTCACCATAACCATAACCGTAACCATAGCCATAGCCATAGCCACGCGCAAAATCCACATCATTTACAACGGAAGCTAGATTTTTCAATTTACCGTCCACATATAGCTCGCGCGGTACTTGAAGCAATCGTTTATCAAGGTAATTGACACGCGATACATATAAGGTTAAGTCAGCGTTATGTGCGATCAACAAGGTATCCGTAACGAGACTTACTGGCGCTGTATCGACCAATACATAGTCGTAATGCAATCGTGCATATTTAATTACATCGTCAAAGTGACCGTTCATTAAAAGCTCAGCAGGATTAGGGGCTATATAACCTGAGTACACCACATCAAAATCATAGTTTCCTGGTTTTTTGATAATGATATTATCCAAATCCATGTCTGGATTGATCAAGAACTGCGTAATACCGACATTCGTATGCTGCAAATGCGAGAGCCCCAGATAATCCAGTACTTTTGGGCTACGAATATCCGCCCCTATCAAGAGTACTTTTTTACCCGACATAGATAAAATCTGTGCGAGATTGGTTGTCACGAAAGACTTACCCTCACCAGAGATTGTAGATGTCACAAATATAACTTTTGAGCTATCCTTTTGTTCCGAACCAAACATAAAGTTCATATTAGTTCGAAGGATACGAAATGCCTCCGCCAACGATGAGCGATCATTAAGATGTACGATAGTGTCCTCCGAAGTAGGGATCTCTCCTAATACTGGTATTTTCACTAAATCTTCTATATCCTTACGTGAATGTATTTTATTATCTAATAAAAACTTGAGATAAAGAATACCGAAAGGGATTAAAAAACCCATAAATAGTGCTCCCACCAGTATTATCATTTTGCGAGGAGCTATTGGCATGCTATTAGTATAAGCAACATCGATTATTTTTAGATTGTCTGGTGTAGCCGCAGCTTTTACTTCACTCTCCTCTCTCTTTTGTAATAGTAGCAAATACAAGGATTCAACAATTTGTTGCTGGCGTGATATTTTCTTAAATCCTTGTTCTTGACTAGGAATCGAACTAATACGATTTTTTATCTCATTCGATTTATTTTCAATACTGCTTAAGGCTAACTGTGTAACTTTTTGATAATTCTGAAGAGCTTGTTTAATACTTTTGTCACTTTCGGAAATACTTTCATTCAATGCAATAACCGCGGGGTTTTGATTAGATGCTGATTTTAACAAGTCATCTCTCTCTAATACCAATTTATTATAAGCAGCAATTGAATTACCGATTGAAGCATCTTGTAAACCAATATTGGAAGGTAATAATTTCCCAACTTCTTGGTTCCTCAAGAAATCGTTCATATGATCTACCAATTTTAATTGAGTTCTAAATTCTAGAACTTTCTTATCATTTTCAGAAGCATTATTTAGAAAAACCCCAGCCTCTGTAGTCATGTCAACCATAGAGTTAGAGGACTTAAATTCAGCCGCTTGCTCATCTGCCCCAGAAAGATCTTTTGAAATTAACAAAAGTCTTTTGTTAATAAAGTCAGAAGTAGCTCGTGTTGTTCGCATTTTGTCCTCGGTAAGATCCGAATTATATGTATCAATAAGAGTATTCAAAACAAGCTCCGCTTTTTTACTCAATGTAGACACCATAGCAAAATTTACAATATAAGATTGAGTTTCAGCTCCTGGCGTTACGCTTATTGCTCCTCTATTAGCATCTACAGCCCAGTTTTTAGGAATAACATTAATTTCATATTCTGCTTCTTTATCAATTATTGAAGATCCATTCTTTTTAAATGATACTACATTCGTACCCAACTTTAAGTCTTTATCAAATGTTGTTGTACTCTTACTACCAGATAAAAGATCAGTTACAACAAGCTGATTGCCATCCTTTGAACTAACCTTAATATTTAACAATGTCGTATCCTGATTTCCTCTCGGAATTAATATAAAAGGCATATCCTTCTCTAAAAATTCTAAAGATCGAATTTTGCCTCTCATGAAATATGAAATATTTAAATTATGTTGGTCAACTACCTTCCTCATTAACCTACGAGATGTGAGAACCTCAATCTGATCAGAAACAAATGAAGACCTCCCACCGCCTAACCCCATTGTATTAGTCAATTCGGCAATTCCTGCAAGCTCTCCAGCAGAACCACTACGTTCATCCTTCAAAAGAATTTTAGCAGTTGTACTATAAGTTCGTTGTGCATACCGTAAATAAACAAGAGCTAGACTTCCTGCTAGGACGACGCAAATTACAAACCACTTCCAATAGTATGCATATTGCTCAAAAATTTGTCTTAGATTTATCTCCCCTTCTTTATTTTCTTTACTTTGAATAGATTGCTGTTCCATGGATCTTTTTAACGGGTCAATACTGAAATTACGGTAATTAATAAACTTGCAATAGAGATAATGATATTTGAATTAGCTCCTAGCTTAGAATTGTTGATTTGTGCTTGATTTGGTTCAACATAAATAACATCATTCTGTGCTAAATAATAGTATGGTGAATTCAATGTAGTTTGCTTCGTTAAATCTAAACGATGCATTGTTTTTTGTCCATCTACCTCCCTTATCAATAACACATTTTGACGTACACCTCTAATCGTCAAGTCTCCGGCCATACTTAAAGCTTCTAAAACAGTAACTCGCTCTGATGGGAGAGTAAAAGATCCCGGTTTAGAAACTTCACCTAAAACAGAAACTCTAAAATTGTTAAAATTCATATTGACTCCTGGATCTTTAATATACTGACTGAGCTCTATCCTTAACTTTTCCATGGCTTCTATTCGAGTAAGACCCACAACCTTTATTTTTCCTAACATAGGTAAAGTAATGTCTCCATTACTATCAACTGTATAAGTTGGACGTAAAGCTAAATCAACCTGCTGTGTTAAATTGCTGCTTGTCATTGTACTAAGAGGATTAAAGGGCGCTGTGACTTTAGGGTCAGCCGCGGTAACGACAATTGTTAAGATATCATTCACCTGAATCTTTGGAACATATTGTTCATACAAAGTATTAATTTGTGTAGAATCATTCTGTAAGTACACCATATTCTTACGGGAAGCGCAAGAATTAAATAACATTAACACGGACGTATATAATAGTCCAAGTGCTAAGCCATACTTTGAAATTAATCGCATGTTTTATTTAAATTATAAAATTGATTTTAATATTTCAATGACAAAAATATATTTTTTTATTTAAAAACCTCTTAAATATGCTAACTTAATAGGAATTTAACGGATATAGCCACTGCCTAGCAACTTTTATGCCTAAAAATTAGTCTAAAAAATAGTACTCATACTTTATTAAATTATATCACGCATATTTTTGAAATAATCATACTCCCACGTATAGTTATCCAAGGGAGCATGACTCACTGGATAATCTGCATAGACCAATAGTTCACTACCCCCTTCTAATGCACGGAAGGCAGTACCATACCCCATCGGAACGTACAAGACTTTCATATCAGTTTCATGTAAGATTAGATTTTCAACAGGCAATTCAGGTGATGGGTTTTCCCAATTATCTATCTTTACCAAATCCACATTGAAACTACCAGATAGCACATAAAACCAGCGTTGCTCAACTCGGTGCGCACGCCAGCCCCTGATTAATGCTGTATTAGCATTCTTAATAATATAGAATCGCTTAACCAAACTCATATCAAATTCGTTAACGAAACGAATTTGTCCACGCTCGTCTTTAGCAATACCTCCCTGAATAAATCCTAATTCTCCCATAGCAATTATAGTTTAACGTATCTATTTATGACATAAGTTTTTAATAATAAATACAAAACACTAAGTATAATTATTAGAACAGATGAAAAAATCAATTGAGTCCCTAAAGCTTCTCCAGAATACTGAATGACCAAATAGCCTATTCCAAACTGTATTACACCATAAAGGAAAGAAATAAATAATTTATTAATGCCTGCTTCATTACCCAAGAACTGGTATAAATGCGAACGGTGTGCCTCAAATATATTTTCTTTACGTATTAGTCGCCTAACGATGGTCCAGACAGCATCGACTCCATATACAGTCAAAAACAAAATGTAGATCAAATTTCCTGTCTTTAGAATAAGTAGTCCCAATGCAAAGAGTAGGATGTAAGCTATTGCTACAGATCCTACATCACCTGCAAAACACTTGGCTTTGGTCCTGAAATTAAAAAATGCAAATACTAGCACACCCAACATTGAAAAAATCAATAAATCTTTTGCGATAAAATTTATTTGCTGGTTGACAATCATTAAAAGGCCTCCGACAGCCAGACTATAGCAAGCAGTAATTCCATTGATTCCATCCATAAAGTTATAGGCGTTAATCACGCCAACCACTACGATAAATCCAATTAATAGATAATACCAAGGCATGTCAAATAAATCGAGCTGATAAGCCATTAACAATACAGAAGAGAAGTGTATTAATAGCCTTATCTTATTGGAAAGTGTGAAGATATCATCCAAAAATGACACTAAAGTCATCAAGGTCAGTCCAACAAAAAACCAAGGATATTGGAAATCTGAATAGATAAAATAAATAAGTGCTCCGAAGTAAAAAACAACACCCCCACCCCGTAAGGTAATTGATGAATGCGAAGAGCGTTCATTCGGCTTATCAATGATATTAAAACGATCAGCGACTTTAAAATACACCAATTCTAAGGTAATTAGTGCTATGAGGACAAGTAAATAAGTCATTCCTGAATAATGAGTATTAGTTTATTTCTATATAAAAGGTTCTTTTGAATCATCCAAAGATTCAAAAATTGAATTTTGTGATTTAAACTCTGGAACGATAGCCTTAATCGAAGAAACAATTTGCATCTTGTCACTTTCAGGATTTGCTCGTTGCACCAGTTGGCAAAGCTCATCAATTTTCTTACGCTTTTCTTCGACATCCAAGGTGTTCACTTTTGCAATCATAATTTTTTCGTGATGCGTTTTCTCCGTATTTTCATCGTTAGCCAACAACTCTTCAAAGATTTTTTCACCCGGACGTAAACCAACAATCTGAATGTCAATATCATTGGGATAATGAAGCCCTTTTAGACGTATCATCTGTTTGGCCAAATCTATAATTTTAACAGAATCGCCCATATCAAATACATATATCTCGCCGCCATTCCCCATAATTCCAGCTTCTTGAACCAATTGACAGGCCTCTGGAATGGTCATAAAAAAACGCGTAATATCTGGATGCGTAATTGTAATTGGCCCGCCTTTGTTAATCTGCTTCTCAAATAATGGAATAACAGAACCATTTGATCCTAAAACATTGCCAAATCGTGTAACGATAAAAGCAGTTTTTGATAATTGATTAACTGCACTCACAGCAATCTCAGCCACACGTTTTGTAGCTCCCATAACATTGGTAGGATTAACGGCCTTATCTGTAGACACCATGACAAATTTTTCCACTTGATATTTATCGGCCAGCAAGGCAAGATTATAGGAACCAAATACGTTCGTCCATACAGCTTCATATGGATTTGCTTCCATCAATGGAACATGCTTATAAGCAGCGGCATGGAAAATCAGCTGTGGATGGTATTTCTGAAAGACCACCTCCATAAAATCTTTATCACGAACATCTCCAACAATAAAAGTGAAATCATTAAAACAAGGAGAATCTCGCAATTCCTGCTGAATATCATATAACGCAGATTCAGCTTGGTCTAACACAATAAGCTTACATGAAACCATTCCGATTTGACGTACCAACTCAGAACCAATAGAACCAGCACCCCCTGTCACTAATACGACTTTATCAGATAAGGCTGCTTTTATACTAGGATTGTTCAATTCAATAGGTTTCCTTCCGAGTAAATCCGATATTTTCAATGTACGAATCTGCCGAGTAGCAACGCTTCCTTCCAAAAGAGCTGCGGAATTTGGTATTATCTTAATTTTAATGGGCAACAATTCAGCTTTCGCTGTAATATTCTTTAATCGTTCTGGCGAAGAGTTATCAATGGCAATCACAAGCTCTTGAGCACCACCAACCCTTTCCAACAAATTCATATTCAATTCTTCAAGCGAACGAATACGTATACCCTGAATATATCGCCCAATACGGTTCGGATTGTCATCTAGAATAGCAACCACTTTGTATCGATTACGGGAGCCTAATTGTAAAAGATTATAAGTGTTGTGCCCCATATTTCCTGCCCCAAACAGTATAACAGGAATAGCATTTTGTCTATTGTTCCAAAAAAACGAGTGATAAACTGCTTTGTAAAACAATCTTATGGATGCCATCGCTATACCAGTCATTAAAGCATGAAACAACAATTGTGTCTGCGAAAAATAATACTTTTTTTCCAGTTCATCAGATACCATAAACTCCCAGAGGTAGGAGATTAATAATACCAGCCCTAAAGCTGCTCCAATACAATTCCCTATTAATTTCAGATCCCGTAAACCAGTGCGCCTAACAATACTTTGATAAGGTTTAAAAGCCAAAAAAACAATCAGATAGATAAAAGATACGATTAGCGATTCAAATAATAGTAATGAAAGAGAAATAGGTCCCCGATGTTTCATTAATAAAATGTAGCTAACAACAAAGCTTGACCATACCAAAGATATATCAATTGACAACACAAGCCAGCGTGGCCCATCCTTACGCAATATATTTTTTAAGCCATAGGCTCTTTCACTTTCCATAACTAAAGTTAACAAGTTTAAATTTACAAAATACAGTGTATACTTCCCCTAAATAGCATGTTATATTGTAAAAAAATTAGGCGCAATTTACAACCGTTTAAAGGAGAGAATCGTTTTTTTGAGACCTTCCTCCGCACTTGTCGGCAGATACTGAATTCCCAATGCATTTTTGATTTTATCATTAGAGACCACGTAGGATTCTGTTAATTTTTTCAAGCGTTCCGAATTTAGTGGCAAAGGGATTACATCCCCAATTTTTCCTACAGCCTTAATAAACGAAGCAGGTATATGTAAAAATCTTGGTTTCTTATCTAATGTTTGGGCAATTAAGTTAACCAAGCCATTAGTAGAAATCGGCTCATCATCAGAAAAATTGTAAATGTCTGACTGCATCTCTTGAGTATTCATCATTTCCTTCACTAAAAACGATAGATTATCAATGCTCAAAAATGATCGTTGATTATGAAATGAAGCTAAGGGCCAAGGAAATCCTTTTTTAACTACGTTATACAATAGATTTAGATTTCCTTTGTTTCCAGGTCCATGAATCATACAAGGACGGATGATGAATAAACGCTTTCCAGTGGGTAAAGTTTGACTTAATAGATATTGCTCAGCTTCCAATTTAGACTTACCATATGGAGTAATGGGATAACCAATCACATCCTCTTTTAATATACCATCAACTTTATCCGCTACTGCTTTAACGGAGGAAAAATAAAAAAAATCTTTGATTTCTGACTTAATAAATTTATCATATAAATCTATTGTTAAATCTCTATTTATTTTGAAATATTCTTCTTCACCAGATGTATTAGAGGTGTCGTGAGCCTTTCCTGCAAGATGGATAATCGCATCTGATTTTAACTCCATATTATTTTTCCAGTTCTGATTACGTAATGAGAGTTTGCTAATGCTATCGCCTCTATCAGAAAGATATTTTGTAAGGTTCTGTCCAACAAAGCCAGAACTTCCTGTAATTGTTACTAAATTAAGCATCTATTATTTTCTATTAGGTAATAAGGTATTATACAATTGTACCTGCGCCTGCCATATTACTTCATTTCTGAAAAATTCATTTGCATACTGTGCCCCAGCAACACCATGATCTCTGCATTTTTCTGGTTGTTTGTAATAAAAATCAAAAGCTTCTTGAAGAGCAGAAGGACTCTTAGGATCAATGAGTAAGCCCGTTTTACCATCTATTACTGCGTCTTGGCATCCTGCACCTCGAGTAACAATAATTGGTATACCACTAGCTGAAGCTTCCATGGCAACATTCCCAAAGCCTTCCCTAAAATTGTGCGATGGTAAAGTAAACACATTCATTATCTGGTAGCAAAACTCAACATCCTTCCTCTTACCTGCCATAATAACTAAATTGTCATTTTCGATCTCTTTTAAGATTTCTCCATCGACTGCATCACTTGTCAATTCTACGGGCCCCACAATAAGCAGTTTAATATTCGAATATTTGCTTTTTAAATTTTTAAAAGCCAAATATATTTCTTCTATTCCTTTAGATTTAACGACGCGTCCTACAAATCCGAAAACAAAGTCATTTGGTTTAATACCAAGCTCTTCTCTTAACAATTCAACTTGTGGCGCTGTCGCCTTGGTCGGTGAGAAACGATCGACATTAATACCGTTACTACTTGCTTTTGCTAGCACCACAGTTTTGTTAGGTTCCAATATACCCTTCTGAAAACCATAGTTTGCCATGGAAGGTGTAATACTTATTATCTTCGTTGCAAAATAGTGGGTAAGTTTTTCCATAAACTCCACTATTTTCTTTTGAATTCCTTCAGGTTCAGCTGTTGATCTCAGTCCCCTAAGTGTAAATATTCTATTTTTAACTCCTGCAAATGCACCGGCCATTACACCGATAAGACCTGCCTTTGGGGTACCAACGTTAATTATATCAGGTTTGATCTTTTTAAACTGTTTATACGTGATAAATAAGCATTTAACGTCATCAATTAACGAAATATCTCGCTTATAAGGTATTTTAACAATAGTACAGCCTTCTGATTCCCCATATGCATCTAAGCCGTCACCATCCGGACAAAATAGATAGACTTCAAAACCATTTTCTTTTAAATACTTTGCCTGACCTCGAAGAAAGCCTAAGCAAAATGCATCTGTAATTGATAAAACTATTTTCAGCTTACTATTGTTCATTTTTTAACAGATCTGTTTTAGTAAAAATATTAGCTTCTCCCTCTTCCACTCTTTTGATAAATCTCGCTGGAACTCCTCCGACAATAGAGCCCTCTTCGACATCTTTTACAACCGAGGCGTTTGCAGCAACTAAACTTCCCTTTCCTATGGATACACCACATTTAATCGAAGAATGGGATGCAATCCAACTTCCTCGGCCAATTACAACACTCCCTGCAATACTACCGGCAAACCTGAAAGAGCAGTCTTTATATACATGCTGCATAGTACTTATTACAACGTATGGCGCACATAGCACTTCATCTTCGATCTTCAATCCCCCAAGCGCATTAAACCAACAACCTTTAGCTAAATACACATCATTTCCAATTTCTAAATTGAAAGGGTTAAGAAGTGTCACATCTTTTCCTATTTGAATATTACGGCCACATTTTTTCATAAAAAAGGACGCTAACCATCCCCTTAATCGAAAAGCGAATTTATTATCTGGCAACCAGGCAGTCAATAACATTATAAACCACATTGGCAAATTATATCGAAGTTGTAACTTTAACTCAAGCATTGCTTATTTGTTTTAGATATTCAAATCTGATTTGTTGTAAATTATCCTCTAAATATTCCTCGGCTTTAGAAAGATTCGAAAGAATAATACGATCCCATTTAAGAGAATCCGTATATATACGACGTATATCTTCTGCTAATTTTTTCCAATCTCCGGGTCGATGTAAAAATTCTTTATCTAAAAGCTCAGGAATACCCGCAGCTGTAGACCCTAATGAAATTCTCCCTCTGCTCAATGCTTCAATAACCACTCTCGGCAGCCCCTCTTGTTTAGATGGATGAATATATAAATGAACTCCATCTAAAAATGGCAGAATTCCTTCACTACCTGCTTTAAGCGTACCCACAATCTCAATCGAATTCCCCACCCCTAGTTCATTAGCATATTCTCTCACCCAGCCTGCATCTCCAGTCCCTACAAAATAAAGCTTAATATTTAGAATATTATATTGATTTTTTAGCGATGATAATGCTTTAATTGCTTCTACATGACCTTTATATTTAACGTGGAAAGAGCCGATTAATGCTATTTTAAATTCCTGTCCTACAGAATAAGATCTATAAAAATCAATAGCTTTCTCTTTGTCGATTACTTCACTAATATTCACGTTTGAAATTGCGCGACTGTTACAACGAGTTGGATATCTTTTCTGTAAAAAATGCTTTGTTACATAAATACAAGCTGGGGCATTTTTGGTAGCAGTTTTAAGCTTAAAATATTCGATAGGAGCTATGATTTTCCCTGAAATATTACCATAATTTGTATATGCGTCCCACGGACATGCAACAATTTCTAAAGTATATTTAATTTTATTTTCCTCACAGACCTCTTGAGCGATATAACCTAAAGTACTTGGCAGCCTTATAATTGCGAAGTCAACTTTCCTTAGTGTTTTTTCAATTTCCTTTTTAATAAGATTCTTTTTAAAAAAACGATCCTTGCCAGACTTTAGCTCATCTCTGAGCTCAAAAGAAACGTTTTCGTATGTGGAATCGATCAATTTATTTGGTAAATCATCTTTACGTCTTCCTACTACTATCAATGAGTCGAAAACAGCTAAGTACCGCTTCCATAACTTATAGTCAAAAACGCCCCCGGAGCCGTCATAAACTTTCTTATCTTCTTTATTATAGACAAAATAATGATCATGAATAAACGCTGCTTTCATTTTATATATTTAATAATCTACGTGTAAAATTTCCTAAAGGTTTATCTAGAAACCTATAACCTAACAAGCTACAATATGATACAACCAATATAGATAATAACATCTTTAAAAATTCAATAGATGTGTTACTACCATCCGGAAGCACAATAGGATAAAATAATCTTGTTAATCCAAATATTATAAATGGATGGAACAAATAAGTAAAGTAACTTGCATCACCTAATCGCACGAAGAGCTTTATCAAAAAACTCTTTGGATTTAAATACTTATCTAATACCAAAAAACCAAAAACGACGACAAAGGCAGGAATTCCTTTATAGAGATATCGCTCCCAAAGCAAGCCCCCTCCGTAAATTTCGGTGTAAATCATCAGGCTGAATGCTAAAACTGCAAATATTATAATAGTAATATCAATTAGATAACTTTTTATTGACTTATAACTTTTCCATATATAAAACAAAATGATCCCCAAAAGGAATTCTGGCATTGCGCTATTTGCGTAAAATCGATATATATAGCTCTCAGTTTTTAAAGCATTAAAAATAAGATAACAGCATATAAAAACAAGTCCACATTGCAATGGAAGCATAATTTTCTCTGAATTAAAAGAAATAGTTAATGCCATGGTAAAGTAAAAAAACATTTCACAATTCAAAGTCCATCCTAATGAAAGTAATGGACCACTATTTTCAATTCTGTAAGGAATAAAAAGAAGTGACTTAATAAATGCCTCCCAATTACTGACGGTATTTCTAAAAAGTTCAGGCAAGTATGTAATTAAAATAAAAACCAACATTGTTGCAATTGAATAAAGCGGTAATATCCTAGCTACTCGCTTTTTTAGAAAATTTTCAGGATTTGAACTCGCTATAAGTGAAATTATAAAACCACTAATCACAAAAAAAATATCCACACCAAAAACACCAAATCTTATCTGAAGGAAGTTGTAATGAGCATATACCACAAATATTGCAGCTATAAACCTCAAAATTTGAAGGCCATTTAATACGGATATATCTCTTTCCACTTTAATGGGCTGCATTAATATATGACTACTATCTTACTAAACTTTTCGTTGTATTATTTATCATATTGAATTTAGATTTTCCTAAGGAACTATTGGGTTCTCTTATGGCTTGCCTTACAAAATCAATATTGTTATTTCTTATCGTAATTGCTTCGCCATTCCCTTTTTGCCAATTAGCTCCAATGGCGATATTTACTTTATCAATGGTATTAGATTCAATTTCAACATTGTTACTAAAATCATGAATAGCAATCCCAAATCCATAATTTTTCCCTTTTTGATAACTTCCATCTTGGTAAATATTCGAAATTTTATTGCCTTTGATAATCACGCCATTTACTATCGAAGTCATTATTGCAGACGAAAAATAATATTTACTATTATTGGATTTAGGATTTGATATATTACGGATAGTATTATTTAACACTTGGTTAGATTGTGAATAATAATTATTCATCATCCCCTGAACAGAAATCGGGCTACATCGAACATTAACTTCATTTTTATATCTTTCTGGAAGTCCGGAATCTTCAATTGTATTCTTCTCAATAATATTATAAGAAGCCCCCTTGTCAATATCCAACATATTTACAGCTCTGCCTTTAACGTAATTATTGAATATCTTATTTTTAACTGTACCTCCTCCAGCTAATTCTACAGTATTCCAGGAGAACTCCCCTAAAAAACGATTCCCTTCTATAATATTATTATATGATTTATTTTTAAAATTCTGTTGCAGACGTTTCATGGACCAGTTAGTCAACACTCTAATACCGAATCTTGTCGTGGATAATGTGTTATCAAATAGATTATTTTTGATAACATTATTATAAGAACTCCCTATAATATTTTTATAACTTTTAGGTAGCGAAGAAACATCTCCAGGAGAATCTTGAGCAGCTATTAAAATATAGGGTGAATTAGGAGGTGAAGATAGAGTTGACCCTCCATTTTTAAAATTCACATTTTGTATAGTAATATTATTTGACGCTAACAATAAAAGCCCACAATATATTCTATTGTCTTTTCTATTATTTCCTTGAAAATCTATCGTCAGACCTTTAAAAACTATATTTTTTTTTCCGACAAAACTAATTAGGGGTGTGTCAGACGTAGTTCCTTTAGCCCAATTTAAGATGGGCTTTAAAACACTACCATTTCCGATTATTTCAACATTACTTGGTATTTCAAGCGTCTCACCAATATAATATATCCCATCATTTTTTAGATAAATGACAGTTCTCAGGCCATTTGATCCCTTCACTTTAGCAAATTCACTAAAATTGCTTTTAGAAGACATAAAAATTGTATCTCCTGTCGAATTCATTGCGAAACTCTCGTTACCTAAGGTTGCAATTAACAAATAAAAAAGACAAACTATAAATATTCTCATGTTAATCTAAATTTATATTTACTAAACTTCTCTTTGCATAGTAAAAAGATAAAAACCAATATTATGGGCATAAAAGCAGCCATTTGCGTAAAAAGGAAAAACACACCACAAACAACTGAAATAATTGTCAGAAATTTATTTTTAGCATTATCTCCTACTTTGCATACCCATAACAAGAAAAATGGCGCAATAATCAAACCAAGAAATCCAAGATTAGATATAAATTCCTCCAAAATACAAGTAGTAAATGACCAACCTATAGGTTCAGGAGGAGCATTAATTACTGACGTAACAAAATAAACCGCGTAGGGATAGGGCTTTTCAGGCCATATTGATCTTGGTATAAAAAAAGTAAGTCCAAATAAAAATGATTGCCCCCTATGTTGCAAAATCATCTCATCTTTAACGTATTCTTTGTACAAGGTATATTTGATAGTATGATCCCTCCCCACATTTAAGCGTAAACTTGAATAAGCGTCCCTTGAATATTTATTATTGGATGCAAAATCTTTACCGTACAATAATACGATCGATGTCAGAATAAAGATACCTGGAATGAGATATAACCACAATTTTTTAGGCTGTATTTTACCCATCAGTAGGCCCGCAACCAAGAAAACAAAGAAAAATTTAAAAAATATGCCTCGTTTTCCATCGACCCAAAACGCTATAAACATTAATATAAAAAAAATTATATACTTAAATATTATTGAAAAGTCCTTCTTACCCTTTAAAAAATAGAATAGAAATGCCCCAGAAACAGCAGCTAATAATGTAAATCGAAATACCAAAACATGACTTTCCTTAAATGGTCTATCAACGTTTAGTTGAATAGCTTGATAGTTTAAATACTCTAAAGGACGTACACTTAAAGCGACAGCTAGAATAGGCAACACTAATAATAGCCATAAGAATCTTCTGTATCGATAAATTGTGTTATAGAAACCTGTCGTATCAAAAGAAAATTTTCTATTTTTTATTTTTTTGATATAAATGTAAAAAATAATAACGGTATATATTATATAAAGATTATAGTATACTGCAACACGTGTATCTTGTAGCGCATAATAGAAACCTCTGTAATTACGAAAATTTGGCGGACCGAAAAGTACATCTAATACTATTGGAAATCCCAAAAACAAAAACATAGCTCCAATAACCGGAAAAGCGACGCTGAAATATCCACTTTTTAATTTAGAATATGCAGTTTTTAGGACTACAAAGAAACAAATAAAAAGTATTGTTACTGTGATGATATAGTAAATCTTATCTGTTGAATAGAAAGTCATTTCTTAATTTTTTTATTTAACCAATTACTACATGGTATTTCAATGAATTTATATGTAAACCAAGATGATAAAATTGTAAAAAAAATAAAAATTAAAAACCCAATCATTACATTTGTCGAAGATTCTTGCCAAAGCCCTTTCTTAAAAGAAAAGATCAGAAACCTGAGGAATATCATATGATTTAAATATATAGAATATGAAATAAGACCTAAAAAATATAGAGGTTTCCATGAAAAGAAACTTGATATCGAATTCTTCTGGGTTAATACCAATATTAGAAGACCAAATAATATATCTATTATTATATCTGATTTTTCAAGTCCATAAAAAATAAAAATAAATAAGACCAATATATACCAATATTTATTTAATACATTTGTAACGCTTGGTTTCGATTTATAGATTAAATAAATTGCAATCCCAATTATATAACTTCCTAAACATCTCAGTAATGCTCCGGTACCATTTGACATTCTCAATTCAAATATGGAAAAGTCGACATTATCATCATAAAGTTTCTGAGTATTCAACACAGGCGCTAAAATGAAAACTATTATACCAATAATGAATAGTAAAATTATCCGATCTTTAAACAAATTCTTCTTTATCAACATAAATGGAAAGAGTAAATACAAAAACCACTCTGTACATAAAGACCAAGAGACATTGTTTAGACTAAAGTTTTTGGGAAGCCATAGTTCTAAAAAGAAAAAATTTGCAATTAATACTTCAATGTGTTTGATTTTATCAAGGTTGAACAAAAAGAAGTATACGATAGTACTAAAGAAATATAGAGGATACACTCTATTAAATCTTTTCAACATAAACATCCTATAAATCCCTTTATCAATTCCAGATTCTAATTTATTATCATATGCGATTGCTAATACAAATCCGCTTAAAATAAAAAATAGCTCAACCATAAGGTAACCGTGATTAGCATAATTATATATGTATGACCCAAATAAAACGTTGTTCGAATTATCTGCAATTTGATCAATATAATATTTAGAAATAAAATGATGAATTGCAACAATTAAAGCCGCAATACCTCTTACACCCGTTAGAGATTTAATCTCACTTTTACTTGAGACATTATTTGCCATAATAGCACGTCTGATTATAAATTCTTAATAAATTTTTAGCCATTTCTTGAATTGAAAAATTTTCAGAAAAATTTCTTGCTACTCTAATTCTTTCGGAATTATCTGACGCTATTAATTTTAGCAAATTTTTCGTACCTTCTTCAACATCATTTGGATTAAAGAAATAACTATGATAAACTGAGCTTGTCGCTTCATAGTGCGGAGCAATTTTTGAAGCAAGAATGGGCAAGTTGGCATATTGTGCTTCAATAAGTACATTTCCAAAACCCTCATATAAAGAAGGGAAAACAAATATATCTGAAACATTTAAATAAGGAGCAATATTGGATTCTACGCCAGCAAATAAAACATAATTTTCGAGACCATATGATGAAACCTTATGCTTAATTTTATCAATGAGCCCCCCTCCCCCTAATAATAATAATTTATATTTATTTGCTTTTGGATCTAGATTCTTAAAAATGTCCAATAAAAAAGTATGATTTTTTTGCTCTTTAAAACTTCCTATATGTACAATTACCTTTTCTGCTTCACTTATAAAATCTTTTAATAACTGTTTTTTAGCGCTGTTCAGCTCAGGGAAACTTTCAAATTTTGAGAAATCAACTCCATTATATAAAACCTCAACTTGTCCGGACTCAGATTTAGCAGCTAGATCCTCAAAAAAATATTTTAAATTTGCTTTAGAATGTCCAATTATCTTTGTCGCATATTTAATTGTTAGCTTTTTGTGATAATAGAGATAACAGGCTCTTAAAGTTTTTAAAAGCGGATTGGTTTTCCAGCCGTTCTTAAACATAGCCCTTTCATTATGTATCGATACCAGAAACGGAATTTTCATTTTTTTACACACCTTTGCGAAAAGTCCTGATGTGTGACCAAACCTACTATGTACGATATCAAATTGATTATCTTCTAATATTTTTTCCAAAAATTTGGCATCTTTAAATGGCTTTTTGAAATCTCCAAAGTCAATTAATTTAACGCCTAAATTTCTATACTGCTCATCTAATTCTCCTCCAATAGAACATAAAATAGACATCTCTACTCCCGCTTCATTTAAATAGGGAATGCATGATAAAAGAGTTTTTTCAATTCCACCCATTTCTAGTCTACTCATAATTGTTAACACCTTCATATTACAAATTATTAGTTGTTTTTTTAAAAAAACTATTGATAAAGATTATAAATAATAGATAAAATACAAATAGACTAATAAGCTCTGTATATAACACTATATAGGCTATATCTAATAAAGAATCTATTTTTAAATAATAAAATAATAAAACTATAATAGCCAACATAACAATAGATACTGGCAATCGAATCCACTGTTTCCTAAGAGCTGTAAACGCGGAAGTAATAAATGTATATGCAAATGTTATAGTAGTTCCAATTAAAACGATTATTAATACATCATTATATTGGGAATAACCCTTAGTATACAGAATTTCTAAAGCTCTAGAACCAAAAAAGTATGCACTAGCAGTTAGAGTGAGTCCCAATCCTAGACCAATCGCAACCATTTTTAACACCAATGACAAGAACTTTTTCTTTTGTTTAGATTTGACATATTCTGCCAATCTCGGCATAGCTGCTTGCGCGATAGAAGATATGAATTGCCCGCCTAAAGACTTAAAATATAACAAACTTCCGAAAATAGCTACTGCTTCGATACCTAAAAAACGTTCAACACTCAATCTCGGATAATTTAAATAATATTTATCAACATAAATCGCGCAAAAAACTGGAAAACATAAAACAAGAAAGTGCCAAATTGTTTTTCTATTAATAGCTTTTAACTGTAATTCATCTATAGAAATAAACTCTCTCTTTACAACTTGTTTTCGCTCATAAAAAAAATAAAGCAAAATCCAGCTGAACAAATATGCTAACAATGATACAACAATATCCTTGAAGATTAAAGAGATAATTGTCACTACAACAACAGCTACAATGCCTCGTATAATTCGAGAATATGCAACATAATTGAGTTTATGTTGCTTTTGATAGATTCCATAAATTAAATCCAATTGAGATTCAAAACTTTTTATTAACGTTACAATTACAATTACTATAAAATACTCTGGCTTAAGAAACCAGGCGGCGAGTATCAAAATAAATATACCCAAAATACTACTAAATGTACGAAATGAAATATAGTCCCTAAAGCCTAAAACACTCTCATCATCTGTAATATAAAAATTTCTTAATTGCATTTCTAATGCCATCATTAATGGAGTTGTAAAAGCACCTGCATATACAAATTGGCCAACATCATCCATCGAATAAAGCTTAATAAAGATAAGTAATATTATATATTGACTAGCTGCATAAGCTAAATTACCGACTAAAGCAAAACCGAAATTTTTCTTTAAACTAACTGCCATATTAGTTTTTATATTTTAAAAACCATTCAACAAACTTATTAATTCCAGTACTTATAGCCATCTTAGTTTGATAGCCTATAGCACTTAATTGTTCTGTATCCGCCCAAGTGCGTGGCACATCACCTGGTTGCATGGGTAACATATTTTTTTCTGCTACTTTACCCATATTACTTTCCAAAGTCTCAATAAACTCCATTAGAGATACCGGAGAACCATTTCCGATATTAAAAACTTGATAATATCCTTGCTCCTGATCAACTGTAGGAGGATTATTCAGAGTAATAATGATCCCTTGTACAATATCGTCAATATAGGTAAAATCGCGGCTCATATGACCATTATTAAACACGTTGATTGGACGCCCCTCGATAATCGACGAAGCAAAAAGTATGGGTGCCATATCTGGCCTCCCCCATGGTCCATATACAGTAAAAAAACGAAGCCCTGATGTCGGAATTTGGTAGAGATGGCTATACGTGTGAGCCATTAACTCATTTGCTTTTTTAGTAGCAGCATATAAACTTACTGGATAATCAACACGGTCGTCTTCAGAAAAAGGGACTTTCGCGTTTTCTCCATAGACAGACGAACTGGATGCGTAAACCAAATGACCGACTTTATTGTGTCGACAACATTCGAGAATATTAACAAATCCTACAATATTACTATCAACGTAAGCCATCGGATTTTCCAAACTATAACGAACACCCGCTTGTGCTGCTAGATTGATAACGGCATCAAACGATTCGTCTTTAAAAAGTGCCGGTAATTGCTCCCGATCTTCCAAGTTCATTCGAACAAATGTCAGATTAGTAAAAATACTCGAAGTCACTTTGCGGTTAAATCGCTCAGCTTCAGAACGATCCACCCCCAATTCATGTAAGCGCGCATACTTTAAATTAACATCATAATAATCATTGATGTTATCTAAACCTACGATAACATTTCCTTGCTCCGCTAAAAGTTTACACAGATGAAAGCCGATAAATCCCGCGGCACCGGTTACCAATATTTTCTTATAATTCATCACTTGTTTTTGCTAATTCTTCAAATTCTTTTTGCGCAAATTCATAAGCAGCCAGATCGCCGATATCGTACCTTTTGCCATTTATAGGCCAAGCATACACCGTACTTCTTAGGCAGAGCCAGGCCGACAGATTACCAGGCGCATCGTAATCACAGCCTTGCTCAATAGCTGTCTGGATTAAAGGTAGGTCTGCTGCTGTATAGTAATAAAAAGGTGGAACTGCCCAATGGGATGGCGGAACGTCCGGCTTCTCATAAATGGCTTCGACAAGGTTATGCTCATCCATTTTCAATACCCCTGTTTTTTGTAAAGACTCCAGTGAAAGCTCTTCATGACAGGTGATACAACTTGTATTCTTCGACTGTGCAAACTGTACAAAATCCGCAAAGGAAAAGGTAACAACATTATCCCCAGCCAAAACCAACAAATCCTCTTCGATCTTTAACTGCTGAATAGCAAACAAAATATCTGTGACCGCCCCCAAGCGGTTCGCATTGTCCGTGGTACCATCGTTTAACACCGTCACTTTCTTTTGATAGTTGCTTACAGATTTCCAATCCTCAAAATGGTGATAAAATGTCGCATTGCTTACGACAATATGTTCAGTAACAATATTAAGCTTATCCAACTGTGCAACCAAACGATCCAAAATTGTCTGTCCACCGATAGCCAACAATGGCTTAGGAAAATTTTTGGTCAATGGATATAAGCGTGTGGCATAACCAGCCGCTAAGATCAGCGTTTTCATATTACGTCTTATTTAATTCCTTCATCATTAACTAACCCGACGTAAACCGTCTGCCGTTTTGCATACACGCACTTTATACTTACCTTCCATCTCCGGATATGCAGCCAAATACTTTTTACCTATGAATTCAATAGCCTCATCACGATACGTTGGGTCAGCAAGCGCAATGCAACAGCCTTTAAAACCAGCACCACTAAATCGTCCTCCATATACGCCCGGAGCTTGCTTTATCGCATCATACAGGGCGATCATCTCTGGACATCCCGCTTCCCAATTGTGAATGGAACTATCACCGGACTCAAACATAATCGCACCTAATCCTTTCAAATCGCCTATGGAAAAAGCCTCTACAGCACGATCCACGCGTTCGAATTCCGACATATAATGTAAAGTACGTTTAGATAAGGAAGAAGGAAGCTGATCTTTCCATTTCTCATAAATGGAACGTTCGACATTGCGCAAACGCATTTCGGCATAGTCACCATACGGTAATCCTTCATAAGCCATCAGCGAATAAGCCGCTACTTTACATTCATCTGTCCGTGTATTATAACCCGTATTCACTAATGTACGGGTCAAGCCACTGAAAAAAACCAAAATATCAAACTCAGGCATATCCGTTGGCTGAGGAATCAATCGATAGGAATCATCTTTGGTATCCAAATACAGGAGATGATCTTTTTTGCAAAGGACTTCGCAACTCTGGTCTAATTTTCCAAGACTTAAACCGATATACTCTTTTTCAGCTTGAAATGCCAATTCAATCAGGCCGTGCTCATCTAAAGATATCTGATTAACATCGGCCAAAGCCATTATATAACATAGTAGCACTGCGGATGAAGATGACAATCCACCCACTGGCAGAGAACCCGAAGCCAAGCCCTGTATTCCTACATGCAGCTCATAGTCCTTTTTCAGTACATAAATTGCAGCCTGAATATAACGTCCCCAATGCTCGTATTTGGCAGGCATCGAATCTATCGGAAAAATAACTTGCCCGTCAAAATCACTGCTAAACAAATTGATCACCCCTGTTTCGGTTGGTGTATAATAAAAATCAACACCATGATCCAACGCAAATCCAGTCACGTGCCCATGCTGATGGTCAATATGCGCACCGACTGGACATACCCGATAGGGGCTATATACATGGCGAATATCAGCAATGTTAGTTTCTGGGAACAATGACTGGATTTCCTTGAGCATGACTTATGATGTTAAATTATTCTGTTTGGTAGATTATTCACCGATAGCATAATAATCGAATCCTAGCCCATTTAGCTGAGTACGATCCAATATTTTGCGCCCATCAAATACAAAAGCTGGCTTTTTCATCTCTTCTTTAATCTTTGCCCAATCGTAATTTTTAAATTCATCCCATTCGGTCAATACCGCAACAGCGTGTGCATCTTGAAGTGCTTCATAAGGATCATTGATCACCGTGACCAAACGGCGGTTTTCTTCTGGCGATCGCGTACCTAAGTAATCCAAATCTTTATACACCTGCTCAGCAGGTACCTTTGGATCATAAACCACCACATGAGCCTCTTCCTCCAGCAAATGATCGGCCACATAAATAGCCGCAGACTCCCGGGTATCGTTCGTATCTTTTTTAAACGCCCAACCTAAAAAAGCAATCTTTTTGCCGTTCACCGTATTATACATGGTTTGGATAATATTCTGTGCAAAACGCGCTTTCTGATGATCGTTTAAAATAATCACCTGCTCCCAATAGTCTGCTACTGCAGTAAGATTGTAAGAGCGAGCAATATATACCAAGTTCAAAATATCTTTTTGGAAGCAAGAACCACCAAAACCAACTGAAGCTTTTAAAAACTTAGGTCCGATACGGCTATCGTGGCCGATAGCACGAGATACTTCATCCACATTGGCTCCAGTGACCTCACACAATTCTGAAATGGCATTGATTGAGGAAACACGTTGCGCCAAAAACGCATTGGCAACAAGTTTCGCTAATTCAGACGACCATAAATTGGTGGTTAAGATACGCTCGCGAGGTACCCAAGCTTCGTATACTTGCACCAAAGCCTCTATTGCCTCTGCATCTTCTCCACCGATCAACACACGATCTGGATTGTGCAAATCAGTCACCGCAGTACCTTCGGCCAAAAATTCTGGATTGGATAAAATATGGAAATTGACTCCGTTACCGGTATTGTCCAAAATACTTTTCAATGCTGCGGCAGTACGCACCGGCAAAGTAGACTTTTCAACAACAATTTTATCATTTTTAGCAACAGAAGCAATCTGACGCGCACATAATTCAATATACTTCAAATCGGCTGCCTGTCCTTTGCCCTTACCGTAAGTTTTGGTCGGTGTATTGACAGAAATAAAAATCATATCGGCCTCGTCAATCGCTTTCTCTACGTCGGTAGAAAAGAAAAGATTACGTCCGCGTGCTTCTGCCACCACAGCATCAAGGCCTGGCTCATAAACTGGGAGTTTTTCTAAATCAGAATCATTCCAGGCATCGATACGCGTCTGATTGAGATCAACTACAGTAACAGTAACATTTGGATTTTTCTGTGCAATGACCGACATGGTAGGCCCCCCTACATAACCTGCGCCAATACAGGTTATTTTTTTAATTTCTTTCATTTTATTCAATTCCAGTTAGTTTTTTATAATTATTTATTTTATTTCTTCTTGATTTTGGGGCAAAGTGTCCATTTTTCTGTAAAGAATAATCATTCCTTGGACACTTTCAACAACTTCTGTGTATACGGTCACCTTCTTACCAAGTATTGTGCCAGCTTTTATGGCGGATTGATTTAAATAATCAAAATTTAAACCATTTCCTCGCACCAGCACTTCTATATGACCTGAATCAATACCCTGTGCATAATCGCCCAATAAGGCAACTTCTTCAACATCACCTGCCCGCTGCAATACTTTATCCACAAATGAATCGATGCCCAGAAAATTACGAATCAATCCTTGAAGGGAAAAAAAAAGTGAATGTTTACTGTTGGCTCGATAATAAATCTTATGCTCCTTATCCTCCCGGATCAGATAGCCAGCTTCGGTCAGTTGATTCAATTCCTTGCGAATTGAATTGGTCGATTCTTTGAATTCGTCCGCCAAACCTCGTAGGTAACCCCGATTGCCTGCCGAAACAAAAAATTTGATTAATAACTTCAAACGTGTCTTGGATGTAATTAAGGTATCCAACATTGGAATAGCATTTAAGTTGAGTAACAAAAGTACTCATTTCAGTTTAACGCTCCAAATTAAATAATCATTAACTACTTGATAACTTAACAATAAATGCAAAACTCCACGTGGAACGTTACTTAAAATAAAGAAACCCCGGCAAGCAGGGTCTCTTCAGGTTAAATAGGTATGTAATATGGAATAAAAACACGTAAAAACTAACCTTTAAATTCGTTTTGACTGGCCGAAGGACTGAGCGCATACACCCCTTCCATGGGCAGTGTTGTACTAAAGGCTTTCTTCTCGCCATTCTGATAGGTTACCTGCGCATGCACCTTTACCTTGTAGTCCTTCAGATCAACACGTGCAGCTTTACCAGAACCGATACGAAAACGAACAGATACTTCTGATGAAGAATTTTGGTCGGATTTGAAGGGCAACACCAGCAGCTGTTGAAGCTTCACCTCGACCTTCTGATTGGTCGAACGCACATCCTTTACCACAATATTAAGCACATCATCGTGATACCGCTCTGCGCGAAAAATCAATGCGCCATGGGTCGAACTGAGCCGCCCGCTATACTGCCCCGGATGTTCCTGAAAACGGTAATACACACGCAAGGAGATGTCTGCAGGCTTTTTGCCCGAAGCAAAAAGCTTATATAGGGCATACACAATCGCAATAAACAGAATTATATATAAATAAGTTATCATCAGGTAATTAAAAGTTGTCTAGGTCAAAATATACTGCGTTCGTCTGTAATACTAAATGCGTAGAGCAAAAGTAAATACATAATTGCAAACAGAACAGAGACCCTAGGGTCTTATTTACAATTAGGAAAATAAAAGCTTATTAGATTTATTTAAAATAATGCATTTTTGTTTTGCCTTATGAAGCCAAATATTATTTTCATCCTAATACTGCTGCTGAGCACTGTCGCAATTCATTTTGGGATGAATGCTATTATTTGGCATAATAGTACTGTTCAAGGCACCTACATTTCAAAGGAATCTCCCATTGTAATAACGCAGGAAAGAGCACACCAATCCGCCCCGGCTTATTACTACACCAATAGGCACCTTTTTGTACCACTCGCCCAGTTCAAACCGGCAAAAAATCAGGAAAAAAATATATTTTGGTTAAAAAAGGTGATTTTTCTTAATAACCACGCATTGACAGGCGATTATGTACTGTCATTTGACAACCTCACCTTCGTGGACCTCACCATACTGGACGTAAAAGGAAATATCATAGACAACAGAAGCGCCGGCCTATTTCGAAAGCATACATTATTATCGCCTAAAGGCGGACGTGACCATTTTAACATCCACCTAAACAGCAATACGATGTATACACTTTTACTGCGTGTACAACATATTAAAGGCTATACGCCATTTTATGATTTCCGCTTACAATCACAGAAAGACTACCTCAAGAAGGTGCAGGGCATCAATCTTATCCATGCGTTTATGGAAGGGGCTATTATTGTATTGCTGCTGTACATCGCTTTTGCATGGATGGTGTCGCGCTATAGGCCTTATATCTGGATCTTTTGCTTTTTGTTATTTATCGGATTTTATAGCTATGGGCTGCAAAATCAATTTATAGATCTATTTTTCCCAAACAATCCCCAGCTTGGATGGAGCCTGGTATCGGTATTCAGAAATCTGGCGGGAATCAGCTTCTCCCTCTTAACGATTGCGTTCTTAAATCTCAAAAAAATAAGCCAACAGTATTATAGACTAATGCTTGGCCTCATTCTGCTCGCATTTGTAATGTCGGCAGCTAATTTGATCAACAACTATTGCTTCGCAAACTTTAGACAGAGCAATTGGGTCAACCTCTCTTTGGGAATGCTCTATGTCCTCTTTTTTTCGAGTTTATTTATATCCCTCTGGAAACAGATAGACAGGATGCAGCGCTTCTTGATTTATTCGGGTATTTTTCTCCTTATCGGTATCGGCATATTGATCTATTGTGGTTTGATCTTAAAGGAACAATCCATCCAATATGTCTCAATAATGACGCAGTTTTTTGTGTTATGCATCACCATGATCCTCTTGATCGGCATTCGGCTCAAAATAAGGAAATCAGAACTGGAGCATCATCAAACCACTGAGACCATCGTTCTTGAGCGAACAGCCGAGCTTAAAAAGGCCAATGATGCGCTCTACGAGCAGCAGATTCAATTGCTTCAGAAAAACCATTATATCGAAACACTCATTGACGAGGTCAACCACCGGGTTAAAAACAACCTCCAGCTGCTGTATAGTTTGGGGAGCCTGTACCGATCCGATCAGGGCAACCAGAGTATGCAGCCCATACAATCCATGCAGGATAGAATACATGCCATGATGCTTGTTAACCAGTTGCTGGTGTACAATCAAAATAGTCAGCTGAAATTGAACATTTTAGTGATTGAAACTGTTAACTACCTGAAACAAATGCATGATCCGGAAGGCAGAGTGGCTATCCATGTCGATGTTGGACAAGATTGGCTGGTTACAACCCAAACCTCTATACCCTTAGCGCTCATCATTACAGAGCTTATGACAAATAGTTATAAATATGCTTTTCCTCTGGGTGCTGTCGATGCGCCTGCGATTCATTTGAGTATAATCAAACATGAATTTGGAACGACCATGCGGTTTGAGGACAATGGTGTGGGCGCCAAAGCCGTTGTTTCTGAAGCGTCTTTCGGAATTGGTTTAGTAAGGGATCTAACACGCCAGATAAGAGGGACAGTGACCATCAACCCGCAAAATGGATTTAAATATTTATTTGAATTTAACAATATCATATGAGCCTAAAAGTATTAATTGTAGAAGACGAAATGATCATTGCCCGATTTATTGAATATCAGTTTAATTCCCTCTATACAGGCCTGGAATTGCATATTGCGCTTACTGTTGACGAAGTGGAACAATACATGGAGGAAAACTCGCCCGATCTGGTCCTCTGCGATATTCAGCTTAACGACCGACTGGATGGCATTGAGTTAATGGAGAAATATACAGCAACCAAGCATTTCAGTCTAATCTTTATCACCTCTTATCAGTCCAAAAGCAGTATAGATCGCGCAGCAGCCCTAAATCCTGAAAATTACATCATTAAACCGCTGGGCGAAAACCGCCTCTATGCAGGCACGCACCTAGTGATCCAGCGGCTACAGCAACAAAAGAATAAAAGTCAGGCCGTGGAAAAGCTGAAGACATTGACGCCGGCCGAGTTAAATATCCTGAAGCTGATTGCACTCCGCCATACCACCAAATATATCGCCGAATCATTATTCCTCAGTCCATATACCATCAAAAATACAAGACACCGCATCTGCCGAAAACTGGATCTCAATGAAGAAAATAATGCCCTGTTATCTTGGGCGATCGAACATCAGCACCTGCTTAAATTTTGAGACAAAAAAATAAGGGTTTGCAATGAAGCAAACCCTTTCCCATAAAATAAGAATGACGCAAATTATGTCGTCCGATCCTGGAGGGCTTTAGATTGATAAGGCGCACCGATCTTCAATACGGTACGAAACGTTTTTGGTTTGCTGTTACCAAAATTCAACACCCCGGAGATGCGGATCCCTTTTCCTTCCAATGCGGTGAGCTCACCCTTCTTTTTAAGCAATTTAAATCGTACGGACACGTCGGAGGTCCCTTCCTTCTTCTTTTCAAAAGGCACCACGACAATTTGTTCCAGATTGACAACTAAAGCAGGATGACTGGGTTTGACCGCTTTGATCACCAAATTTCTGAGTGCGTCGTCTTTCGATTCGGTACGAAAAACAAAAACGCCACTTTTTGTCCGGTAGTCGCCGCTATATTGACCGGGTCTATCCTGAAACAGGTAGTGGACCTCCATTGAAACAGCATCGTGAAATTGCTTCTGCCTTTGTTTTGCTTTTAAGATTAGATAAAGGAAACTTAAAATAAGTACCGTAAGTGCTATAAAAGTTACCATAATAAAATTGTTAATTAATAGGAATAGGTGAACCCAAAAATAAGGTAATCGCCTATAGCACACGAAAATGGAAAGGGGACAAAAAAGGGACAATTACAAATTAGGCTTTAACAGGGCAAAAAAAGGCCTGTCCCTCGGACAGGCCTTATAGTGAATTCAGATATTATACTATAATTACCAAGTTGTTTTTTTAGCAAAAAAAAAACATTAGTAAGATAACACCGACAGCAATCGCCCAGATGATATACGCATGGGATGAACTTTTTGCAGAAGCCGTAACCAGTTCCGTTTGCAGTCCGTAGCGCGCGAGGCTATCAAAAGCAGCTTGGCGCAGAACAGTTTATAGGAACTTTACCAACATCTTTCTCCTAAAAATGCTAATGAAAAGGAAGTTATACAAAGTGTTTGGGAGAAATTCGTAAGAAGAAACGCTTAAAAACTTGACAAAAAGTAACTTTTAAATTACCTTTGTATAATGAGAGTTAGAGAGGTAATCGCTTTTAAAAATTATTTTGAAGACTTCCTTTTGGATCAGCCACAAAAGGTACAGGACAAAATTTTTAAAATAATTGAAGCAATAGAAACTCTCGAACGGGTTCCGAGTAATTATTTAAAACATTTAACAGGAACTGACGGATTATATGAAGCTAGGATTCAGCTTGGATCCAATATGGCGTGTGTTTTGCTTTTTTGATGGTGATAAGCTCGTTGTCCTAATGAATGGTTTTCAAAAGAAAACTCAGAAAACTCCAAAGAATCAGATTGAAAAAGCATTAAGTATCATGGCTGAGTATTACGAACAAAAAGGTAGAGAAAATGGAAACTAAGAACTGGAAAAATATTAAAGATGATGTTTACGGGAAAGTAGGCACCGAGAGAAGAGATGAACTGGATAGAGATTTTGAATCTTTTAAAATTGGTCTGCTGCTTAAAAAAGCACGTGAAGAAAGAAATATTACGCAGTCCGAGCTCGCTCAACTAATTGACAAAAAACGTGAGTATATTTCGAAAATTGAAAATAACGGCGGTAACATTACACTAAAAACATTATTTGACTTCGTTGAAAAGGGATTGGGAGGCAAAGTCAACATATCATTCGAGCTCTAATCTCTCAATATTATTGCAGAAAGATTCCATTGATGGGATGTTGAAGTACTGGAGAACAAAGTGAGCACAGGGCGCTCACTTTGTTATAGAATAATGGTGCTACCTCTAAAGCACCACTTGGTAAATCCGAATTAACTTATCAAACTTACTACAATTTAATTGAACATGATGGCGCCCATTAATCAATCAACTTCGACTGATGACGCTCCAATGTATTGTAAATCTTTTTAACATCTTGCGATTTTTCCTTCTGCAACACCAAAATCGCATCTTTGGTATGAACAAGTATACTATCGCGCAAACCTACAAATGCAGTATAGATATCCGTACCGATAACCATGTTGCCATTCTCATCCACAGGATGCCCAGTCTGTTTCAAGTAATCATACATCGACTCAAAAGAGCCCAAATCTGACCATTGGAAGCTGGTAGCAACCACGCGAATTTTTTTAGAGCGCTCCATCACGGCATAGTCAATGGAAATGGATGGAATATCTTTCGAAAGCTGAAGATCGAGTTCGCCATTTTGACGATGTTTCCAAGCATTATAGGCTGTGGCATACACTTTAGGTTCAAAATTTTGAAGTTCAGCCAAGAAGGTATCTGCCCGAAAACAGAACATACCCGAATTCCAAAGAAAATTTCCACGCTCTATGAAATCCTCCGCTGTATCCTGGTTTGGCTTCTCGCGGAAAGACAATACTTTGTCTTCCTTATATTCAATATAGCCATACCCAGTTTCAGGACGGGTTGGCTGAATACCAAAAGTAACGATATAGCCCTTATTCGCTTTTTCAACACCCTCTTTGATGGCCGCAGCATACGCTTCACCGCCTACAATTACATGATCAGACGGTGTAACCACCAAAATATCATCTGGCTGCGCCGCAAAAGCAGCAAACGCAATTGCAGCAGCGGTATTACGCGGAGTCGCTTCAACAATATCGATGTAATCAATCTTGTTGTTTTCCATCACTTCTCTACTCAAAGTATGGTTATCGCGATTTCCAACCACTATCACCTGCCCACACAACGATTGATTCCGCTTTACAGTCATTTCAAACAACGATCCATCCTTAAATAGAGAAAGGTATTGCTTCGGGTAACTTTTCCGTGAAAGTGGCCATAGACGGCTCCCTACACCACCTGTTAAAACAACGTGTATAATATTACTCATATTAGATTAGTGTTTCTCAGCTTCCTTATCTGCAACAACCCGGCGTAATCCCTCACTGGAGAAACGGTGTGTACGCTTATTGTAATAGATTTCGATATTTTCTTCCACACAGTACTTACGGCCAGAGAAATCTTTGTCGCGATATTCTTCCCCGATAATACGCATATCGATCGGCAAAGCTTTAATAAGATCAATCAAATCTTGCTCAGTCTCATAAGGAATGATTTCGTCCACATATCGACATCCCTCCAATTGGATATAACGCTCCACAATGGTTTGGGTTGGTTTGGCCTTCTCAGGGAATACCTCTGATGGGTCGGTATTAAGACCAATAATCAAATAATCGCAGTGTCTTTTTGCTTCTTCAAGCATCATGATATGTCCGGCATGCAATAAATCAAAGACGCCAAAAGTAATTCCTATTTTCATGTTTTTTTAATAGCTTATGAGAACTTAATTAAATAGATTTCAATACAGTTTCATTGTCCGAATTCGCTTGAGCTACGATACGACGTAAGCCAGAACTAGAAAAGCGATGATCTCGACTATTGAAATAAAGTTCAATTCCTTTTTCCTCACAATATGCTCTTCCCGTAAAGTTCTTCTCGCGGTATTCATCGCCAACGATGCGAACATCAATGTTAAACGAGCGAAGGATATCTTCCAGATCCTGCTCTGTCGCATAGGGCACAATTTGGTCTACATACTTGCAACCTTTGAGCTGAATATAACGCTCCACAACAGTTTGTGCTGGCTTGTTCTTCTCGGGGCGGTCCAAGGTTGGATCAGTCTGCAGTCCACATATCAAATAGTCGCACTGCCTTTTGGCATCTTCGAGCATTTTGATATGCCCTGCATGTAGTAGGTCGAATGCACTGAAGGTAATGCCTATTCGCATTCCCTTGGCTGGGATTGTTATCATCATCAAAAATATGGATATAAAATTTATTAATAAAACGGCTGTATAGCTACTCAAAGATATAAAAATATCCCACTTAGCGTACTTTTTACACCGAATTTAAAATAGATTTAACGTAAAAATCATGCCAAAGAAATAATATCGGCATGCCGCATATACAATTGCGCACAGGCTCGCGCATCGGAAAGTGCCTCATGGTGGTTAAGTTCAATACCAAGTACCTCACAGCAAGCATTTAACCGCGCAGGCTTAAATCCTTTTCCTTGATAAATTTTAAAAGTGCACTCCCATTTTTCCTGCAAACCCAATTGATCATAAGGCAAATTGTAAAAATGCATCGTTTTGCGGAGCACACCACGGTCAAACAACTCGTTATGGGCCACCATAATCCGATTATTAATAAGTGGATAAATCTGGGGAAACAGTTCTTTAAACGTAGGCGCTTGCGCCGTATCTCGGGGACGAATACCATGTACACGCGTGGTCTGCCACATATATTGGTTATTAGGAGGTTGTATTAAGGAATAAAATTCATCCACAATAACTCCCTGCTCAACAACCACCAACCCAACGGCACAAGCCGAATTCTGATTCGCTGTAGCTGTTTCGAAATCTATTGCGGTAAAACTTAATCCTGATTGCATAATCGCTCCTTCTAAAGTTAGGGTAAAATTACTACTTTTTTCGTTCTACCAAAACTCCCCGCTCCAATTCGGTCCATGTACGCCGTGCAATAATGTTCCTACAGGCTCACGCTTCGCTAATGGATCAAACTTTGCCAATGGACTAACTTTATTATTTTTTTTATTTAACGAAATAGTTAATCCAAAAAGAAGGCCTATATTTGCATATGCGCCAAATTATTTACACAAAAGCTATCCTATTTACGTTAGGATGTGGCCTATTGTCTTCTTGCCTAAAAAAAGATCTTTACTCGGGCAGTAAAAACGGTGATGGAAAAGAGGTATCACCGCCAGATAACGACGGAAATACAAACCGGTATGCCTATCCTTTTGGTGAGGAAAAGACCGGACAAGAAGCAGAGATCATCATCGAACTTCAACCTGAACAAGGGTTAACCGAAACGCCCATTGTTAACATTCCGCCACTAAAATATAACAAGAGCTTATTATTTATGCTCACACAGGACGACTGTAAACAATCGGCATTCAGCATGACCTGGGCAGCCATCAATGGCAAACCGATTGATCGCTCGGACATACAAAGGAAATATTATTTTGACATTGAGCACCTGGAAGCTGATGATATACCACCCAACAGTTACCTGCTCGGCAAAACACTGGGCAGTACCGATGGCTTCGGCAATGAGGTCAGGTTCCATTTTACCTCCACACTGGCGCCCGAATGGGAGTTTATGAACGACCCAACTGTCGTAAAGAAAGGCTTTACGGAAAACTTCTTCCGCTTCTATATGAAATCTGGTCTTCGATGGAACAATGTGATCGAAATGCTTAACGATGGCAATGCGATTGCATTCCACGACCTCAATACCGCCGCTGTCAACAATGTCGACTCGCTGATCAAGCATTTTGACCTGGCACAACAAATCACAAAAAAGCGATTGAATGGGCGAAACATCAAGTTTTTGGCCGAACCCAATGGAAATAAATCGTACCTGCAGGCTGCGCTTGGTTTTCCGGCGATACAGACCATGACAGCGCAGACCGGTGCCGATAAGCTCATCCCGTATCAGGTCAACTTGTCCTTGCAGCAAAAGACCTTGGCCCGTGTATTTGTCAATCGCGCCGCCGAGGTAGAAAAACTGGTCAACGATGCTGCAGCAAAAGATGTCGCTCACCGCGAAGCAGTCCTTATTGGTGTGCACGAAACGGATCATGACTGGGCCCAGCTCCTGCTATGGCTGAACAATACGTATGGAAAAGACGGCAGGGACATCGTGTGGTTTCCTTCGCAAGAAGAGTATTATGAATACAATTACAACCGACAAAACAGCCTAATCAGCAGCCGCATCGAAGGGAATAAGTTGATTGTGAAAGTCAAATTTCCCAATCAATCGGACTTCTACTACCCGGCACTCACATTGAATATCAGCGGATTGAATACGAACAGCATAAAATCAATCTCGTCGAATGAAACCGTAACAGGCCTTACCTATGGCAATTTTGACAAGGGCATCAGCGTTAATATAGATTGCAGAGCGTTTACCTATGCACATGCCGCTCAATATGTCAATCGGTATCTCGCCAAAAAATCTGCCGCAAACCTGTTAGATGCAAAGTATCATGTCCATTTGCTAAAAGATTCGGAAGGAAAGAAAAGCCTGCTTCGCGCGCTCGGAGCTGAGTAAAGAGAGGGGCCAACTGTGGCGCTCTGAAAATTTATGATTATATTGTATTAAACGGATATAGCATTGGGATTAAAATACATGGAAAGCATTAATTTTAAACGTTTATCGACCGCACTCTTCCTAGCGATTGGCGCACTCGCCCTATTATTTTGGTCCTGTACAGGTACCACCAAGGAAAAGACGGAAGCAGGCGCCCAAAATGTAACATCAATCAGTGTGGCGGATAGTGCCTTATTTCATTTTTGGGATCAATTTGACATGCAGGATACGGCGCTCGTCAAGAACCCGGAAAAAGGGGAACAGCAATTGGCGGATTTTCTGGGACTTTTGACAAAAACACCTGACTCGGCCACGCGGGATAAGGCCGTGGCAATGATGCTTGACAAAGCCAAAGTCAACCGTACGAGTTTTGACTATTTCATCAAACAATACGAACACTACCTGTATGATGGCAATTCGCCCATGCGCAACGATAGGGCCTATGAATCGGTATTGCGCTACCTGATCAGCACAGATAGGCTCACTGATCTGGAAAAAGAGGCTTACCGCCCAATCTATACACTCGTACGCCAAAATAACGTTGGACATACAGCAACCGACTTCAGCTTTGAACTGCCCAACGGCCAAAAGCAAAAGCTGTCGGAGACGGATGCAAAATTTATGCTGCTAATGTTTTACGATCCGGACTGTTCGCATTGTAAAGAAACAATACACCAACTTCGGGACAACCCGCAGCTCGTGCAGCTGTTTACACAGCTGCAGATACAGGTGTTGGCCATCGATCCGTGGGGCGACCGCAGCAAATGGAAACAATACCAATCGGAGTTGTCGTATCAATGGATCAATGGATTGGATACTGATCGCCAGATTTTGTCAGCCAACTTATACGACCTCAAAGCATCGCCAACGATCTATCTTTTGGATGAGCACAAAAAAGTGTTGTTAAAAGATACGTATTTGGAAAACGTGATACAGTATTTTGTCAACGCCAATAAGTAATGGAAGACCAGACCGGAAAAAGTAAATCAAAAATTGTCTCCAATGCGGATTATTTTGCTGAAGTGCAGCGGATGCTGCAGGAAGGCAAAGAAGTCCGCATACGCATTAAGGGGCAAAGTATGCGTCCATTTATACATGACGGAGATACGGTCATGCTACGGGCCTACCGGGGGCAACCGATACCACTGGGCAGTAATATACTCGCCAAAGACAAGGGAAAATTTGTCTTTCACCGTTTGGTAGCAAAGAAAAAGGGCCAATATGTATTGGCCGGCGATGGAAATCTTGTCCTCCACGAGTACATAGCGAAAAAAGACATCATTGCGGTTGCGTACATGCATTATCCAAAGGATAAAGAGGTAGCAACACCAATCCACAGCACATGGCCAAGACTGCGTGGCTTAGGCTGGTACCGAATCCGCCTACTGCGCCGAATTATTGCCAAACTGAAAAGGATGATATAAAAAGCATTAACTTTAGCTTAAAAAAAACAAAAAAAGCTTCGAAATTCGTCTATATTTGAATGAATATGCTTACTTTAAACAGTAGAATTAAATAGCGCCACTCAGTTATAAAGTATACACAAGCTTTAAATTGCCCGGATGCGCTATGCGAATAAAAAATAAATAGTTATGAAATTAAGATCAGATTTAATTTTAAGAACCATAGGTTCTGATCATTTGATAGTTGACCCCAGCCAGGACATGGTAGACCTGTCAACCGTATATACACTCAACAGTTCGGCGGCCTGGCTTTGGGAAGAACTCAAAGGAAAAGATTTTGATACGGACACCATCGTAGACTTACTCCTTGAAAATTATGAGGTCAGTAAAGAACAGGCACAGTCAGATGCTGCAATTCTTCTTCAGGATTTCCAAAAACAGGGATTGCTCGAAGAATAGCAAATGATCAGCAGCAGCCTGAAACAGCACCTGCACTGGGCATGGTCCATCAGCAAAGGGTATCGAAGCCGCTTGTCTCTTTATTTTATATTGGAGCTGATCTGCATCGTCCTCTCCTTGCTCTTTGTGTACTTATCCAAAAAAGCGGTCGATACGGCAACAGCGCCGGGTCAGCTTCCGCTAAAATGGCTGCTGATCGGCATCATAGCCACCATTGCCCTTAACGTTGGCATCAAAGGTTACTCCGGACGACTGATGGAACGGATTAAGCTGATGCTGACGCTCGAACTGCAGCGCAACATGCTCGACGCACAAATGCTCTCCGTATGGAAGCTGATCAAAAACTGGCATACGGGCGATATACAGATCCGTATTCAGACGGACTGCGAGGAAGTGGCCAATACCATCGCCAATACGCTACTGTCTTTTGTATTGACTGCAATCCAACTACTGGCCTCGGTCGGATTTCTATGGTATATGGATCCGATGCTGGCCCTGATGATCCTGGCCATATCACCGCTCTTTGTCTTTTCGAAGCTTTATTTCCGCAAAATGCGCAAACTCAGCCAGGAAGTCAAAGCGGAGGAAAGTAACTTCGCTAACGTGCTGCAGGAAAATCTCCGCTTTCGGCTGCTCATCCGGGCGATGAGCGCTTTTCCGAAAAGAAGGGCAAAATTGACCGAGAGCCAGTCGCAACTTTTCGCGCTAAAAATGCGCCAGATCAACTTCTCCACGTACACACAGGGTGCCATGAAAGTGGCCATGAACGCAGGGTATCTCATCGCCTTTATCTGGGGCATCTATCGCCTGCAATCGGGCCTGATTTCATTTGGTACAATGACCGCATTCCTCCAATTGGTTGCGCGCATACAGTCGCCTATACTTGCATTGATCGCCTATATTCCGGGCTTTGTCAGGTTCCGCGTCTCCGCGGATCGACTACTGGAACTGCAGGCGGGTGAAATGGAACCGCAAGTGCCACAGCAACGCCTGCAGCATACGCAGGAGCTCCGCATAAACGATCTCTCGTTCCGCTATGAAGATAAATGGGTGTTGCAAAATTTAAATCTTTCCCTGAAAGCAGGGGAACCTACCGCCATTATCGGGCCTAGTGGAAAGGGGAAAACAACCTTGATCCGGTTGCTGCTTGCACTACTGAAAGCGGAAAAGGGACAGATTACACTTCGGGATGGGGATGGCGAAAGGCCGCTGTCTGCCAGCCACCGCATCAATTTTGCGTATATCCCGCAGGGCAATTCGCTCTTTAGCGGCACAATTCGTGAAAATATAATGCTACACGCCAACGAAAATAGTCCCCTGGATATGCAGGAAGCGTTGCGCATTGCAGGGGCTGAATTTGTCTTTGATCTCCCCGATGGTATAAATACCCACATCGGCGAGTCTGGTATCGGCCTATCGGAAGGACAGGCGCAGCGCATTGCCATAGCGCGTGGCCTGATGCATGACGGCGATATTTGGCTCTTCGATGAGGTCACTTCGGCCTTAGACCGCACAACCGCTGATGCACTGATACAGCGCCTATTGGAGTATGGCAAAAATAAATTATGCCTTTTTGTAACACACGACCTTCATTTGGCAGAGCGGTGCCAGCAGCGCATTTACCTGGATTAAAACAGCGCAGTCATTTGGCTTTCTTCTGTTTGCGCGGAAGAATATCGATCTGATAGGTCTCTTCTGCATAATGGATCAATACTTCAAGATCGTTAATTTTATTGGTCAGGATCTTCTGAAAATGTAGCAGCTCCAAGTTTCGCTGCTTGGCACCGGCCAGTTCGGATTCGAGTTTTGTGATTTTTTCTTCGGTCGAAATACTGCTGATATCGGATGCACAGCAATCCGTATCGAGCATCAGGTCCAGCTCTTGCTCCGCGGGATGCTCTTTCATCGCACGTTTCAGCCAGCTCACAATGGTACGCTTATCTTTAACCTGGCTTCGCTGCATGGCTTCCTGAACGGAAATCCGCCCCGTGAGCACTTCACGGGCAACTTGTAACATAAATGCTCTTCTATCTTTCATTAGCATGGTTTCTCTTACTGTCTAATGTGCTAAAAAGCCGCAACCGACCGGTAGGGTACGGTCGCGGTGCGCATATTTATCGGTGCTTTTTGCTGCCGGTAAAGCTATTTCGAATGGAACGAAGCAGTTTACCCCAGCCATTTTTTCGCTCATCCCGGCCATACCCATAGCCGTAACCGTAGCCATAACCGTAACCGGACTGCCCCAACTTGAGGCCATTCAGAATAATCGCCAGATTGGAAAGTCGCTTCTCGGCATAGATTTTTTGGATCTCCGGCAACTGCCGCTTATCCATTTTACCTGCCCGGATAACAAATAAAGTCAGGTCAGAAACACGGTCTACCACTGTGGCATCGGCGACAATGCCGGTGGGTACGCCATCGATGATAATGTAATCATAGCGGCTACGCAAATCGGCAATCAACTGGTCCAGCCGCTTGCTCAGCAAGAGCTCTACTGGATTGGGTGCCTCCATGCCAATGGAGATATAATCTACGTTTTCACCATGCAAATTGTAATGGATAATGGCGTCCAGTTCGAGGTTGATGTCGGAAAGATAGTGGCTCAGGCCCTTGCCGTGTATAATGCCCATGCGGTCACTCAATGTTCCCTTACGCAGATCCATATCCACAACAATCACTTTTTTATTTAAAAAAGATAAGGTGCTGGATAGATTCAGTGACGTAAAGGTTTTCCCCACGCCCGGAATAAAGGAGGTCAGGGTAATGGTCTGCGGATGCTTACCCTCCCGCGACATAAAGCTCATATTGGTCCGCAGGATGCGGAAAGCCTCCGTGAGGGGGTCTCTGCCCATACCGCTCACCAAAATGTTGTGCTGGGATAAACGCCGATTGTTCACCAATGGAATTTCGCCCAACAGCGGTACATCAATGGCCTCCTCAATGTCTTGCCGACGACGGACACCGGTATCGAGAATGGACAGCGTCATAATCACAATCGCGGGCAATATCAGGCCTATGCCCATCCCTAAGCCCAACTTGCGCATCTTGCTCGGGGCAACGGGATCGTACGTCACAATGGCTGGATCGATAACGCGGATGTTGTCTTCGGTCATGGCCTGGTTAATGGCATTCTCCTCGCGCTTGTTCAGCAAATACAGATAAAGTTCTTCTTTTACTTTTTGCTGCCGCTCTACAGAGAGCATCACCCGTTGCTTTTGCGGTACCTGCATCGCTTTGCCGCGTGCAGCTTGCTCTTCTTTCTTCATATTGCCGGCCTTGATCCTTAATCCGCCGATGGCGTTGTCCACTGCCCGCCCGATATTGCCGCGCATGGACTGCAAGGCCCGGTCCAGATCCTGAACCACCGGATTGGCATCACTGCTGCCTTCAATAAGGCGGTTGCGACGAAGCAAGGTCGTGTTGTAATCGTTGATTTGGGTTTCTACATTGGCATCTACCAGTCCGGTATTGTTTGGAATCAGCTCATTTTTCTTACTGCCGTCGGCCAGATAGCCGCGCATCATCTGCGCAAGGTTGATATCGGTCTCTACTTTGCTGCGCTCGGCCTGATACAATCGGCTGTCTTCAAAATAGGCTGTGCCCACCGTGGACGCATCCATACCCTGATTTTGTGTCCGCAGATTTTCAATATTTGATTCCACGGAACCCAGTTCCTGCTCAATGATGGCCAGCCGCTCCCGAATAAAATTAGCGGTGTTTACGCCAATCTGGTTTTTGTCCTGCAAGGCGACTTCATTGTACACATTGATCATCTCCCCAATAAGGGCGGTGGCACGCAGCGGATTGGTATCCTCTGCAACAACCTGCAGCAGGGAGGCATCTTCTTCCATCTGGGTAATGGTAATGGTCGAGATAAAATAATTAACCATACGCTCCAGCGCAAACTTCTCTACCTTGATCTCTTGCTCCGGAAGTGCTTTGCCGGGGGTTAGGGCCGACTGCACCGTAACCTGCCCAAGGGGGGTATTAACCGGTTTGCCTAAGGTGGCTTTCACCTCCAACGTGGCTTCACCGTGGCTCCAATTGCTCAACAATACTTCCGTACCGCCAACTGGTGTGACCGTAAAAGAAAAGGAATCCTCAGGCTTTTTATGGGGCACGCTCACCTTGATCGGGCTAGCCGTATAAAGCTCGTTGCGTCGCAATCCTGCGGCAACCGAATAGCTCATCTCGGCCCCGATACGGGTAACCGTCTGCCGCATCAATTCTTTCGACTTGAGCTGCAGGATCTCACTGGCCACGCTAATGGAATTATAGGCTTCATTGGTGCGCGAGATGCGTGCCGTACGCGGCGTATTCATCGGTGTTTTGATGATGATGGTTTCGGCACTGCGGTAGATAAACGGCGATTTGGCGTACTGATAATAGTAATACGACCCAAAAACAAGAATGGACAGTGCAAACCATTTCCAATGGTAGAGCAGATGTGCCAAAACATCCAGCACATTGATCGATTTGTCTTTCTGTAACTGATTATAGTGTGTTGTTTTCATCGTTGACTATTTAAGCAGGTTTATGGCGGTCAAGATCACGGTAACGATACCAGTAGCAATGGTGGTGAAGCGCCAGCTCCGATCTTCGCGGGGCGTATTCTCCGCAGCGATAGGCTCTACATACACAATATCATTTTGCTGCAGGTAGTACGCCGGGGAATCAAAAATATCCTGCGACCCCACATTGGTCAGCATCTTTTTTCGGACGCCATTTTCTTCACGAATGACCGTTACACGGTCTGAAGCAGCATTGCGGGTGAGTCCGCCAGCTTTAGAAATGGCTTCAAGCAAATTGATACGCGAGTCGGGCACATCGATAATGCCTACACGGTTGACTTCGCCCATCACGTTGACCTTAAGATTGAGCAGTTCGACTTTCACAATGGCATCTTTGATATAGCCACCGTCGGACAAGCGCTGCGACAGCAGATCGCGGACCTGCTCCAGCGTCAACCCTTCGAGGTGCAGGTTGCCCAGGATCGGAAAGGTAATATTGCCCTGCTGATCAATGAGGTAACTTGGACCGCCGCTACCAGCCGAGCCGCCACTCAAGCTATTTTCTTTCTCTACAACCGTGTAGCTACCGCCCATCACATTGAAAGGTGCGGCGAGCTCAGGATTTTTCGCACTCACGGTAATGCTAAGCCGATCGCTCTGCTGTAATTTTAACATCGGTACTTCCAGCGCCCGGTAGGCTATATTGGGTACCATGTCATTGACATAGACCACTTTCTTGGGTGACATGCACGAACTCAGTAGGCTAACACCAAGTAAAATCATTGCTAAAATTTGTCTTTTCATATCGTAATAATCGTTTGTTTTTATATGCATATGCCGTACGCGGCTTCTAAATTGGATTATGCGCCGCGTCGGTTTAAAAAATGAATAATCGGGAACCAGAAAGCTTCTTTCGGAACGTAGGGAAAATAGCGGACAATACGTCGCAGTATGGCTTCGGTACGTCCTTTACGCGCCAAAAAAGTGCCGTCAATACGTTGTACATAAGCTTCATCATAAAAACCAAAGTTGCCGCTCTGCCACACTTCCTGAAGGATATCCATCCCGGAGCCGCCAGCAGGGCTGGTAAACGGAAGTTTGTCTTTTGCCAAGCCAAGCTCATTGACCAAAAACTGATGTACCGGAGCAATCCAGCGCAACAGGCCGATCCTGCGGTAAAGCTGCTCTAACCGCACGCCGTCCAGCAGGTGCCGGTAACGGTGATAAAGTGATGCCAGGTCGCAGAATTGACGAAGCCCAATGCCAAAAGCCAGGGAATGTTTGAGAATATGCGCCGTCACCTGTACAACTTGAACCTGTGGCGCCAACACGGCGACATCCTGCCCGGATATAGACAGGGTGTTATCGGGGAAATCCTTCCTGTACTGGTTCAATAGTCGCTTGCAGAAAGGATTGTGGAGATCGAAAAGCCGGTCGTGCAGATCCATTTCACTCGCTGTCCAACGATACACTTGCCCACCAACATGGACGCGAGGGATGCGGTTTTTGATGAGGTGGAGGCCCGCCAAAGTACACTCGTGCGTGGTTTCAAAATACCAGTCGATATCGCCACAGACGCGATGTTCGGGAAAGCGGTAGCTCTCCGCGACGCCCTGCCCCTTCAATAGCAGTGGCCTGAGTTTACGCTTTTTGAAAAAGGCATACTGCTCGGCAATCTGGCTATTGGTACGGCGATGGCTCCGTTCGATCCGGTCAATCTGCACCGACCATTTGATCTGCAGCTGACGGGGTGGCAAATGGTCCTTGTCTAGGCACAAAAGTCCGTCGTAAACAATCCCTTGGACGGTCTGCTCGTTCGCCCTGCGATAGAGCCCACTCCACTCCGCATCGGATAAGGGAAAGAATTGCTTTTCGTTATGTTGCTGTTTCTTGCCCCAAAGTCCGCTGCGCAAAAGGAACAAAAAGGCCGCTTGAATTTTAGTGTTTTTCATAAATCCTCCTGCATGCTGCGATCATTTTCTCGCGTGTAAAATTTGCTAGATACCTCTTCCGGCCCCCCTCGGCATAGGTTTGATAACACCAAGAATCGGTGCCGATCTGCTGAATGGCAGCAGCCAGCGCTGTTGCATTTTCGGGGGCAACGACGAGTCCCGATACCTGATCTTGGTTGACCCAGCTGACACCGGAGCCCGGTATCGCGGTCGACACAATGGGTTTGCCGCAAGACATGGCCTCGATCTGCACAATGGCAAAAGCCTCGGTTTTCCAGATGGAACTCAGGCAAAAGATATCGGCAGCGCCAAAATAGGTCGGAATGTCATCATCGGACACAAAGCCAACCATACTGACACGGTCCTGCAGGTTGAGGTCTGCGATAAGCTGATGAAGCGGCTCCTCCAGCGGCCCCTTACCACCAATGATCAGGTGAAAACGCGCATCCAGCTGCTGCATCGCCTGGATGAGGTAGGCATAGCCCTTGTACTCCACCAGCCGACCCAGGGAAAAGATAATGGTCTTGCCCGGATAGCGGCTTTTGAGTGCTGCTACGGCCGCTCCGTCGTAGCCTAACGGATTGACACCAATGGGAATAAAGTCGATTTTGGCCTTTACCTGTTGTAAAAAGGGCGACTGCTCGACATAAACGGGGGTGGTACCTACAATCTGTTCGGCTCGGTTTATCAGCCAGTTCTGTAAGGGCTTATACAGTTTGAGGAGGTTCTTTTGTTTTAAAATATCCGAATGCCAATGCAATACGACCCGCCCGCGGTAGCCCGACAGGTAAAGTGCCAGACTGGCCATCGGATCGGGATGGTGAATGTGAATGATATCATATTGTCCAGCAATTTTCCGCAGCTTGCCGATCATTGCCGGAGCCAACATGGTGCCTGCAATTTTAACTGAGGTATGCACAACAAATAAGCGCGCATAGGGATTTACCTGTATTTCGGCAGCAGGGTGATCTTCGGTCGATGCGCAAAGCATATCACAGCATACTCCGCTTTCGGATAAACCGAGCATCAGGTCGTACATCACTTTCTCTACACCGCCGCGTATGGGATAAAATTTTCCAAGTTGTAATATTCTCATCAATTTTTTTGCGTTTAACAGTTTATGAATAGCTATTATTTTAAAAGCGTATGAAAGAGATCCGTCCAGTTTAGCGCAAAAGGTTGGGCCAATGGTTCCTTAGCCACAGCCTTCAAAAAAGACCGATCGCCGCGCATCAGTGCACCCATTTGTATTGCTAAAGCCTTTGGATCGTCGGGATCAAAGAATGACACGCATTTACTCCCTGCCGCCGTGTCGTGCGCATAGGGTAAATCGGCTAAAAGCATCGGCTTACCATAAGCGGAAAACTCGGTAATGGGCAGTCCCCAGGACTCGGCTTTTGATGGAAAAATCAGACAGTCGCTGCCGGCATAGTAATCTTCGAGCTGCGTACGGCTCACAAAGCCCATAAAATGCAGGGATTGCAGATGTCCCCACCTGCGGTGCAGCCACTGGGCGTATGTATTTTCATCGCCCTTCACCGTAAGATGTACTTTAAAGGGGACCGTGTCCTGTTGCTCGAGCAGTGCTGCTGCCCGGCAGATCACTTCAAAATTTTTGTGACTATTGGGCGACCCGGCAAATACAAAGGTGAAACCGCCCGGCGCTTCCTCTTTTTGGGAAACCGCAACCTGCTTGTTCGCCATCTCGGGTGGGGCAACAATAATGTTAGCCGCAGGCACTGCAAACAACCGATGAAAGGCTTTGCGCAACCAATGCTGCTGCACCACCAGATAATTATTGCGCCGAATATTGGGCTTGTAGATATATGTACTGAAGAGCGCAAGCAACGCGATCTTGGGTGCAAAAAATAGATCGTGCGCCTTCCAGCGATAAAAAGGAAATGCATTATGGCAGTATACGGCCCGGCGCTCGGCAATCACCGACGGACTGGTATCGTGCAGCGAAAACCAGAGGTAAACGGGACCGATCTCTTTTGATATCGAGCGCATGGACACATATTCATAATAGAGGCGGTTGACCCAGCGTTTTTTGGGCCACTGCGTTTCGATATATTCGATATGCGGGAAATCGGCCAGTGAACGCTTGTATACAAGTGCAATAACACGGTAGTCGCCCGACTGAGCCAGCACAGAAAGGCAAGCCAAACATTGCTTGAGGATGGCCAATGGGCCCGCCTCCACCAGATTGACGGCAGAAATAACGATCGTTTTGCTCATCGCCTATCTCCTTTCACTAAGCGCTCAAACAATAAGAGCCATTGGCGCATAATACGTTCCGCATCGAAATTTTCGGCCATTTCCCATGCTGCCTCGCCCATCTGCTGCCGGAGCGCACCTTTTTCCATCAGCCGGCAGGCCTTATCGGCAAAATCTGCACGATCGCCTTCGGCAATCAAATACCCATTCTTGCCGGGCTTAATAATATCGCGGGGGCCACATTTGCAGGCGTAGGCGACCATGGGCAGACCGCAGGCCTGGGCCTCAAGCAGTGTCATAGGTAGCCCCTCGTAGCGCGAACTCATCAAGACTAATGAGCTGTGCATATACGCTTCCATAATGTGTTTGACTGGCGCGTGGAGTGCAATCTGCCCGTCCAATCCCAAAGCATGGATCTGGGCCAACATATCGGCCTTCAAGGGCCCCTGCCCATAGATGTCGAGCTTCCAGTCGGGACAGCGCGCATGAATATCCTTCCAGATCGCGATCAGCTGGTCAAATCCTTTCTGATAATCGAACCGACCCACAGCAATAGCGCGTTTCTCGGTAAGCGCTGCCCGCCGGGGTACTGAAAAGGTATTGGCGTTGGGGATAACGACACTATTTTTCAATCCCTTCCAATAGGTCAGGTCTTCATGGGTGAGCACCACAAAACGATCGTATTTTTTGGCCAAGGCCAGATCATGGCCACTGCGCCAGGTATTGACTAATTTCCAGAGTCCTTTGCGATCGTATTGCAGCCGTTTAAACCTTGAAAAGTGAATTTCAAGGACTTTCTTGCTCCCATCGGTGATGTCGTGCAGAAAACTGACATCGTGATCAAACATGGAAATGACAATATCGGCCTTTAAGGGCATAAGAAGTGCTTCAAGCCGCTCGCGATGGATACGCTGCCGACGCTTATAGGAAAGTATTTTACGAAAAATGCCCAGTCCCGCATCGTCGGTATAATTGATCGCAAGGTCTACCTGACAGATCAAAGGATCGAGTTCAAAATGAGGTGCACGTGCTTTTTGGTCTGTGGTTACAACAGTCAGTTCATGCCCCATCCGTGCCAGGTAGTTGGCCTTATTGGCCAATACGCGTTCCATGCCGCCAGCATTATATGTTCCCAAGATGCAATAGACTATTTTCATTTTCGACAGTAGATTTGGAAGTAAACAAAGCGCCCTGCACGCCTTCTACGCAATAAAACAGGGCATAAATCAGAAATATATCGGTAGAGACTTTAAACCAGATGACAAACGAGAAGACCAATAAAGACAGAAACAACAGCTTATATTGGCGGTACCTCGACAGGAATGACAATCCATGAAAAATAAAAAAACCGGCAAAGACACTAAATCCAATTAGGCCACAATAGAGTATAAAACGGCAATAGCCAATGTCGGTGTTGAATATCCAGCCGTCAAAAAGGCCTGTACCGATGAGCCAGGTGCGGGTATCTGTGGGCCAAACCCACATATTCATGCTCAGTTTGTCGGTCGAATCGGTTCGAAACTCCCCCGTCTCGTAATAATTGAAGAAGCCTTCGAAAGCAAAGCGCATATATCCCCGGAAAAGCTCATTGTGCGCATAGAAGTACATGGAGATCAGAACCGCCACCAGCAGCAGAATAGTAAGAACCGTAAAGAAACGGACAAACTCTATCCGGATAATACGGTGGAATAGCCCCGTTGAAAAAAACATCGCCAGCAGCCCCATCACCCCGCCAATGGACGTGGTCCGCGCCATAATATTGCCCAGAATAAAGATGGCAAAGAAAACAATCAATAAAAGGGCCGTCAGCAATAGGGTCTTTTTCTGAAACAGGTCTCGTGTAAACAGCGCGGAAAGCATGATCAAAACGATCGAGAACCGCACGCCGGCATTATCGAGGGAAGCACCGATGCCATACAGGCGGTCTACCTCCTGCGCGAAAGCCTGTCCCTGCTCGATATAGCGATCGACCAGCGACTGCACCCCCGGCGAGCTATCGATCCACAAGGCCAATATACACTGCGCCAGACAAACAGCCGCGAGATAATACGTGAGGATATGAAAATTGATATAGCCATGCACCTGACGGATGGCCATAATGACGGTATAACCCGCAAGAAGCCATATCGCAAAACTGAGGTAGTAGGTAGCATAGGCAAAGTCTTCGGTGCGGTTGACATCGGTAGCAATGTAACAAACCAGCGAAAAAACGAGAGCTAAACCTGTCGCCGAAAACAGCGGCCGGCTAATTTCGACCCGTTGGGCGCGAAACAGTTGCACGAACAGCAAGGGTGCACCAATACCGGCCAAAATAATTTTAGTATTGACACTGGGCGGTAGAAATGTAAAGCCGAACGAGAAGAAATAGCAGCTGACCAACAGGCCAACAAAAAAAATCAGTAATCCTTTTATCATAGCGCTATTTATAGATGATACCATAGAAAACCCGTAGCAACAGCAGATGATACATCCGTACTGCCCAATATTGCCGTTTGGAGGCAAACCATTGTAAGAGGCGCGTATGCAGCGACGCCGAGCGGTTTTGCAGGATATAGCGGTCGGAACTGCTAAACCAGTTGGTCCAGCGGATATAATCTGATTTTTGCCCCGTCACCAGCAAAGGCAATTTGATCGTCAATTTGAGAAAGTCGATTCCAGGCCCGATAGCCGATGCATACTGACTTGCCCCAAGGTAGCGCTCAATCTCGCCGATATTTGTTTCCACTTCGCGCATATGCTGCGTGGAGAACGTTTTGCTGATCGAGCCGGCATTATCCTGCCGGTAATGATACAATACGCGGTCCAGCAAACTGATGTGCGCGGCATGGACAAATAATTTTAGCGTAACCAAGAGATCTTCGCCCATATTGGCTCCTGGTATAAAGCGGATGGAATACGACTCATAAAGCGACCGACGCACCATAAATAACCACAGATTCCAGCGCATACGCCCCGCTAGCATGGCCTGTATGGCTTCCAAAGGAGTTTCACACGTGGGCTGCAGCATGGTACGCTCGCTGTTTTGAAAAACAAGGCACCACTGAAAGTATACGATGTCCGCTCCAGTACGCAATGCTTCTTGCACACAGCTTTCTACCGCATCGGTCTCCAGGCTGTCATCGGCATCGACATATAGAATAAACTCGCCCGAAGCATGATTCAACCCCGTATTACGGGCTGCAGACACGCCTTTGTTTTGCGGATGGGAAATAATTTTGACTGTAAACCCTTCTCGACCGTCCACGGCATGGGCAAACACATTCAGCATCGCCAAGCTAAGATCGCTGCTGGCATCATTGACACAGATAAATTCGATATGCCCATAGGTCTGCCGACGTAAAGACAGTAACGTGCGTTCGAGGGTGTCTTGTGCGTTATAGACGGGTGTGATAATGCTGACTAAGGGTAAAATTTTCATCATATGCGTGTCGGATACATTAGGGTGTAAAAATTCGGCTAACAATCTCTTGCTCATACCGTTGATCTGCCCGGTCATGCTGCTTGTTTCCATCCTTGACTTCATTGACATATTTGCCGGGGATAGCTACTTTTTTGGGGGCACGCTGCAGGAACCATTCGTATTCGATATCCACATGCCCAATATCCAGGGCGCGTAACCCCAGGTGCGAAAGATCATAAGCAAGCACCGTAGCCGTGGGGCCAAGTGCCAGCAGCACCAGGTCATAGGCTCTGCCTACGCGCTCCGTTTCCAGTAGCAAGGCATCGTAACAGCTAAAGGCTTGCTGCGACAGGGTAATAATACGGCCGATAGCCGATGCCCCTGAAAACAGGTCGTTGCCCACGCCCAGGCGGCTCATTTCACCTTCGACAATTAAAATGCGCTTGTCCTGCCAGAGTTGCTTAAGCTTCGAAAAGAAGCTACCGCAATGCGATTTATCCTGCCAATCCACATAAGGCCGTGTCACACAGGCATCGTAATAGGGCCTCGAGTAATTGAAGTAAGGGATATATTTTCGGTAATGAAACACCACAAACTGCCGCCAGAAAAAACTTCCCTGCGCATTGAGATGTTGTACCGAACGCAGGCCATAAGGGATGCAGATCATGCATACCGCACTGTTGCTGCTCAGAATAGCACGGAGACGCTGCGAGAGCTCGTCGTCCATATCCTGAAAACCCAGGTGCTCGGTCTGATTGATCATATGAAATTCGCCATCGCCAAATCGGGCCATCGAAAGGTTGGACTGGAGCAGCTTATCCAAAGTCTCCATAGGGGTGTGAATCTTTGGAAAAGGCAATAGCAACCTGAACAGGCGATACCGAATGGTCAAATAGCAACGTCTTATTATATTCATTGTATTACAGTTGAATTTGAAGTCTGTTTACCACATACCCGTTCGACCATCCGATCCACGAGCTCCATGTTCTTTGCGCTAAACTTGCGGGCAAACAGCAGATCGGAAGCAATCAGGCGATCAAAGTCGGCGCTGGTCCATTCGGTCAGTTCGCCCTTATGCCAGCCGATCATCCGTTGGCAATCGTGATATTCGCTGTTGGTATGATGCCGCTTCAACCGAAAACGGGAATTCCAGCAAAGGGTCTGGATAAAGATTTCGTCGCTACAGAAGGTATGTTGATACATCTTGAGCACTGCACTTTTGTGGGTCAGGAGATAACGGACAAATGCATCGGTCACGCTGACCCATTGGGTACCTTTTTTGAAGATCACATCTTGGTTGCGGTATAGGCCAAACAGTCCCTGAAAGCGCAAACTGAAGGCACGCGCAGCCCGGTACCAGTAGGCAGAAAGACCCTTGCCGGCTCTAAATCGGTTTGGATAAAAATGAATCCGCCGTACTTTTCGGTCGATCTCCTTGTCGCAGTTACCCTTTTGGAAACCGATGAACTCCTGCCCCTGATGTGCCGCAAAAAAAGCATGAATCTCATCCTGACTTTTGAGCGGAAGATCTACGCCCGACAATACATGGTAGTAAGCATACTGCTGCTGTGCAGCAGCGGTTTCAAAAAGCCGATATTCTGCCGCCACCACAGAAACATCGCCCCAATGCACATCAACGCGTGCGTGCAATACACAAAGTTGTGCATGTTGCGTGCTGAGCTCGGGCAATTGCGCTACTTTTTGATCAAAATGGATGTAGATGTCGTTGCGCTTATCGTCTAAGCAATGCACCAATTTTTGGAGGACATCAAACTCGTTATGCGCCAAAATAAGGTAAGCGTGTTTTAACCTGTCCATATTAACTATCCTCCTTTCTAGCGGGGGCTGCCGTTTTAGTCTGGCGCAGAATCTGCTGGAGTTGAGCGATGGTATCTTCGGGGAAATACGTTAGCTTGTGCAGGCTGGTCCGCAAAAAAATATCCGGATAGGCCATTGGGTAATTGCCGCCCGACAGCTTGGTCTGCAAGAGATGGGGGTAAACATCACTCACATGGAGGCCCTGCCCTGCCGATTTTCCAGCGGGCAGCAGCTGCTCGTGCAGAATCTGAAAGAAAAAATAGTCGAGTGCCCCGTCTGCAGCTTTCCAGTAATTGAAAAGCAGCTGACACAGCTGACCGAGCAGTGCATGCCCTTTCTTGGCGAAAATAATACTGTTGAGCATCTTTACTTGATGATCTTCGTGCCAGCCCCAATAGTAGGCATAACTGTTTTTCCAATAATCGGTGTAGGGTTCCTGCGCGTCCCGCTGGTACACAAAATAGTCCTGTTCACAAAACTCGGCGGGCAACTCATCTGTCAATAGAATCGTGGCGTCGAGCCACACACCGCCATAAACCTGCAGCAGCGCCAGACGGATAATATCCGAAAAAAATGTCCGGCTGATGATATCTGCCTTCCGTTTTGACCCTATAAAATCAGGTATATCGAGGTATTGTGGCAACGTATTATCGTCTACCCGAATGACGGTGTAGTCGCCCCGGTAGGTATCCACCGACTGAAAGCAGAGCTTGACGACATCCGGCAGGCGGTCGGGCTGTGTACCTTGTCCCCAATATTGCCAGATCACTTTATTGGCAGGGAGGTCCATCTTGGCCCGAAGTGGAAAATGTTCGAGCTGCCCGGCCGCTTCCCGCGCGATCATCTGATTCCAGAACGCAGCCACCTTGCGGTGTTTTCGCAAGATCTTCTGTTCACGGAGCATGCTCCAGGCTGTTTTTACGATCGACTTCTTCATGATATAGGTGCGCTAGTAGTTAAATCTTAATTCGTTTTTTCCATACACTGCGGAGTATGCCGCAAAAAAAACGGTATTCCTCCAATTGAATGAGCCAGCATACCGTAGCAAATGCCACGATATAACTGGAGAAAAGCAGGAAGGCTTCCATCCCGTCCGTGAGCTCATAGGGCAGCAGTGCGGTGCCCCACCAGACTGTGCAGCCAAGGGCGCACGATACGAATATACTGGGCAACAGATCAGACAGCTGCTGGCGCATCGAGTAATCGAGAAACCTGGCCGTGTAGTGGGTATTGATAAAAAGGGAGGCAACAGAAACGGCCACCTGCCCCCATATTAAACCAAAAACGCCATACCGCAACCCCACCACCACAGCGATGACGATGCAGATCTTTTTAATGATTTCGAGCTTGAGATAAAGGTCTGACCGCCCCTTGACCTGCAATACGTTGAGATTGTAGTTGTGAATGGGCTGAAAAAGGGCTCCCAAGGCCATCAGCTGAAAATAAGGGACCGCAGGTAGCCATTTTGCACCGAGCAAGAGCTTGATAATGGGTTCGGCTGCAATGACCATCAGCGAGATCGTAGGGGCAACGATAAAGATAACCAGCTTGAGCACACGCCGGTAGGCATGGCGCAACTGCTGATCGTCGTTGCTGAACTTGGCAAACAAGGGATACGTGACCTTGTTCAATGCGGTCGAAATATTGTTGATCGGTAGATTTTTCAGCGACTCGGCCCGGTTATAGTAGCCCAAGGTTGTTTCCGAAAATCTTTTGCCGATGACAATGGAATACACATTATTGAAAATAACGTTGAGCAGCGCAGAGAGGGTTAGCCGGATACCAAAAGCAAAATGCGTGTTAAATTTTTCGCGGTCAAATGTAAAGGTAGGCCGCCAGTCGCTGTAAAACCAATACTGCAGGGTATACAGCAGATTTTGCAGCAAGGCTGAATAGACCAATGACCACACCCCCATTCCTGCCAGCGCAAAGCCAATACCTGCCACCCCGCCCACAATAACCGACGGTAAACGCACCTTGAAGGTGGTTTTAAAATCCAGTTTCTTATCAAATAGCACGGCCTGTACATGCACAAAGCTGTCGATGATGAGCACAATACTATAGACCCGAATGATGGGACCCAAGATGGGTAACTGATAAAACTGGCCGATCCAGGGAGCTGCAATAAATACAAGCAGGTACAGTAAGGCTGTCGTCGCCATATTGAACCAAAAAACGGTGGATAGATCGCGTTCGTCTACCGATTGCGTCCGTACGAGGCTACTGCTCATTCCGCCGTTGATCAAAACGGAGCATATATTGATCACCACATTAAACAGTGCTATCGTCCCAAAATCTGCCGGCATCAGCAAGCGGGCCAACACCAGGTTGACCACAAAGGACACCAGCTGTACGCCAAATTGATCCATAAATACCCAGATTGCTCCCGTTGCGACTTGTTTCTTTAGCTCCATGTGAAATCGGTCATTAAGCAAGTTGCTTGGTCAGCGCCTGGTACTTTGGTTTTAAAGGAAGGGGGAAAGCCGCTAAAAGCCGGCGCTGCAGCTCGCTAAGATCTACCTGACAGTGTGCTTTTTCCCAATGGGAGGCAAACAAGCTCCTCCAACCCGTTTCGCTGGTCAAAATGTCATCCAGCTGCTCAAATCCGTTGTAGGAAGGGATATCAACGGAACTAAAATAATCGTCAAACTTAAATCCGTCGGTATCGATATAGCCCATTTTGATCCACAATGCCGGTATCCCATAGGCGTGGGCAACAATCAGCCCATGCAAGGAAGAGGAGAGGATATACGCGCAGTCTGTAATCTCGTCGACAATACGTTCCACATCGACCGTACGAAAATCGATTAGATTGATATCGGTTCCAAACTTTTCGCGAAAAGCATCGACCTCTTTCCAATGTGGAATTACGCCGAGCTGCTTGGTCTTCTTTTCCTTGCCGCGAATCCAGAGCGGAAGCAACACCGCCGGGTCACCGAAGGTATCGCAGCGCGGATACCCCATGGCCTCCAGCTTCTGACTGGTATATTTGCCGCGGACGGCATACACGCGTCCACCTCCAAATGGATCGTCGGCATTCATAAATCCTGCACCCCAAACCGACGATTTACGATTGCCCCAGCGGATAACGGAGCCCACCGCAATCAAGGAGGCCTGCGATGGCCAAAGAATGTTGTGAAAGGCCGAAAAGCGAAAACGGATGAGCTGCATACTCAAATTTTTCAATCGGGCCATCGCCGAAGGATCCCAGCTTTTATACTGCACGGGAAGGCCTGTCAGCTCTTCGACTAAACGAGGGCTAAGCGCATCGCCAAAATTCTTTCCGTCCCAGTAGATCAGGTTAACTGTTTTCATAGCTCGCAAACTGATTGTTAACTTTTATATAGGCTGAAAAATCGCTTTCTAGCGTACGGCGAAGACCTTCCTGCAACGCAAAAGGGGGCTGGAACCCGGTGGCCAGGGCCTTGGACGAATCATACTGCGTAACGGCGCAAAATTTGCGAACCCGAACCGAGCTGATCGCCAATTTGCGGCGCAGGATAAAAGCAAGGGCATCAAAAGCGTAGCCGCCCATAAGACCCAGCGAATAAGGTATGCGCAGCGTAGGAATATGCTTACCAAGTACTTTACCGGTATAATACACCAGATCATTGGTTGTGAGATCGGGCTTATCGCCATAATTATACAGATTGTACCCGGTGGATTGGTCCGAAATCAGGTAGGCAATAAATGCCACAATATTGCCGATGTAGGACATCGACTTCTGATTGTCTCCTTTTCCGATCATCATAAATTTACCGGAGGCGATCTGCTGCAACAGGTTATAGACATTGCCGCGATTGCCCTCGCCAAAAATGACCGTGGGCCGGATGACCTGGATGTTCCAGTCGGCATGCGCTGCGTACCACTTCTCCAACACCTGCTCGGCTTGTAGCTTGCTCTTCCCATAATGGTTGAAGGGCGCTACTGCCGCCGCCTCACTTGGATTTTCTTTACCCAGTCCATATACAGCAACAGAACTCGTAAAAACAATACGTGTGATTGCATTGGCCTGCATGGCGTAAAGGGTATTTTCCATGCCATTGACGTTGACGTCGTAATATTTTGATACCGGGGTAACGTCATCCCGGTGTTCTGCGGCCAGGAGTACCACTTGATGTACCCCCTGAAGTAGCCCGCACAGCGCATCCCGATCTTGCACATTGCCGACACGGGTCAACTGCGGATATTTTTCACTGATTACCTTATCGATAATCACGATTTCGTGGTCGGTGGTATGGAGCAAGAGGTCGGTCAGTCTTGTTCCCACAAAACCGGATCCTCCGATTAAAGCTATTTTCATCGCTAGTGTTTACTTGTTATAGATTGATAAATAATTGCAGTCTGGCAATGAGCTGTCTCTTTTCCAATACATTGAACAGGTAATGAAAGCCCGCCCAGAAGAGCAGATCGACCAGCACAACCAGGTTGTTGCTGACGTAGCGTACAGCCACAATATTAAATAGGCAAAACAGCAGGGTCATCAGCAGGATAAAGAGCAGGGCACTATGGCGGCTCAATCCCGCCCGCAGCAACTTGTGGTGCAGGTGATTGCGATCGGGTTTAAAGATCGGCTTACCGATACGCCAGCGTACAAACATGACCCGGGCCACATCCAGCACCGGCACAATGAGGGTGGAAAAAGCGACCACAATAGCGCCATCGGAAAAGGGTTTGATAAAGTGGTTGTTCATGGAAAAACTAACCACCAGAAAAGCAATGGAAAAACCCAGCGTCATACTGCCCGTATCGCCCATAAAAATGCGGCGCCGCCGACGTATCGTCCCAAAGACATTTAAATAGAAAAATGGAAGCAACACGGCAACTGTGATAAAGGCAAAAATGGCATGCAACCAGGCGCCATAATAAGCGAATAAAGCTCCTAAAACAGCCAAACCGATCGTTACCACACCCGAACAGAGACCGTCGATGCCGTCAATCAGATTAATGGCATTGATAATCAGCACAACGACAAATACCGTAAGCGGCATACCCAGCCAGGCCGGAATACCAATAACGAACCCCAATCCATACAGGTCATTGATCCACACACCACTCAATGGCAGCAGGCAGCCTACCATAATCTGGGCGACAAATTTCCATTTGTAACTCACCCCGATCAGGTCGTCGCCAATACCGATCATAAAGAGGATAACCAGACCGCAGACCAACAAGGCCATACTCGGCAGGATAATCCACGAAGCGACCTGCAGATCGATATTACCAATATTCAGTTTGTATAAACTGACGAAAGTAATGACAAGGATGCAGCATTGAATGGGAGCAAAAGCCACCCCACCCAGTCTCGGGACAATATGCTGGTGAAGCTTCCGGGAATCAACTGGATCAAACAAACGCTTCCGGTAGGAAATCAGTAAGATATAGGGGAGCATTCCCCAGCTCAATAACATCGCACATAGAAAAGGTAATAGCACAGTGCCATACTTCATTAACTCCAAACTGTTCATGGTGATCTAATCTATTTGTTATAAAAATTTCTGCTCAATGCCATGGGTACATTTACTTTTCAAGGAATGGAATAAGCGCATCCAACCCCATTGCTGTTTTCATCTCCTCGTTGGCATCGTTCAATAATACGAGGCTCGGAAACGACGTAAGAAAAAAATAGGGTTCTACCCCGCCCTCCCCTTTCAGGTCGAACCCGTTGATCCACTGCGACGGAATATGCTTTCGGTAGGTATTCCAATGGCTTAAATCTCCATTAACGCAGATGGCCACCACATTGACCTTGCCCGATGCAACCCATTTTGCCAAAGGCACAGATTGCTTCATCGCGGCAATTAGTCCGAAGCTTTGCTCCGATTCGGGGTCGTAAAACACCAATAATTTGTACGTCCCCTTCACCTCTTGTAGCAAATGCCGGGTACCGTCAATGTCTATAAATTCATACGCGGATGCGGATGCCATCAATTTCCCCTGTTGCACATCAGGATAACGGCCATTGCCCTGACAGGCGAACAAGGAAATTGACAGCAAACAAGCGAGATATAAATAGATGGACTTCATTTGAATAGTGAATGGCTACTGGTATAACGGATTATTTGGCAATGGTAATGACTGCACGGCTAAGGCGAGGATCATCGTAATACATATTGTCGACACCGCCTTCATAAGCCAGCTCAAGCTGCTGCGGCGATACGTGAAACTCTTTCACCAATACATCATAGATAGCCTGGGCACGCTCGCGGCTCAAACGGTCATTGATGGCTTTGGTACCGGTTCCTTTATCGGCATAGCCCGTCACTTTATAGGTAATGTCTTTATTGCCGGCCTGGATCACTTTGGCAAAGAAGCCCAAGTTGACACGCGCTTCATTGCTTACGACGCTTTGATTGATCGGAAAGGTTACCAAAATAGGAGCTGCCAATATTTTTTCTTCTACACGGATATCGGTAATGGTTTTACCCTGCGATGCAGCCAATTGCGCTTTGAGTGCTTCATTATCCTCGGCAAGCTGCTGTACCTTTTGGCGCAGACTATTCAGCAACGCATCACTGTACGTGATGACCACCGAACTTGGCTTCTCCCAGCCCCGCTGCTTAAATTTGTAAGTCAGCCCCAGTGCAGCACTTAAATTACCGTCCTGGCTACGGTGCCCCGTTTCACCATCAAAGCGATCGTTTACCATGGCTCCGCGCACATCAAACGTTAGGTCCAACGCATCGCTGAGGCGAAAACTGTTGTAAATACCGATGTTAGCACTGACTTCTTTCTGCTTGGGTGCATCGTTGGTGACCATCCAACCTAAGCCCACATAAGGACTGATGTTATAAAAACGATCTTTTTTATAACCAGAAAAAATGTTGGACAAGTTGAACAGTACATCGCCATGGATGTGGAAATAATTAAATTCCTGATTGTACAGCCAGTAACCATCCCAGGGCTTACCAGCATACTGCACACCCGTAGAGTGACTTCCATTTTGGGTCAGTCCCTTCACTTTAAAACCCGTTAGACCAGCGCGCACACCGACTCCGGGGCTAAACCACTTCCCAAGGTTAAATTCGAAGCTCGGGGTAAGGCGTTCGGAAAATTTCATCTGCTTATCGTGGTCGCCAAAATAAATCTGGGCACCAGCACCAGCATTGATAAACCAGTTGTCCCAAAAGCGGTTGGTCTCGACTTGATAGCGATCTGTTGATACCGTCATTACAGTATCTGGTTTTACATCGATTTGCTGTGCCAGGGAAACCTTGGCTCCCGCAACAGCTGCAAGCATTAAGAGTGTCTTTTTCAAAATCATCTCGGTCTAAATAGTTGTTTAATATTAGTTGATAATATTGCCTGATTATCTCCAACAAAATTGGATAAAACAAACTTTGGATATACTATTGGGCTGTATAACCTCGACTTTCCATTTTCCGAAAAAATAAAGCGTATAGGCTTTAATTTAAAGGAAAGCATGATCTAACGGTAGATTAAAGAGATTCGGAATGGTAATTTGCGAATAAAAAAAAACACATTTTCCTTTAATGGAAATCAAATTTCTACAAATGATAAGTAGAGGTGACTTCAAAAAAAATGTAACTTACTAAATATGTAGTGCTTACACTACAAAAGTTAAAAACATAGCGTATGCACGACTTCTCGGTAAGTGCGTTATTTTATAATAGAGAAATTTAAAACGAACAATAAAGCAGGAATTAAAAAGAATTCATTAAAATGCAAGGATGTAGTCAGTAATGCTGTATCATATCATGAAATTCACAGCAATCTGCTGGGTACACAGTACCAAAAGGAGATAGAAGCCTGAGAATATGACCTAAAAAGGATGTGAGCGAGGGTTATTGTTGATTGTAAAGTGTACGGTAGCCTAGATTATCGAATAGAAATCTAATAGACACTTTCTTATCCAGAGATAAAAATAGAAATTGTTTAAAGGAAGAAGATAACAATCAAAGGGTCATCCGTAAGCGTTGAAAATATTCAGAAGGGGGGATACCTTTTACCGCTTTGAATACAGAGGAGAATTTGCTGATACTTGAAAAACCGGCCTTTTCAGCTAAGACAGAAAATTTCACGTTAAGCAGATCTGGGTTCAGTTCTACACTATTTATTAAATATTCTATTCGCGCCTGTTGGATATAATTATTGAAATCCAAACCAACATGGCGATTTAAAATATAAGATGCATAACGTTGATTAGTACCGAGCAGATCTGCTAAATCTTGTAGAGAAACGCCCTTTTTTAAGAAAAATCGGGCCGCTTGAGCCCTTTCAAACTGCTCTACCAAACGGTCCTCCGTTATTTTACTCATCAGCACATCTGCACACTTCAGCTCATCTTTTGAACAGATGGTCTCTTCTCCATCGTTATTTTCAATCCTTATATCATCATCTAATGGCAAGGCAATCACCTTTGCGCTTTTCCGCGATTGCCTGTACCGTAATACAAAAAATAGCAATAACAATAAGTTCACAACCGAGAGAATACAGTTGATCAGCGTAAATAGGTCATTATAATCCATTTTCAAGTTCATGCGTTGACGTCAATTTGGCTCCTGATTAGTAGCATTGAAGGACCTTAACTAGCTGCATAAGGGCAATCAAAATAATATAGACGACACTAATTTGCACTAAAAAAGAAATACCAGCATAGATTTTTTTATTTACAGGCAATCTTGTAGTAGATACGCTACTACGCTGTAGCTGAATAGCTACAAAGAAAGTTACAACACTAACATTCGACGAGGGTCAATACGAATAATTTTTATTTACACGCCTTTTTCTTGTCTATCATGTAAATGGATTAATTTATAAAGCGAACAAAAGGATTTTATCTGCCCAAATCGGCTAGTTAGTCGCTATGATAAACGATATATTCCTTAACCATATTACCCAAGAAGAAAATATAATTGAAAGATTAAAGAACTGTTGAATTCATTTTTAAAGGTAGATGGCATCTATCCCTCATATTGTAGCTGTCTCGCTACAACTTGTAGCCGATCAATTATCAAAAAAATTAAAAGCATTGATTAACAATTGATTCAAAAGATATATTAATAATTTCGAAAACAATAACGGCCATTTTAATACAGAGCGATAAGCTAACGATCATTTTAAATTTTTAATAAATGAAAAGAAAACTAACACGTAAACGTTACAGTGCTCCTATCCTGTCTATCTTGGCTATTGACATGGAGCAGGGATTTGCGGCAACTTCAACAGGTACCATCAATCCTGGAAGCTCATCCACACCAAATAACCCTAAAGTCGAGGACTGGACTGATAAGGGCAATAATAGCAAAGATTTTGATATATAATAGGCTTTGATATAAAACTTATGCTATAGCTACAGCCATAGCGCATATGCTATCACTAGTCTCGTTAAACAATCACAAGAAATAATATACTTATGTCATTAAGGAACATAATCAAAAAATTTAAGCCAGTGCTCATGCTTGGCATAGTAGCGGCATTCGCCTCATGCTCTTCAAAAGAAGATCAAATTCCATCAGATAAAGGCGCATTATTGAATGTGGGCATCCTAGGAATCGAAGATGTTGTCACGAAAGGTGTTGCTAGGGCAGTAACCGATGCAGACAACAACGGAACCACACACGCAAAACCAATCGTCTCGCTGGGTGATGTGGACGCATTGATCGATACACAGGAAGGTAGCATAGCTGCCGCAGATCAGACAAGCAGTGTGGTTCAGAAAGCGGAAAATGGGGCAGCGAAGGCTTCCACTACAGGGTTAAAGGCAGCATCCTCGACTATGGACACAGGTGTAAAATTTCGTCTAGTTATATACGATAATACCAATACGGTGGTCTATAACCAAGAGGTCACTTCTGGCGTAAATCCACAGATTCAACTGGTGGCTTACAAACCATATACGTGGTATGCCGTCTCCTTGAATGAGAAAACGACCAGTATGCCAAATGTGACGAGCGCCGGAGTTATTGCGCGTTCGAGTCTCGCAAATAAAGATGTGCTGTATGCTTCGGGTAGCTTCAACGCCGTTGACGGAGCCAATTACCTCAACATTGTATTCAAACGGATGACTTCACGTATCCAAGCAAAATTGAACGTAAGGGGACTTTTCGGTACGATCGAAAACAGCACGAGCATGTCATTAGTGAAAGGAAGCAGTAATGCGACGGTTTTGCAGATGGGAGACTTCAATATTTTGACGGGCCAATTTACGAACGTGGTTGACGTCAATAGTGCAGTGACGGCCTCTGCGATGGTGGAAGACAGCAGTAATCCAGCAGGTACGGTTAAAATTGCTAATTTTTTCACGTTAAATACCAGTGCAATTGCAGCCAATAGTTTAAAAATTAAATTCAACACCTTAAAAGTTACACTGGATGATGCACGGGTACGGACCTTCAATGCAAATACCTATACCTTTCCAGATGCGTATACCCCAACCATTGGATCCACTTACGGAGTCAATATCAGGCTCATCGAATCGCCAGTCAAAGTAAAAGGAATACTCTGGGCAAGATCAAATTTGGTTTATAATCCGTCTCATACGGACAGCTATCGGCTGAAATCGAACCCAGGCGGATCAACCGTTGCCACCAAAGACACGGAATTTTGGAACTGGAAATCAGCCACTCCGACAGGTCCTGCTGGCAGTATAGACCCATGTGCTTCTGTTTATCCAGCTGGAACCTGGCGCATGTCCACGAAGCAAGAGTGGGAAGCTATTGGTCAACCGAATGACAAACAGCAACAATTAGGACTGCTTTGGGGTGCACAATATGCCTATGTATGGAATCGTGACAGTGATAACCCCGCTAATACCGCCTATGACGACAACAATCTGACCCTATCCTTCGGAGGATACCGTACCAAAGCGTCATCGTTCGGCGGAAGTTCGGTATCTGGAAGTCCTGCTGGAATTTTAATAGGGGCACTAGCTGCAGGCGAATGCGATTATTGGACGGCAAATAGTTCTGACGCCAATAACGCGTTTGCAGCAAAATCCAATTTTGCAATTATAGCCTTTTTCTTTTCTTGGGGAAGCATTACCTACCCAGCTTTGGATAAAATGGAAGGAAGAAATATTCGTTGTGTAAGACAAGTTGTCAATAATTAACCGGATAAAGTTTAGAAAAGCCGAATACTGGATAGCGATGCATAGAAAGCAGAGACTATCCAGTATTCTTCTATCTGCAGCTGACCACTATTCCTGTGTAATTAACCTTATTCCTCTGTAATTGACTGCTATTTAGATGCGATTGACCGCTATTCGTACGCAATTGTCCGACAATGATGTGCAATTGACCGCTATTGAAACGACAGTATGATGCTTATAAAATGAATGCCAAACAAACAAGTTAATGTAGACGCCTGCTTATATTATTTCATTAAAAGAAATTATAGACTACATTTTTCAGAATAATTAAACGAGAACCACTTAATAACCTACACCCCAGAAAAATGAAGAGTAAACGCAAAATAGAAAATTTTGGCACCCCAAAGCTCCTTTTTAAAGACAGGCTTCAGATGGCGGTAGCCGGTATACTAGAAGGTCGACTATTTATTGAAGAAGCTGTGGAACAATTCGACGTACTCCCGTCCAGTATCATTCAGGAATTAAGAAGGATACAAAAACTCAAAAAAGCATCCTCACCACCAAAAAAAGAAAAGTAAATAATTTTATTCGCCTAAAAAATTGTCCTTATTTTGGGCTTATACGCCGGGATAAGATGTTCTTTTTATGGAAAATTTTAATATTCTTTCGTAATTTGCCCTTTACAGAATATGTTGTGCTTCGCGACCAATCTATTCTATTACAACTCTTAGAGACGAATTTTATTTATATTGCACTATGCAGATACCAGCTTCAACGACATTATCCCAAACGCGCTACCGCATTGCCGAATTAGTGTTGGAATTTGAACATCCCGTAGATTATCCGCTGGTACACCTACTCCCCTCTTTTAAGGACTTCCAATGGCTAGCCTCCACCGAGAAAACTGACATTAGCGTCGCGATCAGCTTTGCGCAAGCGCCGATACCGGAGGATATGGGACTGCTCCGCACCGATGAGTCTATCGCATGGGGGAACCGATTTCGCTTCTATGAGAGAGAAGATGGTTTTGTTACCACAATCGTAAACGAAAAGGGCGACGGCCTATGGTATCTCCATAGTGAACGCAATTTTGAAAAGTCCACACTGTATATACCGAGTAGTGCTGCAGCAGAACAAGGTGCGGTGATCACCTGGATGGCCATGATGATCTTTGGACAAGCAAGCCTCTTACATGACACCATCATGATCCACGCATCTGTGGTGAACCATCAGGGTAGAGGCGTGGCCTTTTTAGGCAAGAGTGGAACTGGTAAAAGTACGCATAGCCGTCTATGGCTACAATACATTCCAGACAGTGTTTTGCTCAATGATGATAATCCTGCGATCCAAATAAAATCTGAAGGAATTGTGATCTATGGGACTCCATGGAGTGGCAAAACCTCGTGTTATAAGAACGAATGTTTGCCGCTACAGGGTCTGGTACGGTTACAACAGGCACCTGAAAATGAGTTTGAATGGCAAACGGGGCTGAAGGGCTTTATTGCCGTGTTGCCAAGCTGTACATCCATCCGGTGGAACAAAGACCTTTTCGCAAGCATGAACACCATATTGGAGAAAATCATTGCACAGGTTCCTGTCGGTTATTTGAAATGTTTGCCAAATGCTGCCGCGGCTGAGCTGTGCCATTCGGCTATCTTTCCGAACGACTAATACCCTAAAAAATCCCCTAAGGTGTTTGCACTGCTTAGGGGATTTTTACACTTTATCACTTTTTAAACATTCCGATTTCTGGTCTTGGATAAACTTTTCCTATTGGTAATGAATATTTAAAACTGGTTTTTTTACGTGATGATGCTTTACTCTGCCGGTTTGGAACAGCATCATTCAAAGCAGCTTCCAACATGTTCTCTTCTGGATCACCTAAATCTGCAAATACGTAATCTATAATATTTTGTTCATCTGCTAATAAACCATCCCAATAATCTGATACTCCATCTTTGTTTCTGAGTTTAAAAGATACGGGCCAAAAATAAACCTTGTTTTGTATGAGTTGTCTAAAGAAACCGACAGGCTTACCAAATGTATGTGTTCCTGACGCTATAATTTTGACTGCAATATTATGAGGTCTAATAACGTTGATTAACATTTCTGCTGCTGACGCTGTGTGTTCGCTTACTAAAAAATACACTTTATCTAGATTTAATGTACTAAGCCCTTGAAAGTATGTATCCCGTATATTCAATTCCTTTCTTAAACTTGACGTAGCATCAGATTGTAGGTATTTGTTGGTTTCGTAAGTCAGCATAAGTTTAGATTTAAGCTTTGAACCTCCAATCTTGTCTGCTATATATACTGCTGCATCTACATATCCTCCTCCATTATATCTTAAATCAACAATAAGACTTTTAATATTTTGATCCTGAAATTTTTTAAATACAGCGTCTATATTTTTCTTATTTATCTTTCCTCCTGTAGTTTCTTCTTCAATTTCCTCGAAGGAAGATAAAGCGAGATACCCAATATTATTATTGGAGAAATTAAAAATACTTTCTTTATAAACAGGATCTATAACATATTCTCCATAAGTTAACTCTCTTTTTAGCACGCTTCCATCATTACGAATAACTTCCAAAGTAAATTTAGGTGAGCTTAAAGCGCTTGAAAGACGATTTAACATATCAGTTTTTGCTTCAGAATCATCAATCCCCACTGAGAATTTATTATCATTATTAATTGCTGTCACAATGTCAGAACGTCTGAATCCAGCTAAGTAAGCAGGAGATCCCCCTTCTACAAAATCTATTATTGGTTGTACCGTCTTGTTATCACTAGTACCAAAATGGACATTAAACATCTCAAATCCATAACCATTGTACGTATCCATTTTTATTTTATTTGAAGCAAAACTGCTAATATTATATCCATTTGCTCCTACAAAATATGAAAACCGATCTATTACACCTTCTTTATATTTTGGATATGAAGGAGTCATTTTTTTAAGCGCACTTAAAACCTGACCCGCCGAGGAATACTGATCGGTAAACTTGGACGGATCGGCTTTATAGTCAGGAATGGATGTCTCCCAAAGGGAATATAATTTATAATACTTGTAAATATCATCCTTAATTAACTGCTCTTCGGTACGCTCGGTAACAACGGGCTCAGGTTCTGGCTCGGGTTTGGGGTTATCCTTTTTACAGGAAACAACAACCAGCCCTGTCAGCGCTATACCAACATACTTTCCGGCTCGGATTAAAGTCTTTAATTTCATAGTTGAAACATTTGTAAAACAAACATAAAAAATTTAATCCTATCTGCAATAAAAAAAACACGCTAGCCTTGGGGAGTGCCAGCGTGTTTACTACCTATTGAAAAACGTTATAATAACAATCTGTCATAGGGAAAGGTTTTAAAAAGTTTGTACTTTATTTTAATTTATTGATGTGATAGACCTGCGTAACTCCAGGATCAATTTCAGCACCTTTTTTAACGCTATTGTTCTTAATATTATATTCGTAGATAAACCACTTTGATGCGGGTGTTTTTACTGCGGTATAGAGATTGCCGTCTTGAATCAAATTGATGGTAGTCGTAGGATCGCCACCTGTCATCTCGGCTAAGTTGGCGACAATCCTTTTATTGGCAACATCAATAACATAGGGTCTGATATACGCTTTACCATCACCCAACCAAGCAAGATCGCCCCCCTTTACAGCGTAGTCTTTCAGATCGTATAAGTAGCTTTTGTCAAATTCCGTCTGTCCATTATTGACACGCAAGATCGCATAGGTACCATCTGTTTTACCTCGCGTCAGCAGATAAAGATTGTTGTTATCATCGAGGAAAGAATAGTTTTCTCTCTGCCAGTGACCAGCAACATAGCTCGCGCGATCGTCACTCATCATATGACCATTGGCCATACTTGGGTAATCACAGATATAGGCATAAGCTTTTGTGTTGACAGGTTTATAATCGGAATCGTAGTAGAAAAACCCAAAATAGGCCTTACCTCCAGCAACGCGCATACTGGTCACATTGAGGATCGTAGGATCGACCGTTCCATCTTTCTTGTATACAGTGTAATCCAACATCGGGATCTGCGCTTTTAAAGTCTTATTCAGCTTCATATCCTTTGTATTCATAAAGTAAATATCTTTTTCAAATATTTTTTTCTCTAAGTTGGCATCACTAGCTCCTGTACTTGTAAAGACAATTTCGTCGTTTGTGCTAAATTGGCTGGCAACTTTCCCAAGGTAAAAGTCACTCGGAAACGCATAATTATCTACTTCTTTGAATAGAAGCCCTTGAGGGGTTTGTACCAATTGGTGCTTACTGAAACGTGTACCATCGTTGGACAGGTAATAATAACCATTAAAGATGTATGCGTAACCGGCATAGCGGGCTTGAGGTAAGTTGCCGGTAATGTCTACGCCCTTATTGTTGGCTGGCGATAACAAGGTATCCTTCATGATCTGATCGGTCGTTAAAAGATAGGAGCCATTTGCCGTAGCAACCCATACGGAATATTCTGTCGGTTCGGGCGTTGTCACCTCTGGTATATTCGGACTATCTTTGCAAGAAGATAGCAATAGTGCAGCGAATGCACAAAAACCAAATAATCTATTTTTTTTCATGATTATAAATGTTATTTTATTAATTATAGGATTGAAACTCTAAATTTTACATAAAATGCGCGCCCCGGTTTTTGAAGACGAAAGTTGTCGTAAGCGCGTTCATCAAAGATATTACGCGCCTCACCCGAGATATTATAGCGGTTGCGGTTCCAGGAATAGCTAAGCAGCAAACTGTGTACTAGTTGTGTGGGAATATAATTCTTGGAAGCCAGCGAACCCAAATGGCTGTCGCTTAAGTAAAACCATTTGGTATACTGTGTCGTCCAATTGATCTGTGTACGGCTGCCTTTACTGAACCAATCGTTTTGTGCAAAACCCAAATCCAAATTACCATAGACCCATGGCCGGTTTGGGATCTGGTACCCATAAGTCGCGCTCACTTGTTGATTATTTTCATTGGTGTATTTCTGATTGTCGATGGCTTGGTCATAACTACCATTGAAGGCGGCGGTAATAACATCTTTATACCCGTAGCGTACTTCGAAACTTCCGCCGTAGATCTTTACGCCCGGAATGTTGTAGTACTGAAATTTGTCCTGTCCATTGTCTGTTACAATGCGTGTATTTTGATAGTCTTTTGCCAAGCGATAAAAACCGGAAAGATCGAGGTTGATAAAGTGGTTTTGGTCAAAAAAGGTATTGTAGTAAAAACCGCCATTGAGATTGTCGCTATTCTCGGGCTTTAAATCCCAATTGGAAAGAATATTAAAATTATTACCATATATTGCTGTCATCTCAGGCAATTTATAGGCTCTTTCTGCAGAAAACTTAACACCACCATCTTTGAATATCCTATATCGGGCAGCGATACTATAGCCCGTATTGCCCAAATAGTTTGTTTGTGTCACGATGTCACCACTCAAGTATTGATTATTATCGTCGTATTTTCGTTCGTCAATCTTTTGGTAGGTATCAATACCATAGTATTTAAAGGCAAGGTTGGCAACCAGTCGTTTGTCAAACCATTGACTTTGCCAGGCTAGACCCGCAATATGTTTAATCATATTCTTTGGTAATCCCGAAGTATTGTGATTTAAGATTTTATCATAGGTTTGACGGTCATTGGTACTGATATTATAATTCAGGTTTAAGCTCTGCGTGCGGCTCTCGTCAAAGTCGTAATTCAAGTTTATTCTTCCAAGTAAACTACTGGTATTATCTCTTATATATTTCTCTCGGTTAGGGGTATTTCCAGTGGAATTGCTAATTGGACGACCACCCCACTCATAGTTATATTTTGCCGTATCCCTGTTGCGGGTGACGTCATAACCATAGTTGGCATACATATCGGCGTAAAGGCGGTCTATTAGAAAGTTTTGTTTTTTGTAGCTAATGGTCGGCATAATGTAAGCGGATTCTGTCCAGTTGCCACCAAAAGGTTTATTGATTGTCGCACCGAGTTGATTTTGCTTATTGTTACCTGAATACGTCAGCCCTACGAAGAGTTGATCGGCCCAGCTTTTATCGCGCAGCCCGACCTCAATCTGACCCATGCTTGAATAATAACGGTCATGAAAACGTCTGGCATCGTCAATCGTGACAAATTTATTATCGATCACTTTTTGAATAAGGATTCCATACTTCTCCTCCGTATACATCTTGTAATCGTTGTCGGAATAATTATAGAAAGCATTGGTACGGACTGATAGTTTACTTTTGGGATTGGTGTACATCCCTACTAACGATGCTTGATGTGTATTGAAGGATCCATAACTATAACTCAGATCAAGAAAGTGCCTATTGCGTTGTTTAGTAATGATGTTGACGGCACCACCAAGAGCATCTGATCCCAAAAATGCCGGAACTACCCCCTTATAAATCTCCACCCGGTCCACCAGATTGACCGGGATGTTATTTAACGACATGGCTGGTCCGAAATCATCCATTGGAACACCATCGATATAAATTTTCGCAGCCAGCCCGTTAATGCGAAAAACAAAATTGGATCCCAGTCCGCCGTCTTCACGGATGGTGACACCGGGTGCCGTACGCAGGATTTGATTGACAGTAGCCGTCTGATTGGCGTATCGGTTCATATCAATCACACTGACATTAAACCCTGATCTTTTTATTTCGTTAACTCGGCGTTGGTTTTCGGTCTGACCCCTAACATTGGCCGTTTCAAGAACACGTTCATCTCTCTTGAGCTGAATATCTTTGTAATTCTCATTGCCTTTTAAAAGTGCGCTCTGTGCAATGTACCCGATAGAAGTTACTTCTAGCTTATAGGGTGGCTTAATGTCTACACGCAACTTATAAAACCCATCCAAATCCGTAGAGGTTCGGTTTTCTGTGCCCAGTATACTAACGGTAGCACCTTCAATTCCTTTTCCAAACAAATCTTTTACATAACCTGTAAGGATGCGCTGTGCTTGGACTGAGTTCGTAAAAACTAATAACAATATAAAAACGATGTAGGAAGACTTAAACATGTTCGTTTATTAATAATTTCAGTTGTTTATCATGACGTTTAAATAGTCTATTCATTGAAAAATCTCGAATCCATCTTGATCATTAGAAGGAGACTATTTTTATCGCCGGCACAAATATAGATTTATTTAGATTTATTACAAATAATAATTTCAATTAACCTCTATATTTTACTTGAGCACAAGTAAACTCATAATGAGGTATATACACATATAAAAGAGTGTTGATTAATAAAGCGGGTAAATTTTTAGACAAGTTGTAAGAATAAATATAATTGATATATTTGCATAGTTTAAAATGAATCTAAATAAAAGAAATGATTTTTAATCACTATAAATAGTCAACAATGTATACGCTTTTACTCCTATTTATTTTCACCGGTAGCTTTTTTTGGTACTGTTCCTCGGCAAAGGTGCATATCAAACCAGGTTCATCTTTCGTGATCGCTCTTAGACAAAATAAGAGCCGTGCGAGGTTACTGGCCATGGCTGTGCTCGGTCTTTCATGGCTATGGACCATGTACTTGCAGGGTGCTCTTTCAGGAACATTGGCTTTTGGAGCCTATACCATGGGATTCTTTAGCCTCATCGTACTCTTGTGGCCCTATCGGTATTTTAAATGGAAACAACTGACCGTTATCCTGCTTCTTTCTCTGTTTTTTGAACTTTTTGTGTTTTAAGACATGCCTGCCAATAAAAAATACCTAAGCTCTCCTTTACAACGTTTCCTCAAATTGACCGCTGGTTTCTTTGGGGGCTATTTTGTGATGCTATACTTCCATCTTTGCCTAACGAAAATATGCGATAAAACAGACATTTTGATTACGGCTTACGTAACGGGGTTTATCGCATGGGCAATATTATTGCTCGTCGCCTTTCTTTCAAAAAGTGGTTGGCTGATATGGGGCATATACCTGTTCCTGATCGCTGTATTCTATGGCATCTTTATGTACCTATAATACCCTTATCATGAATTTAAGACGTTACAATATCTACTTCAATACGCATACAATCTCTGGGATAATCATTTGTGCTATTTTGTATGTGATTTTTTTTGCGGGATCTTTTTCATTTTTTAAAAATGAAATCAATGCCTGGCAAAAAAACGAGTCCGACAAAGGTGGAAGCTACCAAAATCTGGTTTTTGATCATCTCCTAGATTCTATTGCACAGATTAAAGAACTAAAAGGAAGGGATATTACCTTTTACATGCAACACAACGGTCATGCGAGTTATGTCAATATCGGGGCATCGCAGGATACCCTGGTGGCCAATAAAGCGAAAGCGGTAGCGGCGCAAAAAGAATTGGCCGAAAAGAAACGACTCGCGACGGAAAATAAAGGTGCAGCGGTAAAAGATGCAAAGGCCAAAGACGAAAAAAAGAAAAGACGTGGCCGCGGCCGACGGGCAAATGACGATTCCATGTATTTTTCCTATGACCTGGCTACTAAAAAACCGTCAGATTATAGCGATGGCTATACCATGGGTGAATTTTTGTATCGCCTTCACTTCTTAGCGCCGCTCAACCAAATTGGGATCAATATTGGCAGACCCTTTGGCTACACCCTTGCCGGGCTGGTATCTTTTATCTTTCTCTTTGCGCTGATCTCTGGTCTGATGCTCCATTGGGATAAAATCAAATCCAACTTCTTTGTCTTCCGACCCGGCAACAAATGGAAAACGGTATGGACAGATATGCATACGGCCCTGGGTGTGATCGGCTTTCCATACCAGTTTATGTATGCCCTGACGGGAATCGTACTGATCGTAAACTCCGTATTGATTATTCCGTTTAGCAAATATCTCTATGATGGAAAGGAGGATCAAGTATATGAAGCCCTTGGCTATAGCGACAACACACAATATACGTATTTGTATGAGCCGCTCAAGACAAGCTTCAACATGGGTAACTTCTTGGACAAACTCGAAAGCAAATGGCCAAATAGCCATATGAACCGCATCTTTATCAAAAATTATGGGGATAAAAGCATGCATGTCGTAGCGCTTTATGATGCCGATATCGATAAAAACTTTGCCGGTTCGGGGAAAATTATCTATCGGGTGGCCGATGATAAAATCCTCTTTGAAAAATCGGCGGCAGAAAATGGCTCTTATCTAGATTATATGAAGGGGTTTATTTACCGACTCCATTTAGCAGATTTTGGTGGCTATCCCGTCAAGATTATCTATTTTGTATTGGGTATCATGGGCTGCTTTGTGATCATATCGGGTATTCTGATCTGGCTCGTCGCAAGGGATAAAAATAATATCCCCAAACGCAAACGCATCTTTAATTTTTGGGCGGCCAATGTATTTATGGCAAGCTGCCTGACGATGTTCCCAATCACAGCAATGTGCTTTATTGCAGTCAAGCTGGCGACGAAAGTAGATCAATCGTTTATATTCCATGTTTACTTCTATAGCTGGCTGGCCCTGGCTGTTTTTTATGTGATCCGGCGCAACATCGCAAAAACAAACTTAGAAACACTTCTACTCGGCTCGATATTGTCTCTTGCAATCCCAATTGCGAATGGTGTAAAAACGGGGAGCTGGATCTGGGAAACTTATCGCTCAGGAGCAAACGATATTTTACTGGTGGATCTCCTCTGGTTGTCTTTGGGCATCATCGGCCTACTCATCTTTAAAAAGATGCTGCAAAACCAAAAAAAGGAAAATGCGAATGGTAAAACGGACTCATCCGATGACAGCGTTGTTGGCCGTACGACGGGTACAGCCAGTCGCATGCCGCTTAAGAGCGCCTTTGCCCTAAAAAACAAACCTGCTACAAAATACTAAAGTTACGATGTTCATAGTTGCAAAGGCAAGCTTTATCGCTCGCCTTTGCTATCGTGTTGACGCTGATTCTTTCCTATCGTCCGACAATTCTATTTATGGAATTTTGCACAGCGAAGCCTGTGTATTTAAATCTGGGCCGGGATCAATAGTTGTATTTCTCCTTCCACTTGTCCCGTAAACTTTGCCTTAGTTTCTCCTCCTGTGGGTTTTTACCAGGCTCATATAATTTGACGCCGCTGATTTCTTTCGGAAGAAATTCCTGGACAACAAAGTTTCCTGGATAGGCATGCGAATACTTGTATTCGGCACCATAATTTAAGTTCTTCATCAACTTTGTTGGGGCATTACGGATAGCCAAGGGTACGGATAGGTCGCCGGTTTGTTTCACCAAGGCCTGTGCCTTATTAATGGCCTCATAAGAAGCATTACTTTTGACCGAGGTAGCCAGGTAGATCACGGTCTGCGAAAGAATAATACGCGATTCGGGCCATCCAATGACATTGACCGCCTGAAAACAGTTGTTGGCCAACAATAAGGCATTCGGATTGGCATTGCCAATATCCTCCGAAGCCAAAATCAACAATCGCCGTGCAATAAAGGATGGATCCTCGCCGCCTTCGATCATCCGCGCGAGCCAATATACCGCTGCGTTTGGATCTGAACCGCGTATGGATTTGATAAAGGCGGATATAATATCGTAATGCTGCTCTCCTGCTTTGTCATAAATCGCCATATTCTGCTGTACCTGTTTCAGTACAAAGGCATTTGTGATCGGCTCTTTATGCAACACCGCAGCATTCACAACCAATTCAAGGACATTCAATAATTTACGGGCATCACCACCGGATAGCCGCAATAAGGCCTCATACTCCTCAACAACGATCGCCTGTTTCTGCAGATATTCATCTTCATGCAATGCTTTTTCGATCAGTCCAATAAGATCCTGCTCGGAAAGATGCTCCAATACATACACTTGACAACGCGAGAGCAAGGCTGAAATAACTTCGAACGATGGATTTTCTGTAGTGGCACCAATAAGTGTTACCAGCCCGCGCTCAACCGCTCCTAACAGGGAATCCTGCTGGGATTTGGAAAAGCGATGAATCTCATCGATAAATAAAATAGGCTGATCTTGGTTGAAGTTCATCAGCCTTTCGGCTTTTTCGATCACCTCACGAATATCTTTCACCCCCGCTTGAATCGCACTTAATGAAAAGAACGGTCGGTCCAGTTCTTTGGCGATCAGCAGGGCCAAACTCGTTTTACCCACTCCCGGTGGCCCCCAAAGAATCATGGAAGGAATATTCTTTTGCTGGATTGCATGATAGAGCACTGCGTCAGGGCCGACAATATGCTGTTGCCCGACATAAGCGCTCAATTGCCGCGGTCTAAGTCGTTCTGCTAATGGAATTCGTGTCGCCATAGTACAAAGTTAAAAATTAAAATAGCACAAGGACTAAATATTTTAGTTTAACGCTTTAACATTTTTTCACACAATTTTTCGTCATATTTGCTCTACGCTATATGTAAATTGCTTTTGGCAGTACATGAGAGGGCCTAAAAGTTGATCAAAAACAGCTTTGGATTGCTCGAATAACTACTATAGTAAGCATTAATTGTGACGTAATCATCAATGAGAATGACAAAATACTGTTTTTTTATCTTGACCACCTTGACCATATTCATGAATATACCGCGTCGGGTTGTGGCACAAAATGCAGAAAAAGATTATACGGGCGCGATTAAAAAATACGATGCTTCGTTTAAGGGTATTGGCCCCGAGGTATATTTCTTACCCCCGCCTAAAACAGCCAATGAAATACTGGAAGAACATTATGCGGAAAAGAAGTCTTTCAGCAAAGAAATTGCGAGGCAACTGCTACTCCAGCGCTTGCTACTGCAGCTGCGAAGCACCAATAACCTTGGACATTTTCACTATTTAATGAATCCGATGCCAGCGACAGCCAACGCGTGGAACGATGCGATTGAAGGGCAAAAAAAAGCAGAAAATTGGACTGCAGGCTATGCTTTATCAAATGAAGCCGCCTTATTTTCCATTAAAAATAACGACAGCAGCAATGCGTCAGCATTTCTATATCAGGCACTTTCTTTGGCTAACCGTACCGATAATAGGGATGATATTGCAACCATTAATTTGAATATCAGCAATTTCCAACTGTACAGTGGGGACTTTCAGCGTGCCGAAGAAAGTGCACAAAACTATCATGCCTATGCGACGAAGAGCAAAAGTTATGCGGAGCAGGCAAATGCCTGGCTTTTAATTGCCATGGCTCGAGCGGGCCAGGGACAGTATAAAACAGCCGAAAATAATATCATACGCAGTGCGATACCGCTATTCAATAAAGCCAAAGCATATGAAGGAAAGATCTTTGCCTGGGAAATGCTTGCAGAAATCTATTTTAATCAGCATAAATATACGGAAGCCCAATGGTTTTTGCTGCAGGCACGCGACCTGGCCAATGCCAAGAAACTGAGTAGCGAACTCGCAGAAATTGAATACTTGCTGGCCTCCTCCAAACAAAAGGATGGTAACTATAAGGTGGCACTCAAAGAGTTTGTGCAGGCTGCGGAGTTGGCCGCAGACGAAAATAATAAGCAACTATCGTTGGCGATACTGGACAAACTCGGCGAAGTATATCTTGTTTTAAAGGACTATCCATCGGCTGATCAGACTTACAAAGCCTATACACAGTTAAAAAATGAACTGTATAAATAAAACAATCTACCCCTTCTGCTGGTCTACTGCAAGAGCAGTTTACAGAGCGACATTAAGCTTTTTGTAAATATTGAAGGATAAATCAAATAAATTTTTAGATTCTGCGATAATGTGCTATGAATTTCACTAAATTTAGCACGCTTATCAAAAAGAGCTGAATATTTTTTAAAAAGAATGATTAATAAAACCGTCGAAAATATGTTTAGGAAACTCATATTTGCACTTTTTGTTGTATCCATTGTTTCTTGTGGTTCAAAACCACGAGTCGCACTTCCTGATGGCGGAGGGCTTAAACCAAGCACACAGCATCAGATCATCGCCAAGGAAGTCTCTGGATTATTGGAAAATGCAAGCTACAAAAAGGTCAAAATGAACGATTCAATATCGGGCATTATATACGATAATCTGATCAAAAGTTTGGATCAAGGGAAAAATTACCTGCTTCAATCGGATATTGATGAATTTCAGTCCTACAAAAACAATCTTGCCCAGGACATTAAAAATGGAGATCTATCAGCTGCTTTCCATATTTTCAATGTCTATTCGAAGAGATACCTGGAAAGAATGCAATATGCGCTTTCAGAAATCGGCAAAAAACAGGATTATACGAAAGACGAGTACTACCAACCTAACCGTGAAAAATTAGGATGGTTCAAAACGGCAGATGAAGCCAATGACCAATGGCGTAAACGTGTGAAATACGACTTGCTCAACTTAGAAACTGCCAGTGGCAAATCTACCGACAGTGCAAAGACCAAACAGGTAGAGACATTAAAAAAACGTTATGTCAATTTGATCTCACAAGCCAAAAAAAGCAATGCAAACGATGCTTTTCAGATCGTGATGCAAGCGTTGACAGATGCTGTAGACCCGCATACTTCTTATTTTAATCCATCTTTTGCCCAAGCATTTAATGAAGGAATGGCCAATACTTTTGAAGGGATTGGTGCAAGATTATCCATCGATAACGAAGCCGTAAGCATCTTTGAAATTATCCCTGGTGGACCTATTTTCAAAGACAAGAGCATTCACGTCAATGATAAAATCATCGCTGTAGCGCAGGGAAAAGATGGTGAATTTGAAGATATCATTGGTTGGAGACTTGATGCGGCTGTAGCAAAAATCAAAGGTCCAAAAGGAACAATCGTTCGTCTGAAAATTATTCCTGCCGGCCAGCCCATGAACTCTCATCCACGTATTGTATCCCTGGTACGGGAGAAAATCGTTGTTGAAGAAGAGTCTGCGAAAAAAGAGATCATGAACGTCAAAGGAGCGGACGGAAAAATGTATAAAGTAGGTATCATCAACATTCCTAAATTCTACATGGATTTTGAGGCTTACAGAAGGCGCGATCCGAATTATAAGAGCACCACGCGAGATGTGAGGATGATATTAGACACGCTGAAACAACAGAAAGTGGATGCGGTGGTTATCGACCTGAGATTTAATGGTGGTGGTTCTTTACCTGAAGCAATTGATTTGACAGGTTTATTTATCGACAAGGGTCCTGTTGTACAGGTGAGAGATACAAAAAATAACATTGATGTTGAAGAAGATAAAAATGCCGGTGTTTCCTGGGATGGCCCACTGGGCGTTATGATCAACCGCTTCTCGGCTTCGGCTTCTGAAATCTTTGCTGGTGCTATCCAAGATTATGGAAGAGGGATTATTTTAGGATCTCAAAGCTACGGCAAGGGCACAGTGCAGTCGGCAATAGACATGTCACGTGTGATCAGCCCAACCAGCCGATTGCTGTTAAAGGCATCGGGCGAAAAAGATCCGGACACCCCGGAAGGCGCCCCTCAGTATGGACAGATCAATATTACATTGGGTAAATTTTATCGGGTTAACGGAAGCAGCACACAACACAAAGGTGTGACGCCTGATATTGTATTCCCTTCTCAGTTTTCTGCAGAGAAATTTGGCGAAAGCTCAGAGAAATCAGCACTCCCTTGGGATCAAATCCAATCAAGTAACTTCAAAAAAGTAGCTGATCTGAGTGCAATCGATAAAAAATTGGAAGCAATCCATGAGGCACGTATCAAAAACTCATTGGAATATAAATATCTAAAAGAAGACATTGAAGAAGCTCAGAAGGATGAGGATGTTAAAATTCCATTGGAATTCAACAAATTCAAGAAAGATAAAGATGACAACCTCAAGAAAAATAGAGACCGCATCAACGCTTTATTGAAATTACAGGGGAAACCAGCTTGGGAAGAAGGCAAGTCACAGCCTAAAATCGACCTGGATTTCGTGAAAGACGAAAGTGCAAAAGTGATGACCGATTATATCATCAACTTTGGCACAAAAAAACCGATGTAATTTCACCAAAAACTAAAACTGTAACGTAAATAGCAAGGCAACCCTGATTGGGGTTGCCTTTTTTTATGATACTCATCACTTTGGAGGGGTCTTAACATTAAATTCACGTTTTATTTGTAACTTATCGCTAGATTGATTGTTTTGGTAATATACCGCCGCTATACGAGACCCTATGATCCACTTAAGCGAAGGATCGGGATGGCATAGCAGCAGATTATCAAGTTAAACGTATAAAAAAGAATATCATGAGACATATCCTCCTGTTAACTGACTTTTCAGAAAATGCTCTTCTAGCAGCAAAACAAGTTGCACTATGTACAGAAGCCTGGAAAACCCAAAAGGTGATTGTATATCACACGTACAATAGTGTTACCGTCGTCGATAATGAACCTATTGTTGTTGTCAATGAAGAAGTAAAAGAGGCCAAAGAGAAGGAACTCGCTGACTGGTTCGACCAAATTAGACTATTGTTCCCACCACAAGTAGCATTATCCTATCAAATGGAAGACGTGGATTTACCGATGGGCGTTCAAGAAATATGTCGTGCCCAAGCTATTGATCTTGTCGCATTGGGTATTACAGGTCAAACAGGCTTTGCTAAAATCCTGGTAGGAAGCAATGCCATTACGTTAATGGATATATGCCCCAAGCCGATGCTTATCGTGTCGCATAAGGTAGATCCGGCAGTCCCCAAAAATGTACTGGCAACGACAGATCTGAAAGAGGTGGATCGCAAACTGGATTTATTTAATTTGGACCAAGTTTTGGAAACCTTCCAAGCAAAATTATATGTCCTGAATGTCGCGAAAAAAGAGGCGTCTGCTGCAGACTTGGCACAGGAACTAAAACACCTCCATGAACGCCTGGACAAATACCATCCTATTTATGACTACATTAGTCACGATGATGTTGCAGTCGGTATTGAAGAATATGCAAAAGAGAAACATATAGACCTCATACTTTCATTCCATAAAAAGCAGGGACTGTTATCTAGCCTATTCAAAAGCAGCATATCAAAAAAGATCGCCTGGAATGGCGCCGCCAACTTATTGGTTATTCCCATGGATAGATCATAAATACAGTATATTTTCGCAAAGCCATCGCAATGAAAGTGAAGGGGAAAAACCGTTTACTTTTTATCAACTGAGTGTTTACCGGGACCGATAAGAATGAGTCCTAAAAACACAAAACAGAGCTCAATCGCATGGGATGCACCAGAGATACCATCTCCTTTGGAAAGATGCATTAATCCGGCGATAACCATTGTGAAAGCAAGCAATAGTGCTGCTGGTCTGAAAAAAAGACCAAGCAATAAAAATAGTCCGCCCACAGTTTCGGTAGCAGCAGCCATAAAACCCCAAAAAGTAGGCAGAAAATGGATACCAATCGTGCCCATTGCTTTACCTATGCCGGCCCAAAGCTCTGGGCCACCCTGCAACTTGGGCAGACCGTGCATAATCATCATCACGCCCAATCCAATACGCAAAACCAGAAGCCCTGTATCCCTATACTTACTCAATGAATTCCAAATTGCCATATAAAACGGTTAAATTATTAATTGATGAACAAAACCACTCGCGCTAAATTAATGAAATTATTTAAATTGAAGGTCCTGCAGCGCTATGCTAGGAATAAATTTATTGTATTTTTAATACTTTATGCGTAATTTAATAGCTATAGAACCAATGATAATTCTGTGAGCTGCAACAGAAAATACCGTTTAAGTCGGTATAGCTTAGCGACGGATTATAGCATAAACAAATAACTAATAAGGATGAAAAACCTACTCTTGTTAACAGACTTTTCGGACAATGCCTACGCCGCTGCTCGATACGCCGCGCAATTAGCTCCGCTATGGGGTATTGAAAAGGTTGTCTTGTACCATACGTACGAAGTAATCCCTACCGTAGGTACCGAGCCTGTTGTCATCAGCAATTCAGAAATTCTAGAAGAGAAACAAAAAGACCTCAATACCTGGCAACAGGAACTGATGTTGCTTTTTCCGGAAGGGATTGCGTGGAAATCTGTGCTCGAAGAATATGAACTAAGCTACGGCGTAAATCGTACTTGTGCAGAGGAGGATATTGACCTCGTTATCGTCGGCACCGCAGGTAAAAGTGGCCTAAAGAAACTGCTACTCGGAAGCAATACGCTCAAACTGATCGAAAATTGTCACACACCTTTACTGGTGGTTCCTGCACGGGCTGAGCTTAGGGTACCCAAAAAGATTTTGATCGCCTCAAATCTTAAGGAAGTAAAAATAAAATTAAACCGCCTTCTGGTCAATGCATCTGAAGTATTGCGTAAAAGTGAGGTGTTTGTGGTACATGTCACCAAAGAAGATCCTGCAAATAAAGCTGTAAACGCTGAAATAACCATCATGAAAGATCTGCTAGCTCCCTACAATCCCTTGTATAGTTATATCCTTCATACAGACATTGCCCTAGGGATTAACCAATACATAAACGAAAATAATATCGATATGATGGTTACTTTCCACCGCGACAAGGGCTTATTAAGCCGAATTTTCAACACCAGTTTAGCCCAGAAAATGGCTTGGAAGAGTCAGGCGGCAATGATGGTCATTCCGGTACATTCGGGATAATCAGAATAGGTGTTGCAGCTAAATGCTGTTCAGCTATACCTACAAGTAAGTTAGCTGAACAGCATTAGCCGTGGTTTTCAATTCCACCTTTCGGCCAAATACGAGGGCATGATTGTCATCGATATGACCTGCCGGATAGGCAAACGCTACCGGAAAATCGTATTCTTTAACTTTATCCCACACAATTTCTTCCACACTTTGCCCAAAAGCAGGGTCGTTGTCCTTCATGGAAGAGAAACCGCCGACAATAAGACCGCTCAATTTTTTTAGTTTTCCCGCACGCTTCAATGCCCACAGCATGCGATCGACGGAATAGTAAGCTTCACCAACATCTTCAATAAATAGAATCTTATTTTTGTAATTGACATCCGAATCAGAAGCAAGCACAGATAGTAAAATGGCTAAATTTCCACCGACCAATTTTCCTCGGCCCTCACCTGCACGATTGGGATAGACGCTCTGCTCATAACTATAATCCATATTATAGCCAAATAAGGCATTTTTTAGCGTTTCCAAAGAGGCTTCTGTCCCCGTCTCAAAAGACTTGGGCATCTGCCCATGTATTGTGGCTACCTTAAAATTCCGTTGAATATGACTGTGCAATACGGTAATATCGCTAAAACCCACCAGCCATTTGGGGTGTTTTTCGAAGTTCGAAAAATCGATTTCATCGACAATTCGAACACAACCATAGCCGCCACGTGCGGCGAATACCGCCCTAATCGATGGATCGTCCAGTGCCCACTGCAAATCAGCTGCACGTAAACTGTCTTGTCCGGCAAACTGGTGGTACGATGTGCTGACAGTCTCTCCCACCACAACCTCCAATCCCCAGCTCTCCAATGTTTTTATGCCTACATCAATAGATCCACGGATAAAACTCGCAGGACAGACGATCGCAACTTTATCGCCTACTTTCAGAAAATCAGGTATTTTGGACATCTTTTTATTGCTAATGATCAAACAACTGGAAGCACAAAGGCTATTTTCCAATAAAAAATTTATGGGAAAACAATGTGCTTATCCCTACAAATAAACGTAAATTTATCTGAGTTTTCTACCGCTATTTGGAATAATATTTTTGCGATTGTTTGATATGATACGCATTTATATTGCATATAAACAGCAATTTATCTAAGTTTGCCAAAGAAAACAAGTACACACTTTAATATCTTTCAAGCATTGAGTATTCTAGATAAAAAACGTTATACCATCACATCGGCATTACCGTATGCCAATGGTCCTTTACATATTGGACACCTTGCCGGGGCTTATATCCCCGGGGATATCTTTGTGCGCTATCTGCGTCTGAATCAAAAAGATGTAGTTTATGTATGTGGTTCAGATGAGCATGGTGCGGCGATTACCATCCGTGCAAAAAAAGAGGGCATTACCCCACAGCAAATTATTGATAAATACAATCAACAAATCAAAGAAAGTTTTGAAGAGTTTGGCATTTCTTTCGATATATACCACCGCACATCGGAGCCCATACATCACCAGTTATCGCAGGATTTCTTCTTGAACCTTTACAACAAAGGTGAATTTGTCGAGAAATTTTCCGAACAGTATTACGATGAGGAGTACCACCAGTTTTTGGCCGACCGCTATATTACAGGTACTTGCCCAAATTGTAAGTCCGAAGGTGCCTATGGCGACCAATGCGAAAAATGTGGAACATCCCTGAGCCCGACAGATCTGATCAATCCGATTTCGACATTGAGCGGAAAGACTCCGGTATTGAAAGAAACAAAGCACTGGTACCTACCTTTGGATAAATACCAGCCATGGCTGGAAAAATGGCTGATCGAAGGAAAGAAAAATATCCTTAAATCCAACGTGTTTGGGCAATGCCAGTCTTGGCTTAAATCGGGTTTACAACCGCGTTCAATGACCCGTGATCTGGACTGGGGTGTCGATGTGCCGCTGGAAGAAGCACAGGGTAAAAAACTTTATGTTTGGTTGGATGCGCCTATCGGTTACATCTCAGCAACGAAACAGTGGGCATTAGACCATGGCAAAAACTGGGAGGACTATTGGAAAACGCATGAAAACCCTGCCGATGATTCTACATTGATCCATTTTATCGGAAAAGATAATATTGTCTTCCACTGCATTATCTTCCCTGCTATTCTTCATGCTCACGGCGATTACATTTTGCCTGAAAATATTCCGGCCAACGAATTCCTGAACCTTGAGGGCGATAAGCTGTCAACGTCTCGAAACCACGCGGTTTGGCTCCATGAATATCTACAGGAATTCCCAGACAAACAGGATGAATTGCGTTATGTATTAACGTCTATATTGCCAGAAACATCAGATGCTGAGTTTACCTGGAAGGATTTTCAGGCCCGCATAAACAATGAGCTGGTAGCTATCTTGGGCAACTTTGTAAACCGTGTCATGGTTCTTTCCCACAAATATTTTGATGGTAAGGTATTGAAGGGAGCTGCATTGTCTACGGTAGACCAAGCCGTATTGGATGAATTAAAATCATATCCGGTTTCTATTAAATCTTCTTTGGAACAATTCCGTTTCCGCGAAGCTTTGGCAGAATTCATGAATGTTGCCCGCCTTGGTAATAAATATCTTGCGGATGAGGAACCATGGAAAATCATCAAAACGGATGAAGAACGGGTTAAAACAATATTAAACGTCGCAGCACAGATCGTGGCGAACCTTGCTGTCCTTGCGCAGCCGTTTTTGCCTAAAACAGCAACCAAATTATTTGAAATGCTCAATTTTCCTCAAGGAAACTGGAATGACGCGGGTTCAGATGCGTTGATTGAGGTGGGGCATCAATTGGGTGAAGTACAATTGCTATTTGAAAAGATAACAGACGAACAGGTCGACTTCCAGCTCGATAAACTTACAGCAGCAAAAGCAAAAAACCTAGCCGACAACGCCAAGGTTGCTCCTGCAAAAGAGAATATCAGCTTCGACGATTTTGTTAAAATGGATATCCGTGTCGGAACCATTACAGCAGCTGAAAAAGTTGTCAAAACAAAGAAATTATTGAAGTTGACCATCGATACGGGTATTGATACACGGACGGTGGTTTCGGGTATCGCAGAATTCTTTAGCCCTGCAGAAATTGTAGGGCGTCAGGTGTCCATATTGGTCAACCTTGAACCTCGTGAAATAAAAGGAATTATGTCGCAAGGAATGATTCTTATGGCAGAAGATGCCGATGGTAGACTGGATTTCGTCAAACCAGATACAACAATTAAAGTAGGAAGTACGGTACGTTAATAGCAAACGTCATACATGTATAAAAAAGCCTGTTCGTTTGGACAGGCTTTTTTATACGCTATTTTTGATAGGAACTTCGAGGCCACCACTTTCCGGTGGTAGCTTATCTTCTCTCCCTTCGCATAGTCCGGCAATTAAAAGAATATGCTCTGCATACGCTTCTTAAAGTCTTTCTCGTCCATGTAATCGTAAACGGTATCTTTCAGCTTTTTCAGGATCTCTGCTCGAGATTCGGCCACCACTTTTTTCTTTTTGGTGAGCACATTGGAAACCGGAGCATTCGTGATCTCCACCTTGGTTGCAAACATATTGACGTTCATACTTGGAATGGACACTCCCATGATTAGCCCGGGTAGCCCATGAATAAGTTCCGGACCACCTGAAATAGGAATTTGCCCTGCGAAAAAAGCAACCACATACACCGAATCTTGCACAATTCCATTGACTCGTCGACAATCGTATCCGGCAATATTTCGATATTCATCGGTATACTTCCATTTTACAGCAGGCAATGAATCTTTAAGTAACAGTTGATCATCACCAAATGGAAGCAATTTGAGAAACTCCTGCTGTTGAAAATTGATGTATGTTTTTGAATCCGGAAGGATGGACTGATATCGAGTGACATTGCGGTAACTCGGAGGGTAGTCTTCCTGAATGGTCTCAAAGAGGGTTTCATGATCGTAAAATTTCAATATATGATGGGTCACCACCTCGGTAGGACCATTTTTGACGGCATTGTCGACCGTTAACTTGTTCCAGGTATCTAAATCTGGTTTGTTGAGGTAATTACGCTTCAAGAAGTTCTGTACATGAAACTTCCGTTCATAGGTCACTATTCCGCTGCTCGGAAAATAGGCATGCTGTGCCTGGGCTGTGCTCATGCACAGCAACAAAACCCAAATCATCGACTTCATATATTTACTCATTTGGTATCTCCTTTCATCTGCAAATAATTAATTTTCCCATCGAACTGATGGCGCTTACCAGAATTAAAATTCTCCTTAACTCCGGACAAAAAAATGGATAATGCTATCATGGGCGGTTCATTGATGTAAAATTGTAGATTACTTTTAGGATACCATAACGGCGCAATACGTCGTTGCTCGTCTGAATAAATGACGTTCCATTTTGATAACGGTACACGCCATTATTTTTATTTAAAATATCATTGACGAACACCTGCACTTCCAACGATTTATCTTTCAATAGTTTTTTGGATACATAACCATTCATATTCACGACATTGATGGACTGTAAAGTTTTCGTAGCAGCCTGATAATTTTGATTGGTCGTTAAGGAGATTTTGAAATCTTTTGGCAAGTAATACGTGAGCTCGGAGTAGGTCCTCAACGTAAAAGTGGAACGATTTAACTCGGGCTGCAAATAGGAATTCATTTGCTGAACACCTGGCCTGATGGAAATATAGAAATCCATCTTATTCGCCTTATAGCGACTAAAACCGATATTCGGTGAAACACTCCACGTTTGATTTCTATTGAGCTTTGGCTCTTCGGTATACGATGATAGGTAACTAAATTGGCTATTGTACTGCACCTGCATCCCTAGATTCATTTTCAACCCCCATTTTTTTTGTAATACAAAACTGTATCCACTACCGCCATACATCCGCCAATTGTCCTTGTCAATATTGACATAGGAAATCTGCTGTGTACCTCTATCCAAATCGTACCGCACACTATTGTTGATGCTATTTTTACCTTGATCTGCATTTACATAAAAATAGATGCTCTGATCTTTCAGCTGCTTATAGTTGTTGTAATCAATTGAATACGAATTGTTAAACCCGGCTTTTAGGTTTGGATTATCCAGATATTCAATAAGCGGCTGTGCATTTTGCTTTAGGGGTTCTATCTGTGTCAAAGAAGGTTGACTGGTACGTCCACTGTAACGGAAATTGATATTTTTACTTTTAGAGATTTTATAATTCACCGAGAGAACTGGATTAACTGACGTTTGATTGCGCTGTAATGTTGTATTCAGATTATTATACGTCCTCTTCACATCCTCAAAATCCACCCTATTGCTTACATTGACAGTCAACGTACTAGATTTGTAATTCAGCGAAGTATTCACTGCACTTTTCAAGCTGGTGTAATCGAAATCATTTAATAGATTCTGATCTAGCACAGTATATTCACCTGTAACGGGATCTTTATCAAAAGACTGATTCAGCGTTTCCGATTTACTGCTGTTGAATGCATATCCAACGGCGGCAGTCAGCCGTTTTGACAAGGGCTCCGAATAAGTTACAGAGGCGCCGTAGGTATTATTGGCCAGCTTATCATTTTTAAATTGATCAATCAGGGTGGTATCACCTGAATTTTGAAAAATATTTTCAGAAAAATAGTGGATTTTGGAACGATTCTGATCCGTATTTGCATTCATATTAAAGGTGACAGAACGGCGCTCTTTTCTGAAGCGGCGTGTTAACATCGCATTGACATTAAAGCGATCCTGATCAGCATTCAAATCATTTTTTGATGTCGTCTTTGTGATCAAGACTCCATCCAGTGTACGTTGATCAGCTTCAGAACCAGAGAAATTATCACGGCTAGACTTCATAAATCCCATATTAACGGTCAAATCGGACATCGAATCCAACTTCAAATCATACCTCAAATTAGCAGTATTGGATTTACTTTCGTTCTCCGACCGCGTCACGTTATTGTCTACCTGCGCCCGCTCAGGTAGATTATTTTGTGCATTGTAGGTACTGGTGTTGCCTACACGGATCTGATTACGCTTAAAGTTGACATTGATTTTGTGCTTATCATCTTTAGTTTTATCGGAATAGCTAGCCCCCATATTGATCGCTCTTGGTACTCCTCCACCGGAATACGTACCGTCCCAGTCGCCATCAGAACCGTCGCCACCCGAGGTAATCATAATACCTCCACCTTCCATCACCTGCACATTGCTGCTTCCGCCAACGCCATATTTCTGGCTATCTTCAAAGCCCAGTCCGACCATACCATCATTGGCAAGAATACCATACGCGGCAATTTTTTGCGAACCTTTAAACTTATTGAACATCACTTTACCGCCGTAATAGTGATCCGTACCCGCTCCGGCAACGGCTTGCCCAAATAGTCCCTTCTTCTTATCTTCTTTGAGTTTGATATCAATGGTCTGCGTGCGCTCCCCATCATCCACCCCCGTTCGAACGGCGAGGTCTGATTTCTTTTCATAAACCTGCACTTTACTGACCATATCGGACCGAATATTCTTAGTAATTAACGTTGGATCATCACCGAAGAACTCCTCCCCATCGAGCAATACTTTTTTCACTTCTTTGCCCTGAGCGGTAATCTTGCCAGATCCATCCATCGTAATGCCGGGCAATACTTTTAACAGGTCCTCCACTTTGGCATCTTTATCAACTTTGAAACTACCGGCATCGTATTCAATCGTGTCTCCTTTAATAACCACCGGAATTTTCCCATTCACCTGCACCTCCTCCAATAGTAGGGCTGCTTTGGATAGTTTGACCAATCCAATGTCTAAATCTCCAGCACTCACTCGGATATCCTTTACCAAATCTGCATACTGGGGATAGGAAACGACCATTTTATAAGTTCCTGTATCCAGATTTGCTACTTGGAACGTTCCATTTTCTTTTGTCCGACCAAAGGTAATCAAGACCGAATCTTTCGGGTTGAGCAGTGCGACTGAAGCCTGATGTAGTTTTGCAAGATCCTTGCCATCCACAACCGACCCCGAAAGCTTATGTTGTGCATAGGACTTTGAACTTAGGGTAGCTAGCAAAAGAAACAAAACTAGGGAATAGGTTAGTTTCATAAATTAACGTTTATATATTGTCGGGTAAATATAACGCTAATACTACGGAAAATTCGTAAAATAATGTTAAATAATTATATAATTAAAAAACACGTTAACATCAAAAAAAGAATCAAGCTAAGACACTGGATACCAAAATATCATGACAAAAAAAAAGAGGCCTGACTTATTTGTCAGGCCTCCATTGAAAATGAAAAAAAATTTTTATTTTCTTTATTCTACATTTAAATTCAATTCTTTTTCCTTATTGATTAAATGGGCAATACTCGTATCATTCAATATCTGCAACATGGCATTTCTTACCTCAACGAATGTATCGCGTATGCCACAGGCATGCTCTTGGGTACACTCTTCGCACGATCGGTAGAAATTTAAACTTACACAGGGTAGCAACGCGATAGGCCCATCGATCAAGCGCATAACCTGCGATAAGAAAACGTCTTCTGGTGCCTTATTGAGGCTATACCCTCCCCCAGCACCTTTCTTGCTATAGAGAATTCCGGCATTTCGCATTTCGAGCAGAATCTGTTCCAAAAATTTCTTGGGAATATTCTCTTCCTGCGCAATCTTTACGATTTGCATAGGCTCATTACCGTAGTTACGACCAAGCACCATTAGTGCCTTTATTGCATATTTTGTCTTTTTGGAAAGCATATTTATTAACCCCCTGTTGAATCGCAAATTTACGTTTTTTATTCAATAGAATAAAACCCGCACCATTTCATGCCTATACCAGCTGTAAACACCCCAAACGGAAGCTTCACCTCCCTATACTGGAAACGTATCTACTGCATTTCCTTATTGCCCCAATACCGCCGTGATGGGTTTTCCAATACTACCATTTGGTTCGGTAATGTGCAAAAGTGCTGCAATTGTGGGTGCAATATCCACAATATGTACCTCTGTATTGGATACTCCTGGCTTGATACCCCAGCCCATAAATACCAAAGGAATATGGGAATCGTAGGCAGACCATGTTCCATGGGTAGTACCTGTCGAGCGAGGCGTACCATCGTACCATTGTGGTTCGCAAACAATCTGGATAGCACCACTACGCTTAAAGTTATAACCATTGATCATTTTCTCGCGAATAGGCGCTGGAATCATTAGGCTTTCCCCCTTCTCCATATCAGCAACATACGCCACACCTTCGGTATGACGAAGTTCACGAATGATAATCTCTTTTATTTTATTGCGATCCAGCTGCAAAGAATCGATCAACTGATTGTTTAAATGAACCTGATAGTTCATCATGCTTTTTACAAGCTTCTCTTGTCCAAATTTCTCTTTAAGCGTTTTGTTAAGACCTGTGATAATCTGACGGGAATAGAAATAACCACCGTTTCCTTTCATATCCATAAAGAACCGAGAGTTATAAGAAGCGCCGTGGTCTGCCGTCATAAAGAACGTATAGTTACCCTTGCCGACGGTGTTATCGAGGTATTTGAAGAATTCCGCAAGTTGTTTATCAAGTTGCAGATACATATCTTCAATCTCCACGGCTGTCAATGAATAGCGGTGTCCCACGTAATCTGTCGCAGAGAGACTCACACAAAGAAAATCGGTATTGTTAGTTGGGTTATTACCCATCTGTTCATTTTTGATTGCCTCCCTGGCCATATCTAATGTAAACTGATTACCCATTGGCGTGGTTTTGATCAGCTCATAGCCCTCGTCTTTCATCAACTTGGAAGTGGCGCGAGGCAGTGTCGGTTTCTCTTCACCCGGATACTTACCTTCATAGATATTGTCATCTGCAATACTGTTGGCAGCGTATGTACTGATGTCATACATTGGCTTCCAGTCGCCTTTCAGATATTTCTCGGCTAATTTTTTCTTATTGAAGTCCACCACCCATTTTGGAAGTTTGTCCATATAGAAATTGGAAGTAATCCAATCACCGGATTTTGCTTCAAACCAATAGGCCGCATCCGCAAAATGCCCTGCCGGCAAGATCCCACCGCGGTCTTTAATTGCGATACCGATGACTTTGGACTTAAAGTTAGAGGCTAATTTCAATTGGTCGGTTACAGTAGATGCAAGCAAATTGCGTGGAGACTGCTGCCCCTCCTTTGCGGTAGTACCTACACCGACAACATTGTCGTCCTGCGTACAATACATATTCTTTCCGGTCTGCTCTTCAATCCAGTCATTACCCGCAATCCCATGGATGGAGGGAACAGAACCTGTATAGACCGAACTGTGCCCAATAGCCGTATAGGTCGGGATATAATTAATCAATGTATTTTCGCAGGAGAACCCTTCTTTCAAAAGTCGTTTGAAACCATCATTGCCATATCGATCTGCAAAACGATACAAATAATCCCACCGCATTTGGTCCACCATCAGGCCGACAACCAATTTTGGTTTTTCTGGCTGTTGCGCCATGGACGAAAGCGCTGCTATTCCAAGGACGACGCTTAAAAAAAATCTTTTAATCATAATCGTATTAAGTATTAAAATATTTGTTTTATCAATTTCACAGGCTAAAGTAGGGTTTAATCTTTTAAATGTGCTTTTAAAAATTGCCCTGTATAAGAATCTTTACAATGAATAAGTTCTTCAGGAAGCCCCGCAAAAACGAGTTTACCGCCTTTATTTCCGCCCTCAGGCCCAATATCAATGACCCAGTCTGCCGATTTAATCATATCCATATTGTGTTCAATCACCAAGATACTGTTTCCTAAGGCAATCAGTGCATCAAATGATTTCAAGAGCTTTTTGATATCCTGAAAATGCAAGCCTGTCGTTGGTTCATCAAAGATAAAAAGTGTTTTCTTGCTATTATTTCCCTTAATTAAGAATGAAGCCAATTTAATCCGCTGGGCTTCACCTCCCGATAGCGTACTCGACGATTGACCGAGTTTAACGTAGCCCAGTCCAACATCCTGTAGAGGCTGCAGTTTGGCCAATATTTTAGGCTGGTCTGCAAAGAATGTAATGGCTTCATCCACGCTCAACTCAAGAACATCCGCTACCGACTTATTTTTGTAATGTACATCAAGTACAAACTGCTTAAATCGTTTTCCACCACAGGCCTCGCAGGGTAAAACAATATCAGCCATAAATTGCATTTCAATTTTAACTTCACCTTCACCCTGACAGACATCACATCGTCCGCCTTCAACGTTAAATGAAAATGCGGCAGGTTTCAATCCAGCAGCTTTAGCTGGTGCTTGACTGGCATATAAAGCCCTGATTTCATCCCAGGCTTTGACATAAGTGACCGGATTGGATCTCGACGAACGGCCAATCGGATTTTGATCGACCATTTCAACTTGTTCAACTCGGGCAATGTCTCCCTCAATCGCATCATAGATCCCCGTTTGTTCACCGGAGTAATTACCAATAGACTTCTGCAATGCAGGATAAAGGATACGCTTAACCAATGAGGTCTTACCGGATCCCGAAACACCGGTTACGACAGTGAACGTATTTAATGGAAATTGTACATCAATTCCTTGTAGGTTATTTTCATGGGCTCCCTTAATGGTAACGCTACTCGACCACGAACGGCGTTTTTTAGGTACTTCAATCCGGCTTTTTCCACTCAGGTATTGACCTGTCAAGCTTTTAGTATCTTGTAGAATCTGCTGATATGTACCCGCAAAGACCATCTCCCCGCCGTTGATACCTGCTTCAGGGCCGATATCAATCAGATAATCCGCAGACTCCATCATCTCTTGCTCATGTTCGACTACGACCACTGTATTACCGACATCGCGTAATGATTTCAGCACAGAAATGAGGCGCTGTGTATCACGCGGATGGAGACCAATACTCGGTTCGTCCAACACATAAATAGAACCTACGAGCGAACTTCCCAAGGAAGTCGCCAGATTGATTCGCTGTGACTCTCCGCCTGAAAGCGTATTTGACAGCCGATTCAAAGTCAGGTAGCTTAAACCAACATCGCAAAGAAATTGCAGTCGATTATTAATTTCGGCAAGAAGTCTTTTTGCAATGACCAGCTCATTACCGACCAGTGGCAAATTTTTAAAGAATTCCAGTGCCTCTTCCAAAGGCATCAATACAACATCTGTGATGGATTTTCCACCAACCTTGACGTAAGTAGCATCTTTCCGCAATCGGGTGCCACGGCAGTCTGGGCAATCTGTTTTCCCGCGATAGCGGGAAAGCATTACACGGTATTGAATTTTATAGGTCTGGGACTCGAGCTCTTCAAAGAACTGCGTAAGACCAGCAAAATATTTATTTCCTGTCCACAAGAGCTCCTTTTGAGCCTTGGTCAGATCCATGTAGGCACGATGTATCGGAAAATCGAACTTCAATGAACTTTTAACAAGCTTTTGTAGCCATTCTCCCATTTTCTCTCCTCGCCAAGGTGCTATTGCGCCATCGTATACCGACCGGCTTTTGTCGGGAATAACAAGGTCCGGATCAATACCAATGATTTTCCCATAACCTTCACATCGGCGACAGGCACCATAAGGGTTGTTAAAACTGAAGAAATTTGGAGTAGGCTCCTCAAATGTTATTCCGTCGAGTTCAAATTTATGGGAGAAATGATGGCGCTGACCATTTTCTTCCATATAGAGTTCACCCTTACCTTCGAAAAAACCAGTTTGGATAGAATCAGAAAGCCGATTTATCGTATCATCATCCTGTTCAATACGCACGCGGTCGACAACAATAAGGACTTCTCCATCTTGGAGGTCTTTATTGGCGATGGCTTTATCCTCTATCACAGCTTCAATTTTCTGCATACGGTCTTCGTAGAAAATACGCACAAAACCTTTCTGCAAGAGTAGAGAAAGTTCTTCCTTTAATTTACGCCCGTGAGAGGGAATAAGCGGTGCAAGAAGCGTCACGGTGGTATCATCACCTAAATTCAGCGCAAAATCCACCACTGAGCTCACACTGTCTTTAGTCACCTCACGACCAGATATAGGAGAAATTGTCTTTCCAATACGGGCATATAACAATTTAAGATAGTCATATATCTCCGTCGAAGTGCCTACCGTCGAGCGCGGGTTGGAGGTAATGACACGTTGCTCGATGGCAATTGCTGGAGCAATGCCTTTGATGTAATCCACCTCAGGTTTGTTCATACGCCCCATAAACTGCCTGGCGTACGAAGAAAGACTTTCGACATAGCGCCGCTGTCCTTCGGCATATAGTGTATCAAAAGCTAAGGAGGATTTTCCTGAGCCCGACATTCCAGTGATAACAACTAATTTATTTTTAGGGATATCAACGTCAATATTCTTTAAATTGTTAACTCTTGCTCCCTTTATCTGAATATATTCTTTTGGAGTATGCTCCACCTTTTTACTCATAATTATCCTTATCTCACACAAAGTTACGTATTATTGGCTGATTATATTCCTGCGAATTAAAAAGCAGTTCGGTTTTCTTTAGTACATAAAAAAGCCATCGAACAAAATATTCGATGGCTTTTTATGTATCCTGTTCTACGATTGACTATTGGAATTTCTTCGCGTTTACTTTACGCTCATTTTCAGTCAAATAGATTTTACGTAAGCGGATAGATTGTGGTGTAACCTCAATATATTCGTCCGCTTGGATATACTCCATAGACTCCTCTAAAGAGAATTTAATCGCTGGTGCGATACGTGTGTTATCATCTGTACCCGATGCACGCATATTTGTCAACTGTTTACCTTTAACGATGTTGATCGTTAAGTCATTGTCACGAATATGCTCACCTAAGATCTGGCCTTCATAAATATCGACACCTGGATCAACAAAGAACTTACCTCTATCTTGCAATTTATCGATAGAGTACGCTGTAGTTGTACCTTTATCTAAGGAGATCAATACACCGTGCAGACGTCCAGGAATTGTTCCTCTCCAAGGCTCGTATCCTTTCAGACGGTGAGCCATTACAGCTTCACCAGCAGTAGCAGTCAATACGTTGTTACGTAGACCAATGATACCACGAGAAGGGATTTCAAACTCAAGATGTTGCATTTCGCCTTTCGTCTCCATCACTAGAAGTTCACCTTTACGTTGCGTGACTAATTCAATAACTTTACCAGAAACCTCTGCAGGCACGTCAACTACCAATACTTCGATAGGTTCACATTTTTTGCCATCAATTTCTTTCAAGATTACTTGCGGTTGACCTACTTGCAATTCGTAACCTTCACGACGCATTGTTTCGATCAATACAGATAAGTGAAGAATACCACGTCCGTATACCAACCAAGCATCTGGAGATTCCGTAGGAACAACGCGTAAAGCCAAGTTCTTTTCTAATTCCTTTTGTAAACGATCGTGAATGTGTCTTGAAGTAACCAATTTACCTTCTTTACCAAAGAATGGAGAGTTGTTGATCGTAAACAACATGTTCATTGTCGGTTCATCAATGCTGATAACTTCCAATTGTTCTGGGTTTTCGAAATCTGCAATGGTGTCACCAATATCAAAACCTTCAATACCAACTACTGCACAGATATCTCCACATTTAACTTCTTCCACACGACGACGACCTAAGCCTTCGAATGTATGCAGTTCTTTTACGCGTGATTTAACGATTTTGCCATCACGTTTTACCAACGAAATAGGTTGACCTTCTTTGATTGTACCACGTGCTACACGACCGATAGCGATACGTCCAACGAACGTAGAGTAATCCAACGATGTGATCTGCATTTGCAATGTACCTTCAACAAATGGGGAAGGTGGGAAATGACTGATGATAGCATCTAATAATTCAGATACATCTTCTTTCTTTTCTTTCCAATCTGTTGACATCCAACCATGTTTGGATGAACCGTATAATACTGGGAATGCCAATTGTTCTTCTGTCGCATCCAGACTATAGAATAAATCAAATACGTTTTCGTACACCTCTTCAGGGCGACAGTTTTCTTTATCAACTTTATTCACAACTACCAAAGGTTTCAAACCTAATGATAATGCTTTTTGAGTAACGAAACGTGTTTGTGGCATTGGACCTTCGAAAGCATCCACAAGCAAAACAACACCATCAGCCATTTTCAATACACGCTCAACCTCACCACCGAAATCGGCGTGACCAGGTGTATCAATAACGTTAATTTTTACACCTTTATATTCTACAGAAACGTTTTTAGCGACGATAGTAATACCGCGTTCACGTTCTAAATCATTATTATCCAGAATTAAATCACCTGTACCGTCATTATCTCTAAAAAGATTTGTGAAGTGTAAGATTTTGTCTACCAACGTAGTTTTACCGTGATCGACGTGAGCGATAATCGCTATGTTTCTAATATTTTGCATCTAGCAAGTAAATTTGTTTTTAAATTCAGGGTGCAAAGATAAACATTTTGCACCATAAATTTTATAACTATGTGTATTTTATTTAATTACACCTAATTCTCTACCTACTTTAGTAAAGGCGGCAATTGCTTTATCTAGGTGTGCAAGCTCATGTCCAGCTGAAATCTGCACCCGAATACGAGCTTTTCCTTGAGGTACAACGGGATAGTAGAAGCCAATCACGTAAATTCCTTCCTCCAACATTTTTGATGCAAACTCCTGCGCTAATTTCGCATCATAGAGCATAACAGGCACGATCGGGTGGAAACCTGGCTTGATATCGAAACCCGCAGCCGTCATTTTTTCACGGAAGTAGATGGTATTTGATTCCAGCTTGTCGCGCAATGCAGTAGTCTCACTCAGCATGTCCAATACCGCAACGGAAGCTCCAGCAATAGCCGGTGCTAATGTGTTTGAAAATAGGTAAGGACGTGAACGCTGACGTAACAAATCGATAATTTCTTTTTTTCCGGAAGTAAAACCACCTGATGCTCCACCTAATGCCTTACCCAACGTACCCGTAATGATATCTACACGATCAATCACATTGAAAAGCTCATGTGTGCCACGTCCCGTCGCTCCGATAAATCCTGTACAGTGCGACTCATCAATCATCACTAATGCTTGATATTTGTCTGCAAGATCACAGATCTGATCCAATGGAGCTACTGACCCATCCATTGAAAATGCACCATCTGTAACAATGATCTTATGCCGCGCACCAGATGCTGCTTGCAACTGAGCTTCCAAATCTGCCATATCTGCATTTTTATAGCGGAAACGCTGAGCTTTGCACAAACGGACACCGTCAATAATGGAGGCATGATTTAATTCATCTGAAATGATGGCATCTTCAGCACCAAATAAGGGCTCAAACACTCCACCATTAGCGTCAAATGCAGCCGCGTATAAAATAGTATCTTCTGTTCCGAGAAATTTAGAAATTTTTGCCTCTAATTCTTTATGCACATCTTGGGTACCACAGATGAAACGTACTGAAGACATTCCATAACCGTGCGTATCAATCGCTTTCTTAGCAGCCTCGATTACTTTTGGGTGCGAAGACAGACCCAAATAATTGTTAGCACAAAAATTGATAACTTCTTGCCCTGTGCTTACTTTGATATCTGCTCCCTGCGGAGTAACGATCACTCGCTCTCGTTTATACAATCCCGCTTCTTTGATTGCTTCCAATTCCTTTGCTAAAACTGGTTGTAATGTTGTGTACATAATTCGATTTTAATTTTTATACAATATTACAGTTTTTTCATTGGAATAACTTGTGTTACCTTCCCTGATGGACGTTATTCACGGAGAATTTATCCCAAATCAATGATTTGGTAACATTAAACCGATTGCATAAAATACGCGTTTGTCCCATCTCTGCAGCTCCAATTAAAATAAGCACGAATACGCATACAAACCATCGTGTAACGATAGGTCTTATCTTTCTTAAAATTAATTAAAGTATTGAAAGCAGAGGGAAAGTTTATTCGTATCGGAGCGCATCGACCGGATCCAATTTAGATGCTTTTGAAGCTGGGTAATAACCCGACAGCATACCGACGAGTCCGCATACTGCAAAGCCCATAATAATTGCTCCCCACGGTATAATAAAAGATGTACCGAGCTGCAGGGCCAGGATATTACCGATCAGAATACCTATAAAGATCCCGGCAACACCACCGATCATGCAAATCACAATTGCTTCCATCAAAAACTGTTTACGGATAACACTCGGTGTTGCTCCGATCGCCTTACGTATACCGATCTCGCGTGTCCGCTCCGTGACCGAAACAAGCATAATATTCATCAATCCAATTGAAGCGCCCACCAGGGTGATAAAAGCAATCACTACAGCCCCTAAAGTCACCATTGCCATATTTTGCATCAGCATCTGGGCAACCGCATCGGACTTGGTAATTTCAAAATCATTGGTTTGCCTTGAGGCCAATCCGCGGATGTTTCTAAATACGATAGTAGCTTCACCAATCGCCGCTTCCAATCGCATAGGATCGTTGGATGAAACAGTTATCACATAGGAGGGATCAGCACCCTGCATCACTGCCCTTGCCTTGATCAGCGGAATAAAACATGCCCTATCTCCCCCCATCCCCGCAGAAGAACCTTTACTTTTTAATACACCGATAACCATATAACGGATATTGTTAACGGTAATAAACTGCCCTACCGGATCAATGATTTCATTGAAAAGCATTTTACTGACTTCACTGCCAATGATAATAACACCACTACCTGTTTCTACCTCTCTGGTGGAAAAATTACGGCCTTCGTTGACAACATACCCCGATGTCTGCAGATAATTTTCGTCGGTGCCTATCAGGCCAATATTGGGGTTTGTTTTTTTGGATTGAAATTTTGCAGTCGTATTCCAGCTCACATTGGCACTGACTGATGTCAATGCATTAAAGTGAAAATCTTGTTTAAATCGGACGGACTGTGCATACGTTATATTAGCGAAGACTTTGGAACGCGTCCCCTCATTCCCGATGCGAACATTGAGCCCGCGGTTGCGGATGTTGAAAGAGTTTGACCCCATCGATGAAAAGGAGTCTGTCAGGGAGTTCTTCATGGCATCTATCGAGGTCAACACCCCTATAAGAGCCATCATTCCTATGGCAATAATCAGTGCTGTTAGAAATGTACGCAGCTTATTCCCTACAATAGACTGTAATGCAAGCTTGACATTCTCAACATAAGACATTTTTACGGCCATAAAGCTAATATGTATGATTTGTAGGGATGAAAATACTGTAATTCCCGCACAAAACCAAAAAGGCAATTTACTGCTATGGAATAAATTGCCTTTTTGGTTGTGACCTCAGCTGTGCATGCTAGCGGATTACACCAATTTAGCAGCTGTTATCGTTCTTAATGAATTCTTTTCCATGTCTCTGTACGTCCGAGCAGGCTCACGCCCATATAGCCCCTGATATCAAGCTTATCACCTTTTAGCGTCATCTTGCAGCTATATGTTTTGCCTGACTTTGGATCGTAAATCTTTCCATCGACATAAGTACTGCCATCTTTTTCAAAATTGGTCAAGATCTCCAGCCCTTGCACATTCCTGCCCTGCAGGGCTTTATCTGGATTTTTTATATCTTTCTTTGGCTGACCTGCTTCGTTGTTAGGAAATTTCAGCCAATAGAGCTTACCAAAAAACTTATCGCCTTTTTTGTAAATTTCAACACGACCTTCGCCACTTGGATTTTCCCATTTTCCGATGATGGGATCTGTTTGCGCAAATAATGTTACTGTAGTCAGCAACATTAAGAATGACATCATAATTTTCTTCATGGGTTTATTAGTTTTATGAGCATGTGAAGCTCGTTATAAATAAAGATAAGAAATATTTACTATGCTCGCATATATTTAATATCAAAACTGCATTTAGTTAACAACAAAATATCCTTAATGTATCTGGCCATTAACCTGCAAAAAGCCTTTTTTTCGTAATACCTAGAATTCATACGTCAATAAAGTTTGGCATTGGGTTTGCAACATTATAATCATATTATTTCTTTTTTAACTATTTACAAAAATTAGCACATATTATGAAATTTATTATTAGTCTTTTACTTACCGGGTTGGTCGTGGCGGTTGCCTGCTGGCTTGTACCTGGAGCTCATGTTGCTGGATTTGGCTGGGCCATTGTTACCGGACTCGTGATTGGATTTGTCAATGCAACTGTAGGATCGATTTTACGGTTATTTACGTTCCCCTTAAATTGGCTAACACTGGGTTTGGTATCCTTTATTATTACAGTATTAATGGTTCTGCTGTCCGATTGGCTACTCGGTTCAAAATTTGATGTAGATGGTTTTTGGACTGCCGCGCTGTTTGCCATTGTCGTTGCCGTATTAGAGATGATCGTTGGCAGTATGTCAAAAGATTAAAGATACATTATATTACGTAGTTAAAGGTGTTCAAATCAATTGATACGAACGCCTTTTTTATTTCTTATTCCTTACCTCAGTCTACTGACATTACACACCCATCCGCATTCCTCTCGCTATTTACGGCAGAAATCGTTAAATTTAATTTTTTAAAAAGAAACGCTGATATATGTGTGAACACAACCATGAGCATAGCAATGCCACACAAGAGCACTCCCTTACGACAAAGGAGCAGCCTTGGTGGATTGCCCAGAGCAAGTTGCTCATCGCTCTTGTCATCCTGCTTACTTTACTTTTATTGAAATATGCTTTCAAGATCACTCTTCCGTTTGGCATCAGTTTAGCCCTAAATAGCATCGCTTACCTGCTTGCGGGAATACCTGTTATCCTGATGGCTTTCCGTAAGGCAAAAAGGGCTGATATTTTTAATGAATTCTTTTTGATGACTGTGGCAACCTTAGGTGCATTCGCTATTGGAGAATTTGAAGAGGGTGTTGCGGTAATGGTATTCTACCAAATCGGAGAATGGTTTCAGGACACCGCCGTAGACAATGCCAAGAAATCGATCAAATCACTCTTGGATATCCGTCCCGATACCGTTATTGTATTACGAAATGGCCAACAACAACAGGTAAACCCAAAGACTGTCACAACTGGCGAAATCATCCTTGTAAAAGCGGGTGAAAAAGTGGCTCTTGATGGTAAGTTGAATACAGAAAAAGCCGCATTTAATACCGCCGCTTTGACGGGAGAGAGTAAACCTGACACAAAATATAGGGGTGAAACGGTTTTTGCGGGGATGATTAATTTGGAAACGGTTGTAGAAATCGAGGTCTCCAACAAATTTGAGGATAGCAAGTTGAGCAAAATCCTCGAAATGGTACAAGATGCTACAGCGCGTAAATCCAAAACGCAGTTGTTTATTGCCAAATTTGCTAAAGTATATGTCCCCATAATCTTTGGTCTTGCGCTATTGGTGCTTATTGTGCCCCTATGCTTTGTGCAAGACTATAGTTTTAAGGACTGGTTCTACCGGAGTTTGGTCTTCTTGGTAATTAGTTGCCCCTGCGCCCTAGTTGTTTCTATCCCCTTGGGTTATTTTGGCGGAATAGGTTTAGCCTCGCGAAACGGAATATTATTTAAGGGAGGCAACTTCCTCGATGCCATTACCGCAGTTGATACTGTAGTAATGGATAAAACAGGTACACTCACAGCGGGTGTATTTGAAGTAACGGAGGTTGTTGCAGTCAATGGAGATCCCCAAGAATTATTGGATTATGCAAAAGCGATAGAGGTACATTCCACACATCCCATTGCGAAGGCGATCGCCAGTTATAATCCAGGCAGCACAGCCCTAAAAACGGAAAATATTCAGGAAATTGCAGGCCATGGACTTTGTGCCACGGTGAATGGAAAGCAAACACTAGCAGGCAACAGCAAGCTATTGGACAAATACAACATTAGCTACCCGGATGATTTGAGGAAAATGGTATATTCCATTGTGATGCTTGCCATCGATGGCAAGTATGCCGGTTATATAACCGTTGCAGACCGGATTAAAGCAGGATCGAAGGCCGTTATTCAGGCAATGCGTGCGCAAGGTCTTTATACGGTCATGTTATCTGGCGATAAAACAGCGGTAGTAAACATGGTAGCCAAAGAGCTGGGGATAAACGAGGCATATGGCGACCTCCTCCCTGAGGATAAGGTTAGCCATGTACAGCAACTGCTCGATCAAGGACGCCATGTTGCCTTTGCCGGTGATGGTGTAAATGATGCTCCAGTAGTTGCATTAGCACAGGTAGGCATCGCAATGGGTGGACTCGGCGCTGATGCGACGATAGAGACAGCTGATATCGTAATCCAGAACGATGAGCCCAACAAGATCTTATCGGCCATCAAAATCGGAAAAATAACCCGCAATATTGTCTGGCAGAATGTAATCTTGGCAATGGGAGTAAAGGTCATTGTTTTGATCCTTGGGGCCGGTGGTGTTGCAACACTTTGGGAAGCGGTCATAGCGGATGTGGGAGTCGCCCTTTTGGCGATTTTAAATGCTATCCGAATACAGCATAAAAAAGTATGAAAATGACGTTATCCAAAAAATTAGATCGTAACACTTGTAGAAATTAGAGCACTGAAAAATACTGTAGTGGAATACATCCATAATTAAAAAAAAGCGGGGCTGTCCAAAATTGAACAGCCCCGCTTCCTATGTTTCATCCATGATCTACTTCAGATCGAGTAAGAAATTTTAATTCCGCCAAGCCTTGTACGCATTGATCAATCCATTAGTAGAAGAATCATGGCTTGACACCGTGTTGTCATCATTTAATTCCGGAAGGATTTGGTTGGCCAACTGTTTACCTAGTTCAACGCCCCATTGATCGAAACTATAGATGTTCCAAATCACACCTTGGACAAAGATTTTATGTTCATAAAATGCAATAAGTCTTCCCAATGTGCGTGGAGTCATTTTTTTCAATAAGATGGAATTCGTCGGGCGATTACCCGAAAAAACTTTATAAGCTTTAAGCGCTTCTATATCTTGATCTGATTTCCCAGCTTTCTTTAATTCGGCAACCACTTCTTCCGCTGTTTTACCATTCATTAGCGCCTCGGTCTGCGCAAAAAAATTGGACAATAACAATTGATGATGATTTCCAATTGGATTAAGGCTATTTGCAGGCGCAATAAAATCGCATGGAATCAACTTGGTTCCCTGATGGATTAATTGATAGAACGCATGTTGTCCGTTTGTACCGGGCTCACCCCAGATAATTGGGCCGGTCTGATATTGCACTTGTTCGCCATTCCTATCTATATATTTTCCATTACTTTCCATATCCCCTTGTTGGAAATAGGCAGCAAAACGGTGTAGATATTGATCATAGGGAAGAATTGCATGGCTTTCGGATTTGAAAAAATTATTGTACCATACGCCAAGCAAAGCCAATATGACCGGAATATTGGATTCAAAAGCAGTTTCTTTGAAATGAACATCGGCATCGTAGGCACCTTTTAGCAGCTCTTCGAAACGGTCAAAACCTATTGCCAGACTGATAGAAAGACCTATTGCAGACCAAAGCGAATAACGTCCGCCAACCCAGTCCCAAAATTCAAACATATTTTGAGTATCTATTCCAAAGGTTTGTACTGCTTGTGTGTTGGTGCTCAATGCCGCAAAATGCTTAGCGACGTCTTCCTCAAGAGCGCCACTTGCCAAAAACCAGTCTTTGGCTGTATGGGCATTGGCCATCGTTTCCTGTGTGGTGAACGTCTTTGAAGCAATCAGAAATAACGTGGTTTCAGGATCTACAGCTTTCAAAGTTTCAGCAATATGCGTCCCGTCCACATTAGAAACAAAATGTACATTTAAACGTGTTTTATAAGCCTTAAGAGCCTCTGTTACCATCACGGGACCAAGATCTGAACCGCCAATGCCGATATTTACCACATCGGTAATCTCTTTGCCCGTATATCCTTTCCACTGACCAGATAGCATGTTTTCTGTGAAAGCTTTCATCTGCGCCAATACACGTTTAACATCAGGCATCACATCTTGACCATCCACGTAAACGGGTTGATCAGATTGATTCCGCAAGGCCGTGTGTAACACGGGCCTATTCTCGGTGACATTAATACGCTCGCCCGAAAACATCGCCTCTATTGCCTCAGCAAGACCGCATTCTTTAGCTAGCTGCACCAAGAGTGCTCTCGTGTCTTCCGTAATGCTATTCTTGGAATAATCTAAAAGAATATCTTCAAATGCTATTGAAAATTTATCGAAGCGTGCAGGATCTTCTGCAAAAAGTTGGCGTAAATCTTTGAAATCATTACTATATGGCCCAAATAAAGATCCAAAATGCTGGGTGAGATCCTTATAGGCTTGCGTCTGTGTAAAGTTAATTTTTGGAAACATCTGTTTTTACTAAAATATTTGTTTTAAACGTCAACAAAAGTCTTCTAGATCGCTATAATACACCGAGTGTAGATCCTCACATGAAGGTTTATTCTGCTGACAATACCAAAACTAAAAAAAAAAGGTCACATATCCCTATTTACCAACGGATATTCAACGTTAAGTTCTTCGGCAGAGGCATGAATTTATTAATTAAAATTTATACTTTAGCGGATATGACAAAAGAACAAATTCAAGACTTGAGGGATCGTGTGACTTCCCTGAGGAGGCATCTTTGACATCGATGCACGCAAAGAAGAAATAGAGAGAGATCAAGCGATTACGCTTGAAGCAAGCTTTTGGGACGATTCCAAAGCGGCAGAGAAAATACTTCTGGCCATAAAAACCCAAAAGGTATGGACAGACCACTTCGACGAAGTTGCAGCGGCGGTTGAAGACGCCTATGTCATGTATGAATTCTACCAATCGGGCGACGCCAGCGAAAAGGAAGTGGACGAACAATATCAACTCGCCTTAGAAAAAGTCGAAGAGCTCGAATTTAAAAATATGCTTAGTGCTGAAGAGGATCAGCTGGATGCAATCTTACAGATTACTGCCGGTGCAGGCGGTACTGAAAGCTGCGACTGGGCTGCCATGCTGATGCGGATGTATATTATGTGGGGCGAGAAAAATGGTTATAAAGTAACCGAGCAAGATTCTCAGGAAGGTGATGTAGCCGGCATCAAGAGTGTTACCCTGCAGATATCGGGAGATTTTGCTTACGGCTACCTCAAGGGAGAAAATGGTGTACATAGGCTCGTTCGGATATCCCCATTTGATTCTAACGCAAAACGCCATACCTCTTTTGCATCAGTCTACGTTTACCCCTTGATCGATGATAATATTGAGATCGATGTGAAGGATTCTGAAATTGAATGGGATACTTTCCGCTCTGGTGGTGCAGGTGGGCAGAACGTAAATAAAGTAGAAACCGCAGTTCGATTACACCACAAACCCACGGGCATCATTATTAAGAATCAGGAATCCAGATCGCAATTGCAAAATAAGGAAAATGCGATGCGTTTATTGAAATCACAGTTGTATGAGATTGAAATGCGTAAACGCCAAGAAGCTACAGCTGCTATTGAAGGAAACAAAAAGAAAATCGAATGGGGTTCCCAAATTCGAAACTATGTCCTACATCCGTATAAGTTAATTAAAGATTTACGGACAAATTACGAAACATCCAATACACAAGCTGTGTTAGACGGTGATCTCAATGATTTTCTGAAAAATTACCTGATGGAATTTGGCGGATAAAGAAATTAGAAATTGATCATTTGAAAGACGCCCGCATTAGCGAGCGTCTTTTTTTTTTCCTTCTCCTTTCCATTATAATGATGGCCGTTTTGCTACACAGTTAGTGACAAAAACTGTCAATTTCGTTTAACAAAAAGATAGCAAATGTTAAAAAATCTTAAAAATCCATTCATTAGAATGAAGTCACATTTTAAGTAATTCCCTTTACAATTCGAAATCAAACAACTAATAACCAATGTCTTACATATAATCTTTTTGTATCAATAACGTTACAATTATGGATTGCATCGTGTTTTTGGCATGAAATAAAGGCATGTGTTTTGCATTTATGGAATCGTAATATTTTCATTACAAAAGATATCGAAAGCGATATTAAATTAAAGATTGAAAAAACGAATGTGTATCTAAAATAGAACGGTTATGAATTACATGAAAGAAAACTCGATCGTATCCAAGCAGATGACCAAGCAATGGCAGCCTGCTGTATACGATGTAAATGCAGCAGAAAAGCGATCTGAAAATAAAGTTCGCAAAGAGGAAGAAAGTAACTTTGGTCCTAAAGAGTATGGTATTGTTGGAGCAACATTTTTCATTTTATTTGCGTCGGTCTTTGGCGTATATATGCTTCAGCCCGACTTTGATGCGTTACGTTTCCAACGTTTAGATAGTATTGGAGGAACATTTTTGATCGGTTTCGGTATACTTCTTGCCGTTATTGCAATCAGCTTTTTGATTTTTCTGATTGTACTTCACCGTAAATACAAGCCAATAGCATCGGTGTCTGATGAAGAATTGCCAACGTGTACTATTATTGTGCCGGCGTATAATGAGGGACAACTGGTTTATGATACATTACATAGTTTAGCAAGCAGCGATTATCCAGAAAAAAAGCTGCAAATTATTGCGATTGACGACGGTAGTAAGGATAATACTTTTGAATGGATACAACGTGCCAAATTGGAACTGGGCGAGCGTGTTGAGATTTACAAACAGCCTAAGAATATGGGTAAGAGACATGCCTTATACCGTGGTTTTAAGTTAGGAACAGGAGAGATCTTTATTACAGTGGACAGTGACTCTATTGTAAAAAAAGACACCATACGTAATATGGCAAGCCCGTTTGTAACAAACAAGGAATGTGGGGCAGTAGCTGGAAATGTGCGTGTACTAAATACCAAAAAAGCGATCATTCCACGTATGCTAAATGTTAGCTTCGTATTTAGCTTCGAATTTGTACGTTCTGCACAAAGTATGCTAGGTACTGTGATGTGTACACCAGGAGCGCTTTCGGGATACCGCAAAGAAGCTGTCATGAACTGTTTAGAAGATTGGATCAACCAAACATTTATGGGGCAGCCTTCTGATATCGGTGAAGATCGTGCGATGACCAATATGATTTTGAAACAAGGATATCATGTCTTATTTCAATCAAATGCATATGTTTACACAGACACACCTGTACGTTATAAAAATCTATACAAGATGTTTATCCGTTGGGAAAGAAGCAACGTTCGCGAGAACATCGCCATGAGTAAATTCGCATTTAAGAATTTCCGTCAAGGTCCTAAATGGGGGGCGCGTATCTTATTGCTTATGCAATGGAAAAAAGTATTGTTATCTTATCCAATGCTGTTGCTTATGCTGTGGACTGTATTTCATTATCCACTGATGTTCTTAAGTTCAACATTGGTTGGTATCTTGATATTCTCCAGTATCCAGGCATATTTCTTTGCCTCTAAAAATGCAAACGCCAAAGAAGCTTTCTGGGCTTATAGCTACAGTATATTCTATGCTTTCAGTTTATTTTGGATTACACCATATGCGATAGCAACGGCAGGACGTAGAGGTTGGTTGACAAGGGGATAAAATTAATGCAAAGAACGTATATTTATAGCTATATATGAGAGATTTTCAGGTAAAAAAGATTGCCGTCATCGGCCAGGGGTATGTTGGGTTGCCATTGGCAATAGCATTTTCAGATTTTTTCCCGGTGATTGGATTTGACATCAATAAAACACGTATTGAGGAACTTAAGCAGGGGGTTGACCGTACACTAGAGACCGATAAAAAAGAATTGGCTCGCGTTAGAGATTTATATGCTACATCAAACCAAAGTAAGGGCTATGATGCAAGTAGCTCAACTGCAGACATTGCAGATGCAAATGTCTATATTGTTACTGTACCAACTCCCATAGACCGCTATAATTCACCCGATCTATCGCCAGTGATCGGAGCATCAAAAATGATAGGCGAATTATTAACTGCTGGCGATCTTGTTATTTATGAATCCACAGTCTATCCTGGTTGTACGGAAGAGGAATGTATACCGGTTTTGGAGAAATATTCGGGATTAACGTTCAATCAAGACTTTTATGTTGGTTATTCTCCTGAACGGATTAATCCGGGCGATAAAGTTAACTCGCTTCAGAAAGTGGTCAAAGTAACCTCAGGAAGCACTCCGGAAGCGGGGTTGGCAGTGGATGGACTATATAAAAAAATTATTGAGGCCGGAACCCACTTAGCGCCCTCAATTAAAGTAGCAGAAGCTGCCAAGGTGATCGAAAATGCTCAGCGCGATGTAAATATTTCCTTTATGAATGAGCTTGCTCTGATTTTTGATCGTGTAGGTATAGATACGCAGGATGTATTGGATGCAGCGGGCACAAAATATAATTTCCTCCGCTTCAAGCCAGGATTAGTCGGTGGGCACTGTATATCGGTAGACCCCTATTATCTTGCTCAAAAAGCTACACAACTGGGTTATCATCCACACGTTATATTATCTGGAAGGGAGGTGAACGATCAGATCGCTTCTTTCATTGCTTCAAAAGTTGTGAAGCTGATGATTCAGAAAAACATCAAATTTGATGGAGCCAAAGCTTTGGTATTAGGTGTTACATTCAAAGAAAACTGTCCTGATATAAGAAATAGTAAGGTTATTGACATGATCCACGACCTTCAGGAGTTCGGTTTAAAGGTAGACGCCTACGATCCGTGGGTGAATGTAGAGGAAGTAAAATCACATTTCAATATTGAATTATTATCAACTCTTCCAGAAATTGGTTACTATGATTCTGTTATACTCGCCGTAGGCCATAGAGAATTCTTACATTTAGACCTCAGCAACCTGAAAAAAGAGAACTCTGTTGTATTTGATATCAAGGGAATACTTGATCGAAAATTGGTAGATGCACGATTGTAAGAAATTTTTGCAGAAGATCGTTGAATAGTTCAACTTCAATTCAAGTTGGCCTTATCTAACTAATGGAAGGTTAGATAAGGCGCTACTCTACTCAGTATCATAAAAAAACCGGCGGCCAGCTAGTATAACCAGCTTACGCTACCGGTTTCAACATCATAATTTGCTCCCACAATTTTAATTTTCCCCTCTTCTTCTAGTTTACGGAGTGTTGAACTCTGTCTACGGATGTCTCTAATCGCATGCTTAATGTTTTGTTGATTGAGCTTTTCAAGGAGCTCACTATTCTTTGACGAACGCTCTTCCCCCTCGTCTATCACTTCATTGATGATTGGATCAAAATGATTAATTAGGTGGTTTAGATTATCCATCCCCATTCCTTCGATTTGCGCAGCATCTAATCCTCCTTTTAATGCCCCGCATTTGGTATGACCAAGCACAACAACAAGTTTTGAGCCCGCTACATTGCAACCAAATTCCATCGAACCTAAAATATCCTGATTGACAAAATTTCCTGCAATACGAATACTGAAGATATCGCCCAATCCCTGATCAAATATAAGTTCTGCTGATGTGCGGCTATCGATGCAGCTCAGCACGACAGCAAATGGCCACTGCCCTTCGCGAGTAGCGTTCACCTGTTCCAGAAGATCGCGGTTTGCTTTTAGGTTATTAACAAAGCGTTGATTTCCCTCCTTCAAGAAATCCAATGCCTTTTCCGGTGTAATCGTCGATTGTGTTTCGTACGTATGTGCCTTCATAAGATTTTATTATTTGGAATATTAAAAGTAAAATTAATATGTTACATTTTAATTACCAACAGGGCTAAATACGTGTAATTTTTACGGTTCTTTCCACCGCACTATAGTGCGAAAATAAAGTAAAGGGTTTAATAAAAGTGCTATAAACAAAAAAAGCTTGCAATATAAATTGCAAGCTTTTTTTGTTTTTAATCTTTCGACTCGTAGCCCGTAGGGGAATCGAACCCCTGTTTCAAGAATGAAAATCTTGCGTCCTAACCCCTAGACGAACGGGCCGATTTTTGTTTCGGTGTGCAAATATAGAAATATTTATAAATCTGTCAAAATTATTCTGTTTTTTTTATTCATTTTTTTTGAAATAGATGATTAAAATCCCTAGAATAGCTATATTTAAAGTCATTGAAAAAGTAACCAACATGACTAATTTTAAAAAAATTAAAAAACCGCTACTCTATGCTGGACTGGGCTTGGCTTTATTAAGTCAGGAAGCCTATGCCCAAAAAACGGGAGCAATCGCAGATCAGCTGCAACTCACCTGGAGGGTTCAGGAAGGACAGCATATCCGTAAAAACCCGGTATCCACCATTATCTTAAAAAACAAAGGAAAAAGTGCTGTTCAACTCAACGACTGGAGCCTTTGGTTTAATTTTATCCGATCTATTGATCCCGACAAGGTCGACAAACGTTTCGCAATAGACCACCGAAACGGCGATCTTTTTCAGGTAAGCTTTAAGAAAAACAACTTTGTATTGCAAGCTCAGGATAGTGTCCACATCGATTTTATAACGACGGGGCTAGTCAATTACACAGATGGCCCCATTGGTCTATATCTAAAAAATAACCAGACTGGGCTTGCCACCACTATTTCAGATTATTCTGCTGTTAGAACTGCTCCTCAATCAGAAGCTGAAAAAACAGACTACTTCGCATATAAATACGACCAAAACAAGTTCGTAGAAGGTGTCACCGCACAAAGTATCATCCCCTTACCAAGCCACATTAATGTCAACATCAACGAAAAGTTTAATTTATCAACAGGTACAAAACTTTTTGTAGATAATGAATTTGCTAGCGAAGCGAGATTCCTGACAGATTTCTTTTCAACATATTCAAGTATTAAGCTAACGGCTTCAACTAGCCCGCAGCGCGGTATTGAAATCGTAAAAGTTAACACCTTAAAGCCCGAATCCTATCGATTATCGATTACTGCTGATGGTGTAAAAATAGAAGCTTCAGATAAAGCTGGTGCTTTCTATGCCATTCAATCTTTAAAATCATTAATCAATCATGATCAGTGGAATAAAGCTACAAAATCCATTGCTTTACCGCACAGCAATATTGAAGATAGCCCACGTTATGGGTACCGTGGATTTATGCTGGATGCTGCCCGTAATTTTCATAGTAAGGCCGAGGTTTTAAGAATATTGGATCTTATGGCTGCTTATAAGTTGAATAAGTTCCATTTTCACTTCATTGACGACGAAGGGTGGCGACTGGAAATTCCATCCCTACCTGAACTCACAGCTGTCGGAGCCAACCGTTCGGCTAATTTTGAAGATGGTAAAGCAATACAACCTGCTTATGGATCTGGAGCGACAGCCAAGCCGCATCAATTCTATAGTGTGAACGACTACATCGAAATTTTAAAATATGCTCAGGAAAGACACATAGATGTGATTCCAGAGGTGGAAACCCCCGGCCATGCTCGCGCAGCGATCAAAGCCATGCGTGCACGTTTTGCCCATTACTCAAAACTTGGCGATCAGCAAAAGGCAGAAGAATATTTACTGGATGATGCAGAAGACAAATCCGTTTACAATTCTGCGCAAAACTGGAATGATAACGTTATGAACCCAGCGCTACCTTCAACGTACCGTTTCCTAAGCAAGGTGATTGATGAAATCAAAGCCATACACGATCAAGCAGGGGTTCCACTGAAAATTATCGATTTGGGAGGTGACGAGACTCCAAGTGGTGTTTGGGAGAAATCGCCGAAAATATTGGCCTTTATGAAGGAAAATAATATCGCAAATGTACTCGACGTATGGCCACTGTATATTTCCAAGATTAATGCCCTGGTTCAAGAAAAAGGACTGACGATGTCGGGATGGGAAGAGATGGGCATGCGCAACAAAGGCAATGGCATGGTTGTAAATGCGGATCTGGGAAAATCAGGCATCCATTTAAATGTATGGAACAATCTACCCGGACAAGGACAGGAAGACCTCGCCTATCGATTGGCCAATGCTGGCTATAAAGTTGTTTATACGAGTGCAGCAAATAACTACCTGGATATGTCATGGGATCGTGACTTTGCAGATCCAGGACATAGTTGGGTAGGCACTGTCAATCTGAATAGAACTTATTCCTTCTCCCCTGAAAATTTCTTTATCAACTTAAGAAAGGATGATACGGGAAAAGACTTTAAACCAGAGGCATACACCAATAAAGAACAGCTTACAGCGGAAGGGAAGAAAAATCTCCTCGGGATCAAAGGTGCTTTATGGTCAGAAAAGATCGCTACTGACCAACGTCTCGAAGAAATGATATTTCCACGTTTAATTGCGATTGCTGACCGCGCCTGGGCCCCAGAACAAGCTTGGGAAAAAGGGAATTCTTTTGACGAAGCTGCGTATCGCAGATCGTATACTGCCTTTATCAAAAAGCTAGGCGAGGATGAATTGAGAAAACTGGATAGGATAAATGGAGGCTATACTTATCGACTTCCAAAAATTGGAATTAAGAAAGAGGGCAACCAACTCCTTATCAATACCGATTATCCTGGTTTTAAAGTCTATTATAGCGACAACGGCAGTACACCAACACAAAAATCCAAAACAGTGAATGGCCCGATACCATTCCAGACTGGAAAGAAATACGTATTTAAAGTATATGACGCCAAAGGACGATCCGGTGATGTGATCAGCTACTAGTTTACCCTAATCTATTTATAGGGTACTTTTGAATCAATACTAATGGTTATATAAACAAAAATCCCTGCTTCGATCTTGAAGCAGGGATTTTGTTTATAGATATTCTTGCGTATAAACTAACGTGTTAATCTAATCAAATTTCCATCTTACAAATGCTTCAATGGCTTCGTAATTTGCTAGACCTAATTGATCATATAAAGCTGCTGTTTCGCTCGTGCGATCTTCTGCACGTACCCAGAATTCACGTGGATCATCACCAGGGAATACAGGTAAGTCTTTTTGAGACTGATGCTTAAAGATAGCCAAACGCTTACGATAAACTTCTTGTGGAGATAAAGGAACGGCCATTTGGATTTCATGAATAGGATATTCATGCCATGCTCCTCGGTATAACCATAACCAACAATCTTTGGTCCACTCATCTGTTTTGCTCAACCTATTTAATGCTTCAAACAAAATGTCAAAACATACTTTATGTGTACCATGTGGATCAGCAAAATCACCTGCAGCGAACACCTGATGTGGTTTTACATGACGCAATAACTCCATTGTTTGCTGAATATCGTCTTCGAAAGATACATTTTTCGAAAACTTCTGTCTATCATAGAAAGGCAGATCCTGGAAGTGGATATTTTCATCCGGCAAACCTACCAAACGAGCTCCCGCGATAGCCTCTCCTTTACGAATCAATGCTTTGATTTTACGGACCAATTCGGTGTCAATCTGATTCGGTTTTTTTGTTGCAAAAATTGCTCGCTCCTCATCATAAATCCGACCAATCTGGGCAGCCTCTGAGTCGGCTCCGATCTGTTTAGCGAGATCTTCGGCAAACTCCAGATAACGTACCACATCATCGTCCCAAACCGCTGTGTTACCACACGTCTGATAAGCAACATGTACATTGTGTCCTTGGTCTGCCAGACGAATAAATGTTCCTCCCATAGAGATCACATCATCATCAGGGTGCGGAGAAAATACAATCACATTTTTCTTGGCTGGATTGGCACGCTCAGGACGTTGTGAGTCGTCGACATTGGGTTTACCTCCAGGCCATCCAGTGATCGTATGCTGAAGTTCATTAAATATACGGATATTGATATTGTATGCAGGGCCAGTTTCTGTAACCAACTTCGCCATACCATGTGCATTATAATCCTCGTCGGTAAGTTTCAAGATTGGTTTTTTGATTTCTAACGCTAACCAAACAACGGCTTTTTTGATGAGCGAAGGTGTCCAAGTAACGTCTTCTGCCAACCAAGGAAGATCAAAACGTGTCAGCAACGAAGCAGCGGCTTCATCCAATACAAATTCAACATGGTCGGACAATTGAAGATAAGTTGCAGGAATCTCTGCGGAGATTTCACCTTCAACGGCTTTTTTAATGATCTCAGCTTTTGTTTCGGTCCAAGCCATTAAAATGATTTCTCTTGCCTTGAAGATTGTACCCACTCCCATGGTAATTGCTTTTGTCGGTACATTTTCTTTTCCACCAAAAGCACGGGAAGCATCACGACGAGTCAAATCATCCAAGGTGACCACACGTGTGCCTGAATTAGGCGCAGAGCCTGGTTCATTGAACCCGATGTGGCCTGTACGGCCGATACCTAATAATTGAATATCTAACCCTCCTGCCGCTGTAATCTTCTGCTCGTAAGCCGCACAGAATGCATTTACTTGATCAGGAGCTAAGGTACCATCTGGAATATTTACATTTGCCGGATCGATATCTACGTGGTCGAACAAGTTTTTGTTCATAAACGTAACATAGCTCTGATCCGCATCAGGTTGCATAGGATAGTATTCGTCAAGATTGAAGGTAATCACGTTCTTAAAGCTTAAACCTTCTTCTTTATGCAAGCGAATCAGTTCTTGATAGACCTTTACCGGTGTGGCGCCAGTAGCAAGGCCTAGAACAGCCTTCTCACCTTTCTCTTGCTTTGCACGAATAATTTCAGCTATACGATTTGCAACGTTTTTCGAAGCTGAATTTTGATCTGGATAGACGCTCACGGGGACTCTTTCGAAGCGTGTCTCTTCCAATAAATTTAATCTAGCCATTTTTTTATGGGTATATTGATAAACGTGAATTACAAATTTATAAAATTAGTGACTCAAGTTGAAGTAAAATTTTAATAAAGTACTTCTTTCTTAGCAATATTTTAAATAAAACCTTTTAGCTACATTTTTAGCGCCTAAATACCTTTAAATTTGATTCAAAATCGCTATCGCTTTTGATAATGTTTCATCCCTCTTCGCAAAGCAAACGCGTAAAACCTGCTGATTTGTAACCTCTTTATAGAATGCGGACAGTGGAATTGTTGCTATCTTATGTTGTGTTGTTAAGGAGCAGGCAAATTCAAATTCCTTTTCATTGCTAATGCCGCTATAATTTATATTCAAGAAATAAGTCCCTTCACAAGGAAGAATCGTAAAACGTGAACCTTTTAATCCTTCTTTCAGTAGATTTCTTTTACGCTCAAAAAAGTCCGATAGACTTTTTACATAACTTATATCGGCTAGATACTCTGCTATAGCATATTGCATAGGGGTATTGACACTAAATACGTTGAACTGATGTACTTTTCTGAATTCGTGGGTTAATTTCGGCGGGGCAATACAGTAACCAATTTTCCAGCCTGTAGTATGCAACAACTTACCGAAGGAGGCGACAACAAAACTTCGTTCACGCAGAGTAGGTATTTCCAGTACCGACTGCGGCGCTGCCCCGTCAAACACAATATGCTCGTATACCTCATCGCTCAGCAACAGGATGTTAGTCCCCTCCAATAGCGCTCCCAACTTAATCAGTTCTTCCTTGCCCAATACTTTCCCCGTTGGATTATTCGGATTGTTGATAATAATCAGTCGCGTTTTACTGTTCATTAATGTTGCTACGTAATCCCAGTCAATCTGAAAATCGGGCGCCAATAATCGGACGGGCACAACCTTACCGCCAAACAGTTCGATGGTTGGCGCATAACAATCGTATGCAGGTTCAAATATAATAACCTCATCCTGCGGTCTAATTACGGTAGCAATAGCTGTAAAAATGGCTTGCGTCCCCCCTGAGGTAATGGTTAATTCTTCCGTTGCATCGACCTCAACGTTATAAATCTGATCATATTTTTTGACGATCGCATCCCGTAGAGACTGTGCTCCGATCATTGGTGCATATTGGTTGTATCCCTTTAGCATCGCCTCAGTAACCAATTTTACCAACCTCGGATCGGCTTCAAAATCGGGAAAACCCTGGGAAAGATTTAAGGCCTGATGCGCATTGGCCAACATGGTCATCTTAGTAAAAATCGTCGTACCAACATGCGGAAGTTTAGAGGCTAGGTTGAAGTTCATTTTTTGACATTTTATTAATCTACTAAATTAGTGGATTTTCTTATATTTGTAAATATATATAAGAATAGTAATATGATAAAATACATCACACTACTTTTTTTGATTCTGCCATTTTTCGGATCAGCGCAAAAAAAGGAACTTACCAAAGAAGAGTATATTGCTCGTGTTAAGGCTGCTCCCGATTCTATCTCGACGTTGGTTGACTTGCGTAGAGTCGGAGGTTATGATCCTGTTTACACAGAGCTTCAGGCACTTTATAATTCCTTGAGTAATACTGTAAAAAACTCAAGTGAAGGGAAAGAGTTTCAAGATTATTTAAATACGTTAGAAACCGTTCAAATTGGAAAAATAGCACCAGCATTTACCCAAAATGACACCAGCGGAAACCCCGTCAAACTTTCGGATTTTAAAGGGAGATATGTGCTTCTTGATTTTTGGGCCTCCTGGTGTCCGGACTGTCGCGTAGAAAGTCCAGATCTTGTAAAAACATACCAACAATTCAAAGGTGAAAACTTTGAAATATTGGGAATATCCTTTGATAAGGACCGCAACTCCTGGATTAAAGCCATTCATGCCGATAAACTACACTGGAGACATGTTTCGGATCTAAAACGTTGGCAGAATGATGTCGGAACGCTATATGGTGTAAAATCTATTCCCCAGAACGTGCTGATTGATCCCAATGGAAAAATTGTGGCGAAAAATTTACACGGTGATGCTTTACGTGCAAAATTGAAAGAAGTATTGAAAAAGTAACCTATAGATGACCAATTCCAATAAAAAGACCATGCCTTTAAAAGCGCATGGTCTTTTTAGGTTTAATGACTACGGTGTTTCTCAACGCAAACTACAGCAAAACGTTTTCTGCACAAACTGATGCGTAAAATACATCCCGTAATCCTTACTAGACGCTTATTTACCAACCAAACAAGGCGCTTCTACTAACCAAACAAGGCACTGAATATATCCTCTAACTTGGCGACAGGCCGAATTGCAATAGTATATTTTTTCGCATCCAGGCCTTTGGTATTGAATTTAGAAATAAATATACCATCAAAACCCAACTTTTCAGCCTCTTGTATTCTTTGTTCAATCCGATTTACAGCTCTTATCTCGCCCGATAATCCAACTTCACCTGCGAAAGTCAGATTGGAGCGAATCGGTATATCTTGCTGTGAAGAAATAATCGCTACCACTACGGCCAGATCGATTGCAGGATCTTCCACGCGCAACCCACCGGCGATATTCAGGAATACATCTTGTGCACTCAGCCTAAAGCCAAAGCGTTTCTCCAAAACGGCCAAAAGCATATTTAACCGTTTCGTATCGTACCCCGTAGAAGAACGCTGTGCTGTACCAAATGCTGAGTTGCTCACCAGCGCTTGCACCTCGATCATCATTGGCCGCATCCCTTCCAGCATTGCCGCAATGGAAACTCCACTGACTGGCTCGTCACGTTGCGAAATCATAATCTCAGAAGGGTTGGACACTTCCCGCAGTCCTGACCCCTGCATTTCGTAAATGCCCAGTTCTGAAGCCGATCCAAAGCGATTTTTTACGGCCCGCAAAATGCGGTAGACATGGTGACGATCGCCTTCAAATTGGAGTACGGTATCCACCATATGCTCTAATACCTTGGGCCCAGCAATCGATCCATCCTTGGTAATATGCCCCACAATAAAGACGGGAGTACTCGTCTCCTTGGCAAACCGCAACAATTCAGCGGTACATTCGCGAACCTGAGAAACCGAACCCGGAGCGGATTCAATCTGTGCGGAATGTAAAGTCTGTATCGAGTCAATAACAATGACATTGGGCTGTACCGTCTCGATCTGCTTGAAAATATTTTGCGTGGATGTTTCCGTCAGGATATAGCAATTAGCTTTGGATGACTGTGACAGTCGTTCAGCCCGCATCTTGATCTGCTGCTCACTTTCCTCCCCGGAAATATAAAGTGTCTTGACTTGTGGAATGGATAAAGCTAACTGCAACATTAACGTTGACTTTCCAATCCCAGGTTCTCCACCGATAAGCACCAGTGACCCCGGAACAATCCCGCCACCAAGAACCCGATTAAACTCCTGATCAGGCGTGGATATACGAGACTCATCTTGGTAAACAATTTCGTGAATAATAGCCGCTTTATTCGCCCTTTTCGTATTGCCTCCAGTTGTAGAACTACGCCATTCGGGGACTTTTGAACTCCCTTTTTCGACCACTTCTTCAACAAAGCTATTCCATTGCTTACAGGAAGGACATTGTCCCATCCATTTGGGAGATTCATAGCCACAATTTTGACAGAAGTATGCTGATTTTGATTTTGCCATGCTACGAATTTACAAATTTATAGCTGTTAAAAGCGTAATGACATGGCCGCACGCATTACATCTTACCCAAGCTATTACACATACCTCAATAATGCGGCATGTATACCGGAACGTTACTGAAAAGCCTTAAAAAAAAAAGAAGTGTTTATTCTTCATTTTCTTTCAAAATCCGCAAGAAATTTTGTCCCATAATTTTCGCTATATCCACATGTGAATACCCTCGCTCCAGCAGTGCTTTAGTCAATAGCGGAAACTTAGAAACATCTTCCAGACCTTGCGGTGAGGATTCTATGCCATCGAAGTCTGAGCCTACCGCAACGTGATCAATACCAACTTTTTTGACCAGATAATCGATATGATCCAATAATTTCGACAATGGAGCATCCGCCTGTCGCTGAAGTTTCTTTGGCAACTTTTCATACATAGACCAAGTACTCAGTTTTGATGTCCCATCATCACCAAATTTGCTTAGATACAAACCCTTAAGCCTCGCTTCATAGGCAGGATCCAAAAAACCCGAATAAAAATTTACACCAACCACACCCCCATTGCTTTTCAGCGCCTCCAACTGTGCGTCTTTCAGGTTTCGGAAATGTGGACATAATTCAAAGGCATTACTATGGGAAACCAAGATCGGTTTTGTCGATACCGCCAACACGTCATAAAAGGTCTGTTCGCCACCATGGGACAAATCAACCATCATGCCCAGTTCGTTCATCTTCCGGATAATTGTTCGACCTTTCTCCGTCAACCCTTTATCCTTGGAATCCATGTTGTCTGATTCCATCGCGGCACAACTTGCCCAAGACAAATTATAATTCCAGGTCAAGGTTAAATATTTGGCACCACGGGCATAAAGTCGCTCAAGATTATCCAAATTTTCTTCAATCATATTTCCACCTTCCACACCGATCAAAGCGGCTATTTTCCCTGTTTTTACTATCGAATCGATAGCTTGTGAAGACTTTGCCAAACTTATTTTATCGGTATTTGCCGCAATCATTTTTTCCAAGGCATCTATCTGGTCATTTGCGTGCTTGAATGCACCGGTTTTCCATTTAGCATCATCGGACCATACCGCAAATACCTGCACATCGACACCACCTTCCCGCAGCCGCGGCAAATCAGTAGCACCTGTTTTTAACCGTTGGCCAATATCTTTCCCCTGAAAAATGGATGCATAAATCACATCATTGTGTCCATCGACGACGACCATATTCTGGTGGATTTTTTTATAGTTTTGGCTATATCCAATAGAAGTACCTGCTGTCATTGCTAGCCCTAGTAATATGAGGCTCTTAATCATCGTTGACTTTCATTGATCGATTCATAAATAGCATCCTGAATTCTGCTTCTGATATTCAGATCCAAAAGCTTGGTCGTCACTTGAGGGTGTACCCGATTGGACAAAAAGATATAGATCAATTGATTTTGTGGATCAATCCAGATACATGTTCCAGTATAGCCTGTGTGACCAAAGACGGAACTATTTGCTAACTTCGATGGATATTCATTTTTAGGATTGGGATCCCAACGGTCAAAACCCAACCCCCGGCGACTGCTTGTTGATTGCCTGGATGTAAATAAGTCAACTGTTTCCGTTTTAAAGTAGCGCTCTCCACCATACTCACCTCTATTTAATAACAGCTGGCCATAGATTGCCAAATCGTTTGCGGTAGCAAATAGTCCGGCATGCCCGGCGATACCTCCTGCCATTGCCGCACCTTGATCGTGTACATAGCCTTCTAACAATGTTTTCCGAAATGAGGTATCTTGTTCGGTAGGAACAATTTCATCTTTTGCAAAACGTATTCTGGGAAGATAACCAGCGCGCTTCATCCCTAATGGCCTATAGAAGTTTTCCTGGACGTAATCTTGCAGCGGCTCAGCCGTTTGATGTTCTGCAACTTCTTTCATCACATACATGCTGATATCACTATATACATAGTTTCCTGTGGGCTTTACCGGAGATTTTAGCATCTCTGGCCACATGAAATCACGGTAATAATCGTTAAGGATATAGCTATTATCCGCCATTTCTACTTGATGGTTAGCATCTGGAACTGAAACAACGTCTCCAGCTTTCAGATATTTATAAAAGGGAATAAAGGGTGTAAAACCGGCCTCGTGCAGCATGACGGAACGAAGCTTGATATCCTTCTTATTGGTATACTTTGCCTGCCATAGGTAATGCCCCATGGTACTATCCAAATTAATCACATTCCGCTCAGTAAGGCGCATAATGACAGGCGTTGTGCCGGCAATCTTACTGACAGATGCCAGATCAAAAATATCATTTGTTTTTGTTGGAATATCTTTGGAATAGGTATGGAATCCATAAGATTTCTCCAGCAGAACTTGTCCATCTTTAACAATCATGACAACTGCTCCAGGTGTCGCTTGCTTATCAATGGCTTCTTGGGCAATAGCATCAATTTTCTTGGTCAATTTCGACAGATTCAGATGAGCGCTTGACGCAGAGCCGTACTGCAGTCTTGTCTGTGTAGTTTTAACATCACCAGCAGTGATGGGAACTCCACCAAAAACTGACATTGCGACGTGACGTTGTCCAGTTTCTGAAAAAGGGGCTAATAATTCGATCAAGTCAGACGATATGAGTTCAGTTAGTGTCTTTTTGCTTTTTTCATTTTCGAAAAAATGACAAAGGATGACTTTCTTATTGTTTAATACGGCCTGTTTCAACTGGGCGAGACAATCTGCATCCAAGTCATCTTCCTTTCCAGCGACAATAATTGTATTATAGTATTTTATATCTTCATCGAATTTACTAAAATCAAAAACTCTAGTGTCTGCATAACGGGCCAACTGCTCTGTAAACACATTATATTTTACTGCATTGGGAACAACAACAGCGATGCGAAGCCGATCTAGATTTTTCAAAGGCAGCAACTGATCGCGGTTATTAAACAGTATTGTTTCATTTTTAACATTAGATTTATATTGAGCAAACAGGGGGTTAATACAGAACAAACCTGCAAATAACACCCCAAAAAGTCCTTTTTTCATTCTGCTTTTATCGTTTTTTAGGTTATATCAAATAAAAATACGAATTAAATACACAAGGAATACAGGACGGTTAAAAAAAATCAATTTTGTTACGTTAAAACTGTCTTCGAATTAAAATGTCTTTTTCCTTTAACTTTAGAGGTACAAGCAATCTTTAAGCGAATTTCAACTAGCCTTTGATTAGCCGGGTCCCGATTGCATCCTGAGGGTTTTTTCTGTAAGTTTGACTAATGCCAGAATTGATTCAAGATAAAACCATATTTTCCTTACTGGAAGTTAGCCGCAGTATCCAAAAGACACTTGCAGAGCGGTACAAGAGTTTGTACTGGATTAAAGCGGAAATGAACAAGCTCAATCATTATACCCATTCTGGCCATTGTTATCCCGAGCTAGTCGAAAAACAGGACGGTAAAATTGTCGCTGAAATGCGGTCTATCTTATGGAAAACCGATTACAACCGTATCAACAACAGTTTTCTTAAGATTGCTCAAGAACCGTTACGAGAAGGAATTACGATGTTATTTCAGGCAAGTATCTCCTATGATCCGATGTACGGATTGAGCCTGCGCATTGTTGACATCGATCCGACATTTACCTTAGGCGAACTTGAAAAGGAGAAGTTGGACAGTATTCGAAAGCTGAAGGCAGAAGGAATCTATGAGTCTAATAAGTTGTTGGCCTTTCCAGCCGTTCCCAAACGACTAGCGATCATTTCGGTAGAAACAAGTAAGGGGCTTTCTGATTTTTACAAGATTATTAATCAAAACCTTTGGGGTTACCGCATCGAATGCACACTCTTCCCCGCATTATTACAGGGTGACAAGTCAGTGCCTTCCATTATCAACCAACTTGCCGTTATTGCCGAAAAAATCAGCTTGTACGATGTCGTTGCCATTATCCGGGGCGGGGGTGGTGAAGTCGGTCTTTCTAGTTATAACAATTATTTACTGGCGCGGGCTATCGCGATGTTTCCCATTCCAGTATTAACCGGTATTGGACATTCAACAAATTATACGGTCAGCGAAATGGTCGCTTATAAGAATGCGATCACCCCCAGTGAGCTCGCCGACTTTTTGATCCAAAAGTTTCACAATTTCGCTATTCCGGTCGATAAGGCAGCGGAGCGAATACAGCAACTTATTGCTACTCGGTTTAAAGAAGAGCGCAACATGCTATCTCAAACCGCAACGCATATTCAATGGGTCGGAAAAAGAGAAATACAAAGCGCCAGAACGGCCATTCAGCAATTTCAGCATGAACTTAGCGCCTTGATAAAATTGCGCTTTTACGAGCATAAGACAGCGCTGGCGCATACCGAGCGAATTATTCAGCTGGCTGATCCAATTCGATTATTAAAACAGGGATTTTCAATTACAAAAGTTAATGGAAAACTGCTGCAGTCGATTACACAAGTATCACCCGGCGATGTCATACAAACCATACTCGAAGATGGAGAATTGCTAAGCACAGTGACGGATAAATTTCCAAAACAGGAATTGGACGAAGACAATGCATAATTTAGCGATTGGCAAAAAAATTTAAAGAAAGCATAGCACAATGGAACAGAATTATACCTATACAGATGCCTTTAACGAGTTACAAACTATTGTAAGGGAAATTGAGAATGGTTCAACAAACATTGATGAACTCGCCGAAAAGATTAAAAGAGCATCAGACCTTATTCAGGTCTGTAAAGCCAAATTAACGGCGACAGAGGAAGAGGTGAATAGTTTATTACAGAAAATATCACCAGCAGAAGAGACCAATGAAGAAGAATAGAGAGATCTATCAAATGACCTCTCTATTAAAGAAGAAATTTCATCAAAATTATATAAGATTATAGAAGACCTTCAACCATTTGATGTACACTTTTCTGCGAAGCAAAGAATAGACTACAAGGGCTTTAATTTATCGGGAGCAACCGCATGAATGAGTGCACGCGCTAAAATTCTATTCGGGTCTATGACGATCATACCATTGTAATCTCGTTCCGGAATAGCCAAAGGTAACTCCGCACATCCCAAGATAATGACTTGTGCGCCCTTTTTCTTCAAGTCATCCATGGCCGATAATAAATCCTCCCTCGCCTTATTCGCAATCGGTACAGGCTGCGCTTTTATTCCATATTCAGCATCATAGATTGCATTATTTACCTTTTCCTGTTCCGTTCCTTCTGGTGTGACGACATCAAAGCCCTTTTCAATAAAAGCCTCCCGATATAAACTATATAGCTGCTCGCCTGCAGTAGAAATAACACCCACCATGTTATCAGGGTAGTTCTCGTTCACAAATCGCACGGTCTCATGAACAATATGCAATAGTTGTAACGTGCTTCCGGTGCGTGCAATTTCCTCTTTAACGACAGAAAAAATAGGCTCTGCATGTACGATATTTGACGGAATTGCTGCGATGGTCGCGCCCGCCATTTCCAATTTTTGTAGCACCGAAGCGATGGCCTTTCCAGGATTTTCATTGGATGTATCCAATAAATAGGCTTTCCGATCCGGGATTAAATGAGGACATGAGAACAATAATAGCGGCAAGTGTTCCTGATCGGATCTTGCCGCTGTTTCATCAATAATTTTCTTTGTAATATCTAGGCCGCTATAAGGGCCAAGTCCACCGACTATACCAATCATAATGCTATTATTATATCGATGATATAACCAATAGCATCAAAAATGGTTTGGAGAAATTACCATTCTATCGATTGATCTTCATCAGGAATTTGTGTATTTAACTGCCGCTCTAAGATTAATGATCCTGAAACTTTAAATTTAATTGCTGTGGTAGAAACTAAGGTATAATCGGTAAATTCATAATCGACATTATTTAAAGTAATATAACGATGTAATAAATAAGGACGGACAGCATCCATTTGTTCCGAAATCGTATAACTTGCGTCTTTTTTAACAGCAAACTTCATATTTGGATTTTCGGCTCGAAAAGTAACCCCTCCAGTTTCACTAAAGGTTGCAAAGATTTTATAATTCTTCCTGTCTTTACGATCTTCATCAATATTTCCCGCATAAAAGAAAATCGTATTTTCATCAACCACGTAACTTCTTATTTGACTTTTCACAATCGGTGTTTCACTTTCATGCCCATCCATCACAACTTTTAAGGCTGTCCCGCTGTACGTTCCTGAATAATTATTAAATGGATTGACACGTAGTAATGCTTTTTTGTAATGTTTTCTGGGATTGATTTTGTATTGCGCAGCAGGATCTTCCAAAATCGTCAGCGGAAGCACCCATTTTTCGGCCATATCAATTCCTTTCAACGAAAAATCAATAGCCATCAATGCTGTATTCTCTCCTGTTTTTATGTTCACCGTTTCGGGAATAGAAAAATAGCTATTATCCAGCTGTTTGTAATAAAAATCTTGCCTGTTCTGAAAACGTTCATAATTCAATATGCCCAATGTATCAGCGTCTACACCAACGCGTACGGAAAGATTCATATCATTTGTTGTCGATCCACTCACTTCCAGCGGCTGTAAAAATGTAGTTTTTTGTCCGTCTTTATAACGGACATAAATATTGGCGACTCCCTCACTTTCCAGAGGGGCCTTAAATGAGACATAATGTTCAAATTGCTCCTCTTTCCATTCGTCGTTGCAGGCGTTGCAGACGAATAACACCATCAGGAAAAAAAGCTGTATCGATGACTTTTTCATAAATTTTATAATTGATTAATCATTATAAGTCCAACCAGGATTTTGTGTTAAATTCTTGTTGCGTTTAAGTTCTGTATGGCTGATTGGCCAAAACCACATTTTGTCTGCGAAGGTCGTTTTCAGTGTCCAAATCGCAACGGGTTGGTAAAAGAGATCACGTTCTTTTTCATTCATTAAGACATTACAGCCATAAACCGGCAGGGCTTCTTCCACTGGAGCATCCATCCAGCGACGTAAATCATAATAACGTTGCCCCTCGCCCATCAGCTCTATAAAACGTTCACGCTTGATGGTACGACGCAATTCGTTTTTACTGCCATATACACTTTCCGGATAATCCGGAACTCCCGCCCGGATCCGTACAGGCTGAATACCTTTTTTAATTTCAGCGATGTCACGACTTAAAGTGTAACTTCCCCCCCGCCAGGATGAAATTGTAAAAGAACCACTTAATTCATTTAATGCTTCGGCATACATCAATAATATGTCTGCGTAACGGATTGCAGGCTCTGCCTTGGGTACCACACGTGACCCTACACCACCTTCGTAAGTATCACTCGGGTGAACAAACTTTTTAACACCAAAACCCGTACGCAACCAATATCCATTGGCAGAGTTAAAGCCATTGCCTTTGGGATCTGCACTGTAATAAAACACTTGCTTATTACGATTTTCCTCTTTTGTCTCATTCAGCAGCGTCCAAAAACTTCCGCTGTAAGCTACTGAGGCGTAAAACCTGGGTTCACGATTCGCATATTGCAGAGAAGCACCTGCGCGCAGTGGTCGGTATTTTTTTGCATTATAATCGTCCTGGGTAACATATCCCGTACTTCTGTTTGAGCCGTTACCTCGACCTATTTCCTTATCTTTACCCGGTACATCTGTACCATCATTCATATAATACGCATCGACTAGTTTCTGTGTCAGTCCGTGGGTATTCCATCCTGTCGCCGAGCGTGGCAATTGATGAATAACCATTTGGTCAATCCCTTCATTAGGCTGGTTGCTACCACGGGTAAATATCAGTTCCGGATTGCCTGAGGCAGATAACGTACCGTCGAAGACCTGTGCATACGATTTCATGGGGTCAATATTTGCCCATCCTTCAGGCCAGCTTTTAGCTGAAAAATTGTGATCTTCGGGAGGTTTGACGGTGGCATCGTCACCAGTCTCCTGAAAAGGCACTGTATACAGCTTGTACACGCCGAGCTCGATTACGTCTCGTGCGGCAGCTGCAGCTTTCGCCCATTTCTCTTCCTTGAATTCTGCTGAAAGCAAGCGTTTACCCTGTTTATCGACCAATAATGCTGCATAACCGGAGTTATTACCATTGGCCAATGGACTTGCGGCGTAGAGTAAGACTTTGGCACGGGCAGCCAACGCCGCCCCCACAGTTGGTCGAGCAGAGCCATCTTGTCCGCGCTTCATCCCTAAAGACTCCATTTCTCTAGCTGCCTGTAGCAGTTCATCACTGATATAGGTTGCGCACTCCTCATAGGTGCTCCGCGGAATCGCCAGATCATCATAGCTATCCGTATAATCCAGTCCTTCATCCGGCAACAGCGGAATGGGCCCATATTTACGGAGCAACAGCCAATAAAGGTATGCCCGAGCAAATCGTGCTTGCCCACGGTAATCCGAAATTTCAGTTGCCGACATCTCACTGTTCATGTATATGTTCTGAATGAAGGTCGACGCATTACGAATGCCCCGGTAGGATTGCGTCCATGTACCCTGTTTATCACTTTCAGTATATTGGCCCATTTTGAACATATTGTAAGAGAGTTCATTTTTTGAGGGATCATAATCTCTATCTCGATCACCGTAATACATGTCATCGGCAAAACAATGCGGCGTCAAACCTTTACTGGCAACATCAGCATTCTCTCCTTTAAACTCCTCAAATACATGCGCTAACCATTCTTCCGAATATACCTTACTTTTAAAGGTCTTCTCTATATTAAGTCGATCCTTAAAATATTGATCGGATTTCAAATAATCCTTTTTGCAGGATGAGACAAAACTTGCTCCCAGCACAAGCAGCATTGCTACGCATATTTTATTTCTTTGCATCTTTCTTAATTTTATAGGTTGACATTGATACCAAATGTAAACGACTTAGGTAATGGATAATCTTCACCCCTTGGCGTCGCTAGCTCCGGATCCCAAAGCTTGAACTTTGACCAGGTCAGCAGATTTGAACCAACTAAAAACAAACGGATGCTATTGATCTTTATCCGGTTGGTCATCTGTTTTGGCAGGGTATATCCAATATCCAAGGTTTTCAAACGGAGATATTGACCATTCTTCAACCAAAAGGTTGACTCCCTAAAGTTATTTGGATTGGGGCCATAACTCAACCTCGGATAAGAAGCATTTGGGTTTTCTGTCGACGGATCACCGGATATATCAGCCGAAATCCAACGGTTATCGCCCATTACCCCCTTCAACACTTGTCCCCATTCACCTTCACTAAACGCATAAACTGTTTTTCCATAGGTAAAGAACGTCGATTTACCAGATCCCTGAAAGTGCACACTAATATCCAGGTTCTTCCAGCTTGCTGACGCCCCGACACCATAGACTAGATTCGGACGTCTTGTTGCTCCGATAGCGACACGATCACCGTCGTCGATGATGCCATCACCATTAACATCCTTATATTTAATATCGCCTGGTTGGTAGTTGCCAAATGTTTGCTTAGGACTATTGCGTATGTCATCATAATCTTGGAATAGGCCTAAAGCAATGAGTCCTTTTGCCTGATCAACCCGATAGCCTTTTTGGTTTTGATAGCCATACACGTTATATTCCTCATCGATCTCCGTGATTTCATTCTTACTATAGGTAATATTACTTCTGGCAGTTAAATTGACTTCGCCCACTTTCTGGTTATATAGTAGGCGTCCATCAAAACCTCTTGATTTTACCGCTCCCACATTCGCGCTTGGTATAGATTCTAATCCTACCAGTGCAGGCAAATAATTTCGAGCCATATATATGCCCGTGCGTTCCTCATTGAAGAAATCTAAATTAGCAACTATCTTATCTTTAAAAAGCGCCAGATCAAATCCCAGGTTCTTTTTAGTCGCCATCTCCCAGGTCACATTGGAGGAAGATACCTGACTATATTTCATTCCGCCATAGTATCGGTCGAAACCATAGTCTGCCCACTGATACCCCCCTTCGGGAATCCATACCTGGTCTTCAAAACGTCCGATTTCACTAATTGTCGATAGATAAGGGAAGCGTGCGCCACCGGATAACTGATCGTTACCTACTCTTCCCCAGGAGTACCGGATCTTGAACATATTCATCCACGAAATATTATCTTTCACAAATGGCTCTTCGCCGATATTCCAGGCTGCAGAAACCGCAGGAAAAAAACCATATTGTCGACCCGGGGCAAAATTTTCCGAACCATTATAGCCAAAATTAAAATCAGCGATGTAACGTGACTTCCAATTATAGGTTACCCGGCCAGCTAAGGCCTGATTTCTTCTTGCAATTCCATTTTTGATATCATCGCCAAGATTGACTGTGCGAATAAGTGCATCACGGGTAAAACGGGCCACGGCACCAACAGTATGATTCCCGATACTACGATCATAGTTAAACATCATATCATAAAATTCGCGTCGCTCGCCACTGGCACTGCTGGCCTGATATAACTCTCGCGGATTTGAAATATGTGTAAAGATCAAATTACCATTCTCATCACGGGCGCGTTCTGCGCGCCATTGTTCAGGCCATTTACGTCGCGATATGGTATTATCGTTATTGGTATCATATCCAATAATTCCCCTAAAACGTAACCCCCTAGTTATAAAGTCAAAATTTTGTTCAATGGAGATATTGGTCTGTATATTGTTTTGCCAATTTTCATTGTATCCTGTCTGCGTAGCAACTACCCACGGATTGGTCTGATTTCCTGTTCCAATGGCAGGAACATAACCATTTGAATAGATTACCGGCGTGCGAATGGGAGAATATCCGAATAACACTCCCCAAAAATCATCGTCACCTAAACCTGGACTATTTCTTTTATTGAGAGAGCCTGCAATACCTATTTTTAACACGGTACTTTTAGTTACGTTAATATCTGTATTCAACCGATAATTATACCTTTTGTAATTTGCGTTGGTATTGTAATCATTCCGTAGCGTTTCGTCGGTCTTATACATACCACCTTCATCGATATAACTTCCCGACAGAAAATAACGTGCTGTGGCTCCACCGCCTGTCATATTCAGATTGGCCCGGTAAGTCATCGCTCCGTCTTTGAGCAATAAATCTTTCCAATTTACATTGGGATAGAGATCCGGATCCAATCCCAAACGTAGTATTTCCAATTCTTCAGGTTGATAAATCGGGGCAAAATTTCGTGTAATACGTGCCTCGTTCAATAGATTTGCATAGGTAACGCCGTCTTCAAATTCAGGTGTAATGGTACGGCTATTATAGATATTCTCATCTTTAAAATTAATACTGATCTTACCATCTTTACCGCGCTTTGTTGTAATTAAAATGACACCATTTGCCCCTCTGGAACCGTAGATTGCGGTCACAGCGGCATCTTTCAGGATATTAATGGTTTCAATATCTTCGATATTAATGTCATTGATATTCCGCTCGATATTATCGACCAAAACAAGAGCAGAAGCACCTCCACCAAAGGTCGAAATACCGCGGATCCAAAACTCGGTAATATTTTTTCCTGGCTGACCAGACTGCATCATACCTAAAACTCCAGGCGCATTTCCAATTAAAGCGTTACTAATACTCGATGTTGGATTTCCTTTCATCGTGTTGACGTCAACACTACTGGTCGCTGCAGTCGATGTCAGTGTTCTTTGTGTACCCGTACCGGTTACGACAACTTCATCGAGCACACTGGTCTCCGATTCATTCAGTGTCACATCGATAACGCGATTATCTTTCACCAGTATTTCCTGCTTTTTGTAACCAACAGATGAATAGACCAGCGTCTTGTATCGCTCTACTTTTATCCGATAACTCCCTTTATTATCTGTTGTTGTTCCTAACCCCGGCGCATCCTTCACAAAGATGCTGACACCAATAATTGGTGCCTTTTGGGCGTCGACAACGACACCCGTTACTTCCAAAACATCCTGTGCCAGCGCACCGAAAGTGGCACAGAGGAGTAACATACATGTAAATACTATTTTATTCATCATCTTATCACAGGTTAATCTTGGTTATTTTCATCCATCTCCTCTAACGCGATTTTACGGATGCGTCGATTCTCGCGGTCGCCAATATAAAAAGCTCCCTCTTGCTCATTGTAAGCGATACCTGATGGACGGTCAAATCTCGCTTCTTCTCTCAAATCACCATTGACATAACCATAAGGGTTGCTATTGAGGCTTGAGCTTCCCCGACCAGCAAATGTGGTTACAGCTCCCTCTGGTGTAAGCACACGAATCGCATGATTCATCTGGTCCGTAAAATAAAAGTCATACTGATCAGGTTTTCCCGCTTCTACGTAGGTTTGGTTTTTCACGAATACACCTTGGTATGGTTCATTTACACGAGCGGAAGAACCTACACCATCTTTGTACCCCGATTCCCTAACTTTTCCGCAAACCAGATAAGGTTGATTAAAACGTTTCTTTTCCCAATTGTAATCGGCACGCATAATATAGCCCTGGTTGATCACCAAGATATAAGCATAGTTACCACTTGGATGAATCAACGCGCGGTATTCCCATTGTGGATCCTGAATAACATATAGAAACTCTGCCTTCGTTGTCTTATCTGTGAAATATTGATTGAGGTCAAAACGGTAAAATTCCCCTTTTGCGTAGCTATTAAAGTACATTTCACCATTCACGGGATGAATGGATGCACCGTTGCATTGTTTACTTCTTGTCAGGACTTCTTTATCGAGGAAATTCCTTGCTCGCGAAAACAACAAGGTAGATTCATCATTTTCGCCACCACGATCCTGCGAAACAATCATATAATTGCCGTCTACAGAAAAGTCGACACTACGAGGGCGATCAAAATCCGACCGTTTTTTAGTAATTGTGCTATCCTCGAAATTGATCAGATACAGGCCATTATTATTATCGAAGGTCATCCAAAGATGCTTTGGGTTTAGGGGATCAAACTTCATAAAAGAAGAAAGCCAAAAACCACTTGCCATCTTGTTCTGATCAGCATCTTTAAACTTCCCGTCTTTCCAAGGCTCATCGCCACGTGAATTTCTATAACCTGCCAGGGTCGACACCACCAATTTACGCTGATAGTCAAAGGGCACTTGCGCCTTACCGATAACAGGCTTTTCTTCAGCGCCAACGCGCACTTCTATATCCCCTTTAAACGCCTGTTTTGGTACCAGACAATAAAGGGATTCACCCAAAGCGTTGATTACCACGGCTTTTTTGCCCCCGATAAATACCTGCACATTTTTTGGATCGTTTCCAAAATTTTTCCCGTAAATCACCAGTCGTTGCCCCATACCACCTGATTTAGGCGCAAAGTCCGAGACAACAACAGGTTGTGAAGGATCAAAGGGCATACCCTCTGAAATGCTGCCAACATTATCATTCTTACAGCTTCCAAAGCCCAAAATAAGCACTGTAATGGCCCAAATCAACCGATTTAGGAATCCATTATTAGCCGCTATCTGTTTAGTTCTCATAAGGTTGTTAATTGATTAGAGTTTATTTTTATAAACATGAGTATATCACCTTCCATGAATCCTAGACTCACCGATTTGACACATATTCATTCGTTTTTTAGCAATACATACCAGCTATTCTAGGGTAATTTTAGGACGAACGGATTGATGCCCGCCCCATCATTGGGCGAACGCTTAATTTTGACGTATACATAATTGGTTATTTTTTAAAAAGCTAAATGGTATTAGCTATCCTAAGCTAAAAAAAGACTTTACGACAATAGTTTCAAAGTCTTTTGGTTTTTTAAATTTATAGTTCTAATAATTTTCTATTTGATTCCCGCTATTCATATTGACCTCCAACAATACCTTTCCCAAGGTCTGCATTAGCTTCTTCACAAAGAAGATGGATGATTAATTTATAACTCGATTTTCTAACTGCTTCTCTAAGGTTTTTTTCTTTCTATAATTGATTAATCAAATTTAGATATTGTAACGATTCTGATAGGATAGAATTATCTCAATAATATGCGGATTTGTATCATGACTACATTAAGCGGGGCTAGTTAAAAAATGATTTTTTTTGATTTATTATTGTATTAGTTTTATATTAAGCTTTCGGAGATATTTATTCAGCACTTTCAAAATCAACAGTGTTATATCTGCCAAAAACTGGATTATTTAAGCTTTAAGAATTCGGCCTCTCAAGATCACGATGAAAAATTTAGGTAAACTAATTGTTTTGTTTATTGCATTAATATTTGCGACCATAAATGCTTACGGTCAAATAGATACTGTTTTAAGAGACAAAATCATTCAAATGGCCAAGAAAGATCAAGATTGGATGATGAACCCACCGAAAAATGTTCATGATAACAGTCAATTCTTTCAAAGAATGGAAGAGATATATCAAGAAAACTACGACGACGCAAAAGTGATTTTTTCAAAGTTTGGTTTTCCTGGATATAATAGGGTTGGGAAAGACGGATCAGATAAGTTTTGGCTGGTCGTGCAGCACTTAAATAAATGGCCGGATTTTCAAAAATTGGTACTAAAAAAGATGGAAGCTGAAGTAAAGAGAAAAAATGCTTCTCCAGATAAGTATGCATATTTATTGGACCGAATAAATCTTAACAAGGGGGAATTGCAAATATATGGCACACAGATTTGGTATGACGTCAGATATCACCGGACTTTTCCCTATCCGATTGTAGATATCAAAACAGTTAATAAGCGAAGAAAAGCTGTGGGTTTAGAAGCTCTCGAAATTTATTTGAATACCACAACAGAATCACATTTTGCACTAAGGGATTCTATAAATCTAAAATCCGGGGTCAAAAAACCTTGGCTTTATAAAGTTCCTTCGAACATGTTTGGTAAATATTAAAATTGAATCAATGCATTGAAAAATACAATTCTCTTTTAAACAATGTTATTTTCGTTTCCAAAAATTATGGTTTGTGACCTTTAAATGTTCTAATTACGCTCATTATACAAATTTATAGCACTTTAGCTAAATAAACGGAATATATACCCACGATATCTCCTACATTTTATATTGTTTACAATATTTTAATACGCCTGTAGCATTTTCAAATAATTATCCGTTACAATAAATAAACCTAAAATAAGGTTAAGACCAAGAGGGGATCATTTATTTGTCTGATCAATATCAGATAATGTAACTACTATAAACTTTATTATGGAAAATAATTTACAAAAACAGGATCTATTCAATGAACATAGCTATGACCTTCATGCCAATTGGTACAACAACCTCTATCCTGAAAAAGAACAAAAGGTAAAAGTAATCAATTCACTAAATAACTATAAAGGAAGTATAAATCACTGGCTGCAGGAACTTTTTTTCAAATGCCTCACTCCTTTCACGAAGGACAAAAATGCGAAATGGCTTACTCTTGGTGATGCTTATGGACATGACGCGCGCTACCTCCTGGACCAAAATATCCACCATGTCACCGCCAGTGATCTAGATGACAGTTTCCTGAAAATCTCCCATGAACAAGAATTTATTAAGGATTTCTCAGCCCAAAACGCTGAATCATTAACATTGGAAGACGATAGCGTAGATTATATACTCTGCAAGGAAAGCTACCACCACTTTCCCCGCCCCTACGCAGCACTCTACGAAATGATCCGAGTAGCCAGCAAAGCCATCATAATTATAGAACCGCAGGACCCGATATCCAAAATGCCAACCTTATTGTATTTAGCCAATCTGCTGGCAAGCATCAACGACAAAAAGATCAATAAGATATGGAAAAATAGGTTTTCTTATGAAAGGGTGGGAAACTTTGTCTACAAAGTTTCAGAACGGGAATTTGAAAAATTCGCTGCCGGACTCAATCTTCCCATGATTGCTATAAAAAAACTTAATCCAAATTTTTGGTTTCCCGGAAGCGAACATATCAAAGCGGATAGAAAAGAGAAGGCTTTCAGGCGTATTCTTTTCCGAAAGAAAATACGTGATTTTTTTTCCCGTTGGGGTATAATGCCTAGTCAGACACTTTCCATTGCCGTTTTTAAGAATATGCCGAATGAATCTCTGAAGAAATCACTTATTGACGAAGGATATAGATTGATCGAGATCCCTAAAAACCCATATATTAAAACCTGCCGTATTAATACCCTAGAAAGATAGCTATGAAAAATTATTCTATATTACTTTTATTAATAGTGATTTTTGTTTCCACCAATTCATGTAAAAAGGAGAAGGCCATATGCGGGCAATCGGTTATTCAGGAAGCAAATTTAGTTTGCTTCCGCTAAGTTTTTCTTATACGAATGGGGCCTTTGATATGATTGATATCAATGGCCTTTCCCTTTTGGGTGATCAAAACTTTCCCCTGCTTCTGCAATGAAATTGCTACATCAACAACTTCTTGCATATGTGCACGCCAATCCTTTGGAAAAAGTTCCCTGGCAATTTCAGAAGGACAGAATGTCTTTTCGCGACCACGGGCTTCGGCAGCTGATAAGATGCTTTCAATTATTGCCTCTTGCTTCATAGTGTAGTAACAGAGAAAAGCTTCTTGAAGTTTTTAATTGAACACTTTAGGTATCGTTTTTAAGTATGTCGTAGCGTCAATAGACAAATTACTATGTCTTCTTTTTCTTGCAACGCTCTGAACAATATTTGACATCTGCCCAATTTTTCTCCCATTTTTTACGCCAGGTAAATGACCTTCCACAGGTCGCGCAAATCTTCTGCGGTAGATCTTGCTTTTTAACCCCTTTCATCTTTCCATTGTTTTTTCATCGAACCGTATTGCACATTGGCTTCTGCCTGCTTCCATCGTTTATAGAACACTTCTGCTGCTGCAGCCTTCTCCCTAGCACCCGTTCCACGTTCCAATAGCGCATAATCATCTTCCTTATCGTACTTTTTCCCTCCTTTATAGTTTGCGTAGCGACGTGCACGCGTGTATCCCATCTGCAGATATTTGCGTGCCATGTCTGCTCCAACAAAGTCATCCGCTTTTAGATAATCCTCGAATAAATTGAAAATCTTCTCACTGCTCTCCTCGGCAATGGCCTCAGTTTTGAAGCGCCAATGCTGACCAATTTCCGATTTATATGGCTCACAGATCAACACCCCCTGTTCTCCTTTACCAACTCGGTATTCGTCTGGTTTCGAGCGATAATCAATATTGGGCTTCCAGGGGTAGTCGTTTTTATCAAAGTTCAGGTAGCTCGGCTTTGGGATGCTCATATGTATATTTTTAGATTTTTACCTTTCTTTTAATAGGGCTGTGTGTTTTGTGCATGTTTATGTTCACTATATTATGCTCATTTCATAAAGCTACCCCTATTTAGTTATGTAAAAAACTGAATTTCGGCCCAAATAGTTTGGCTAGAGCTACCTTATTTTGATTCTGCTCATTTTTTTGCAAACAAAATCAGCTCCTATAACCAGAACATTGCTATACGGGAATCTCTACAGAACAAGGGGGGCCAAACCTGTCTCAAACGCTTCTCAAAGAAATCCAGAGGCGGTTTCAACGGCTATCCGAAGGGGTAGCGATATCACATTCGGGAAACTGTTTCATCACTAACTCCCTATTAACTTCTACCTTTTATCGAATTGGTCTCGGCTTTAAATCGGCTTTTCCTTGAATTTTACCCGAGGCAGATCCGAAGCCCGCCCGAAGAAAGTTCGAGCAATGCTGGGAAAAGAGCAGGAATTGGTCTGGTATTGGTTGGCTGTAGGTTTTAATCGCAGATATGGCATGGCTTCCATTTTCAATCGATAAATAAATAATAAATTTCAAAATTATACCTACCAAAAGCGTCCCAATTAAAAAATCTTCTATCCCCACTACCGCAGCCCAAAAGCTAAGTCTCCATAGATTTTGAACTCATATTTAAGTTTCTTATTTTAGCCATTCAAAAACCGTTATTATGCCATGAAGAGAAACCGATTGATCCTTGTGTTCGTTTTTGCCCTATTGTTTGTTTCCTGCAAAAAAGATAATTCTGGACAGGATATGACTAACCTCCTGAAAGGAAAATGGAACTTAAAAAGTTATGAAACTACCCTTTCCACCGGTGATAAAAATGGAAACAGTAATGTTCAGACAGACAACCTGCCTTACCAATATCTGATTTTTGATGGTCGTGACAGTGCTTCATTACGGTTGATGGAGCCGTATTTTATCGGTTCAAGTAGCACCGGAGATGGCGGAAAATGGGATCTAACAGGCGCAGATGTAAGCATTAAAGACGGTAGCATCCAGACCAGAGAACCTATTTATTACCGCGAATATTATTATCAGGTCGCAGGAAACCGTCTCTTGCTTAAGGAAAACAAGACATTTAATCCATCCGCATGGGTAGAGAAATGGGGAAACCCTGCGACAGGAATTGTCGATTCCCTCGCAGATTATTACCCAAAGCTTAGGAAAGATATAGATTGGTGGGATATATCCGTCGATGAAAATTCATTAAAATTGCAGCAGGAAATCAGCTATAGCGGCAAGGATAGCTTTCGTTCCAAAGTAATAATGGTCTTTTCAAGAGATTAGAGAAGGGCCACTATTTCTACCCGTATGCTCTGCAAGAAGAAGTTGAAAAACCAAAAAGCCTGCAAATATTTAATTTGCAGGCTTTTGTATGTGTTGACTTTTAGATCTGTAGCCCGTAGGGGAATCCACCCCTACTTGAATCAATCTATTTATCAGTAGTTTACAAACCTATATCTTCCCTACTCATCGAATAACTCACTGGTTTGACATACGTTTAGCTGCAAGTGCTTATCAACTCCAATATACGAAAAATCATTAAAATTTAGTAGTATTTAAGAACAAGTATTGAGATGTTCAAAAAATATGCTACGCCTTACCCACAATTATTTATAAGGCAATTAATTAGTCACATTTAAGGTCTGATAGGCCATCATTTGATAAACAATATTTAGTAAGATTCAATTACTGGATCGGTGAACTTTCCTATCCAACAGTATTATTCTTTAACCTGAAATTGAACAAGGGATTGGAATTCGTTCGTTTTGGGTTAGCTAAGTTGAGATTAGACCACCGATGCATTACCTAGATGCATGGAAGAACAGAACAAGTCCGAATAACGTTATAGTAGCTAAATAGACCTTGTCTATTAAATTGGCAGAGCAGTTCCCTTAAAAAGGCTATAAAACACATAAGCAGATTAATGTCCGATACGCGCTGACCGAGATCGAAGCGAAAAATCTTACTCCTAATGTTTAATAGAGATAAAATAGCGACTAATTTATAGAGAAAAGTTAAATAATAAAATGTGAAGTTCGGTTCAACTCAATATTTCTATAACTTATATACCTTATAAGACAATCTCAATTTAAATAGCTATATTGGTAAAGGTGAAATACCTATAAATCTAAATTTATCATTGGTTCTAATCGAGTTTTATGAAAAAACATGTCTTTTGCTTTTCATTACTTTTATTTACATCCCTATTTTTATTTGCACAATCAAATCCAACTAAAAAGGGGTTTCTTTCCTTCGATAATGCCATAATAATCTCGTCTGATAACATATCACCTAACCCACCCAAAATGGGATGGTATAGCAATAGTCCGCGGGTTATAGTCGATGATAAAACACGATACGATAACAATCAGCCCTCATTATTGATTTCTTCTACTAAGGAAAAGGACATCGATGCATTCTTTCATTTTTCTAACAGAGACATAGTCGGGAAAAAGGTCGTTTTCCATGGTAAATACAAATATGAGCAGGCTCAAGACGCACAAGTCTCTTTTTCGATTGCATTAAACACATTTTCACGGTCTATCATGACAGAGAATACGACTGTAGGATGTAATGGTGATAAAGAGTGGAATAGCTTTTCGATAGAAATGCCACTAGATCGGACCGAGCATTTTTATTTCCATATCATCAGTTCCGGAAATATCAAATTGTGGATAAGTGATTGTCAGGTGGAAGTAGACGGACAGTCCTTCGACATTTTGGAAAATCCAACAGCAGAAGCAGATAAAGATTTTGATTTTATAGAATCGTCTAATATTACTTTAGGCAGTTCCCCTACCCCTCAGCTGCTAGAAAATTTAGAAATATTGGGCAAGGTCTGGGGTTTTCTAAAATATTTTCATCCGCAGGTTGTGATCGGAAAATATAACTGGGATTTTGAACTTTTTAGAGTATTGCCCGAAATTGCAAATGCAAAAAATAGAGAAGAAAGAAATTGGCTTCTTGGCAAGTGGATCGATAAATATGGTGATATAATAGAGACAGAGAACTATTCGATCAATGACTCTGCTCAATATCATCGTTTTGCTTCGCTCAATTGGTTAGAAGATCCGAAACTTTTTGACAGGGAGCTATCTGCCAAACTTTTAAAAATAAAGAATGCGAAACGAAATAGTGTTTTTAACTATTATATGGTACCCTTAGCCTGGAAAGAGGAAGTAGAGTTTACCAGAGATAAGCCTTATAACACAATCAGCTGGCAAGATCAGGGTTATCGTATCCTTACGCTATATCGTCTTTGGAATGCTATTGAATATTGCTTTCCCTATACCAGCTACACAGACAATAAATGGAGCTTATTATTAGGAAAATATCTGCCCGAATTTGTCGTGACGCCATCAGAAGGTGTACTCGACCGTTCAATAAAAGAACTTGCTGCTGAAATTAATGATTCGCACGGTGAAGTCATTTCGGGCAAACCAGTACCTCCTATGCGAGGGCTTCCCATGTCTTTAACCCAAACCTCTGATGGAAAACTTGCGGTGTCCTCTACCCGGCTGATGGAGATAGATCGGGGTGCTGAAATTTTAGCCGTTAATGATAAACCCGTGTCAGAGATTATTGAGATCTATCGTCCGATAATACCCGCATCCAATGAAAAAGCGCTTATCCGGAATGTGACACACAAACTTTTTCTCACACCGGCCGAAAAGATAAAAGTGTATTTTAAATATAATGGTAAAGAACATACCGAGCAGGTTCCGACACAAACTTTTACAAGAAATGAGCACATTGAAATTAAAAAACCTCAGGAGTATAGCTTAAAGAAAAAAGATATCCTCTATATGAACTTAGGTGAGATTGGAGCAGAAGCAATGGAAAAAATGCTGAAAAATAAACCGGATGCGAAAGGGCTTATTCTCGACTTACGTAAGTACCCGCAGGGATATACGAAAGATATATTAGAGAAATATCTTTATCCTGAACCTACGGAGTATATGTGGTTTTCTATGAATGCTAAAAAATATCCGGGCAACTTTTTTCTCGATATACGGGGCAATGTAGGCCTAACAAAAAACAGGGATTATTTCAAAGGAAAAATTGCAATTTTGGTGAGTGAGACCACACAGAGTCTCGGAGAATTATCGGCCATCGCCTACCGTGTTGCTCCAAAGAGCGCAATCATCGGGACACAATCTGCAGGGGCTAACGGACATATTGGGTATCTCTTTTTGCCGCGGGGAATACGATTCGTATATACGATGGCCGGTGCATTTTATCCAAATTGGAAACCTAATCAACGGGTAGGTGTAACGATAGACATTCCTGTCAAACAAACGGTAGAGGATGTGAAAGATGGCGAAGATATGTGGATCAGGAATGCAATAGAATATATTGAGAGTAACTGAGATAGGTAAATTCCAAAAATAAAGACTGTAACCGGTGCTGTGACAGCAGAATAATTTATTCACTTTTATAAAACTATTTAAATAGTGCGGGTTATCCATTGAAAATGCAGCACCGACCACTAATATGTGATATATATTAACCATGGGTGGTACGTTGTACTATATAAATGGGTCAATTATTTTTTTTAAGTACCTACCTGCATATATTTCTGCTTCTCATTTCTTTTTTTCTTTAGGAAAGAATAAACGCTGTCATTTTTGATGTCCCACATATTTTAAATTGTCAAAAAAACGTTCTATCAGACGCCTATCTTTGGTAACTATTTCCACTGTCCCCTTACTTTCAAATTTAAATTCCAATTGTGTACCGTAATTAGTTCGTAGACCGCCCGGAAAACTTAAGGTCACCAAATAGCTGTCCATCACCTTATCGCCGTTAGGCAGTGGACTGGAAACAAGAGAGATGTTTGCCACCACTCCTTTGATATAACCATATTCCATATATGGATAATCCGCTAATTTAACTATAGCTACCTGTCCGAGTTTTACTTTTCCTGCACCGGATATCGGCAAGAGTACCTGTCCCAGAACATCTGTATTATGTGGCACAATGGAAAATAGCGGCTCGCCTGCCTGAACAAATTGATTCTGATTCCAGAATTTCAAAAATTGAACTTTACCTTGTAACGGTGTACGAATGAGATAGTATTTCTCCCACAAGTTTATCTTATCAATCAGATTATTATAACTGGTAACCGCTTCCAGATCAAATTGAAGTTCTTTCTCACTTTTGACAATTCTATTTTGTTGGATAGAGTTTTCAGTATTGCTGATTTGCTCCCGAACTGCCCCTGTGTTACGTAAGGAACTTTTAAACTGATCTTCTGAGCCAATATTGCTTGCTATGGATTGTTCAAACTCTGCCTGGCTGATAACTTTCCTTGCCAATAGAATGGAATCCCGTTCCAAAAATTTTCTTGTTATCTTCATATTCGCATTACTCAGATTTTCTTTGTCTCCAAGTATGCGTAGAGCCTGCTGCTGCTCATCTAGAATTTTAGCAAGTGAGGCGGCCTGTTTATCGTATAATCTGTTCCTTTGATAATCGGCAAGCTGCTTTACACTACCCAAAAAAGAGGAGTATGGTATGGTCAGATCTCCCAGATTTATATTCCGGGGAAGTTTATTATATAATGCATATGCGTCAATTAATGGCAGGCTCAGGTTTTTGATCGCATGTTTTATACTATCGATCAAAAACGGATCCGCAGGGTTATCTATCCAGGCGAGTAACTGACCATTACCGACGGTATCTTGTGACCGGATTCCATTGAGCCGAAGTTTCCCATTTTGTTCAGCTATCAGTTTTAAGGGAGCCTGTTGTGCTGAAATTGTTACCTCACCTGTCACGATATCAGGATACTTCACAACGTAACCAAAGAACAGCAATAGACCAACTATTCCACACACGACGTAGGTGATATACTTCGCAAAAGTATTTGGCATCCGTTCAATAATATCGCGCACTTCTTCTGTACGCTCATCAAAAATATTTTTGAGTTCCTGTTTTTCTCCCGTCCCTGGATTTACGTCTTTTAGCTCCATATCAGTTTGACAATATCTTAACTTCCGACTGACTTTCTACCAATTGATAATACCGTCCCTGTTTTTGCATTAACCCATTATGATTACCAACTTCTACGACCTGTCCGTCACGCATGACTACGATTTGATCTGCTTTTCGAATAGTACTTAACCGGTGGGCCACTACGATCACAGTCTTACCATAAAAAACCTCATCCAATGCAGCCGTTATTTTCTGCTCATTGATGGTATCTAAAGAGTTGGTCGCTTCATCAAAAAAGAGTATATCAGGATTCTTATATAATGCGCGGGCAATAAGGACGCGCTGTTTTTGCCCACCGCTGAGCCCCCTTCCGTTTTCGCCCATTTTTGTTTGGTATCCCAAAGGCAACTGCTCTATTTCGTAGCCAATATTGGCCGCTGAAACAGCATTTCTTAATCTTTCATTATTCGGTTTTTCATCATCAAGGATAATATTATTTAGGATTGTATCATTAAATATTTTACCATCCTGCATTACTGCGCCACATTTATTGCGCCACTGCCTTAGTCCTATATTATTAATATTCATTCCTCCGATCAATATCTCACCGTAACTTGGCCTATAAAGGCGAAGCAATAGTTTTAGCAAAGTAGACTTTCCGCTGCCGCTATCACCGACAATGGCGGTAACTTTTCCTTCTGGTATTGTTAGATGAATATTTTTCAGTATCAAAGGAGAGGCATGTGTGTACTGGAAAGAAATATTTTTTAAAATAATATCCTTATTTCCAGCAAGATCCATATCATTGTTCCCTGTATCTTCGTCTTCATTTTTAAGTAGCTGGACTTCATTTAGACGCTGAAAAGAAATCTGGGCAAACTGGAACGAAACCATAAAAGAAATCAATTGCTGCACAGGCCCATTCAGCATTCCGATAATAAATTGCGTTGAGATCATTACCCCGAAGGTGATCTCCCCAGCAATAACTGCTTTTGCACAAAAGAAGGTAATTAAGAGATTTTTTACAGAATCAATAAAACTTGCACCTAAATTCTGTATATTGTTGATACCTAGCATACGAAGATTTACTTTAAAGAGCCTTGCCTGAATGGCTTCCCATTTCCATCTTTTTGCCTGTTCATAGTTATTGATTTTTATATCTTGTATACCGGATATTGTTTCTACCCAATAACTTTGGTTTTTGGCTGTTAATTCGAAATAATCCCAGTCCATCCTGCGACGTAATTTTAGGAATGCCATTACCCAGCAGATATAAAGGGTACTTCCAATTAAGAAAATATAGAAGATGGTCGTATTGTAAATTGACAGAATAATGCCAAAAATAAGAAAGGTTAATGTTGAAAATATTAAGTTAAGCGAATTGTTCATGATAAAACTACGTATCCTTTCATGGTCATTTGCACGTTGAAGTATATCACCCAACATCTTGTTTTCAAAGAATGCGACTGGGAGTTTCATCAGTTTTATGAGATAATCGGAGATCAGTGCTATATTGATCCTGGAAGAGAGATGCTGCAAGATCCAATCTCTGACCGCAGAACTTAAGGTAATACTTACGATCAGGGCGAGATTTGCCACAAGTACTATATTAATGAAACTTACATCCTGAGTCTGTATTCCGACGTCAATTACAGCCTTCGATATAAATGGTAAAAGAGCCTGCATGCCCGTGATCAGAAGCATCACTATGCCCAAGTAGGTAAAACTTTTTTTGTAAGGTGAAAAATAGCCAAGTACATTTTCCAGGTGTTTTTCGCGTTCTGCTTTTTCACCTGCCTGGCGTTGCTTGAAATCTGCCTGAGGCTCAAGGGCAAGGATAATACCTGATGTTTTATTTTCATCCAGCCTGATCCATCTTTCGGAAAACTCCTCTTTCTTGTAGCAGATATAACCCTTGGCCGGATCTGCTACATACAATTCCACGTCTCCATTCCGCTTTTCTCTTATTTTATATATTACGACAAAATGGGAGTTCTCCCAATGAATGATAACCGGTAACGGAATCTTTTCAATAAGATCTTCCATACTAGAATGTGCCGCTAACGTACGCAATCCGATATGTTCCGCTGCAAATGAAATTCCCGCTAAAGAAACCCCCTCACGTGTATTGCCACAAAGATCCCTCAGGTATTGAAGTGAATAGTATTTTCCATAATACTTCGCCACCATCTTCAGGCAGGCCGGACCACAGTCCATCATATCCAATTGCCGGTCTAAAGGAAATGATTTCATTTTTGTGATATTCATATATTCAAAAACTAATCTTTCATAAGTTAATAACTAACTGGTATCTTCTGTCCGTTCTTGAACTACTGGCTATCGGTTTACTACCCTGATTAATCAATAGGCAAAGTACAAGATTTTAATTCAGAACTATTTTAATCCGGTACGAGGATAAAAAACTTATGGTATTTGATCGATTTCATTTTTAATTTTGGTAAGGGCCGATGCGATGATCTGATGCATGTCATAATATTTATATTCGGCTAACCTTCCCCCAAAGATTACATTTTTATCCGCTCTTGACTTTTCCTGATACTTTTTATATAATCGGTTGTTATTCTCGTCATTTATAGGGTAATAGGGCTCACTCCCTTTTTCATACGTTTTAGGAAATTCATGTGTAATAACAGTTGAGGGTACATTTGAATACTCAAAATGCTTATGCTCAATAATCCGGGTATATGGAACATTGATATCTGTATAGTTTACAACCGATGTTCCCTGATAATTGTCACAGTCTAGAATACTATGCCGAAACTCAAGGCTCCTATAGTCCAGATGGCCGAATTCAAAGTTATAAAATGCATCAATAGCCCCAGTATAGATTATTTTTTTCGCCTGGGAAATTAAACCAGCTCTTTCTTTAAAGAAGTCTGTCGACAGTTTAAGATCAACATTTGCCAAGAGCTTCTCAAAAAGAAGATTGTATCCTCCAATGGGTATTCCCTGATATATATCTCCAAAGTAATCATTATTAAACGTAAATCTTAACGGGATTCTTTTGAGAATTGATGACGGAAGATCCGTTGCCGGTCTGCCCCATTGTTTCATCGTATAGCCTTTTATTAATTTTTCGTATATATCTGTTCCGACTGTTTCCAGTGCATGCTCCTCTAGATTCCTGATTTTAGCAATAGGCTGTATTTTCTGGGATGTTATAATAGCACGCGCATCGTCAGGCGTTATGATATTCCATAGTTTTGAAAATGTATTCATATTAAACGGAAGATTGTAAACCTCATCCTTATAATTTGCAATCACTGAATGCCTGTAATTGTTAAATGAGACAAATCTGCTGACGTATTTCCACACCTTTTCATCATTGGTATGGAAAATATGGGCACCGTATTTGTGTACATTGATATCATTTATTTTTTCACAATACATGTTCCCCCCGATATGGTCACGCTTTTCGATCACTAAACAACGAAAGCCTCTCTCTTGCAGTTCATAAGCACATACGGCTCCAAATAATCCTGCTCCTATTATTAAGTAGTCATAATTATAGCCTAAATTCATTCCGATAGATTCCTTGATTTATTGCTATTTTCGAGTAGACTTAATCCTATTCCGGCAAGTCCATCTATAAGCGACATATTTTCATTCGTTATTTTTCCCTGTTTTTCTTTTATAAGATCATATATGCCTGCTGGGATTGGGCTTCTTGCCTTTATATCAAAAATGGTGGCGTAAAAACTTTCTGTCATGAAGATGTATTCATCCGAATAATTTTCTGTTCTGGAGCCAACAAGATCTGTAAGTTTGGGTAAATAGACCTTTGCCATATTTTCAAATGCGTAGAATATAATCCTGAAATCATAATGTAGAAATTCTATGTCGGCACGGAATATTTCATCATCTATTTTTTTTAATAGACCGAGTATCCTTTTGCTATATTCTTTATTCGTGATCAGTGCAAATAAGAAATATAGCATAGCACCGGTTTCTTTTTGGGGGAAATCTATAAATGTACCGAAGTTTTCAAAAAAACTGAGTGACTTATCAATCATAATGGAGTCCGGGCTACGGATGTTTTCCGAAGTACATAAAAAATATACCCCCAGCCAGGCCAGCTCACTGCTATCAGCGATACTTTTTACTATTTTTGGCCTAACATTTAACAATAACTTTTTTGAGTCCTCCACAATGGAGATGAGGTCATCATCTACAAACTTGTGTTTAATCAAATAAGATATCCCTATGCCTATTTCTAGCCAGTCAAATATGGTGGATTTCTTTGTCTTGAAAGAAATAAAAGATTCCCTGATTATGTTGTCCGCTATATTTGCATAATGTACATGTTGGCTTGATTCAGAAAACTTATAAAAAAGAGCTGCCACACCAAGTTTTCCCCGCATAAAACTCAGCGTCGGTAAATTTTGATAATACAGTAATAACGTATTGGCGATTGCATACAACTCTTCCTGGTAATTGCTGTTATTTTTCATTTTCTTGAGAATCGATTATAGTACCAAAAAATTCTACCAGTCCAGGTAGATGAAAGTCAAAAGTAAAATGCTCTCTTTTCGATTTTATATTTTCTGTTAGCTGTTTCAAGTGTGTTGAATCTGTTAGCTGTTTTGCTAAATCAGACGGTGTGTTAAAAAATATCCCAAACTGATATTTTTTAACAATTGATTGCATTGCAACGATATGATTTCTGTTGTCTTTCTGGATAACAGGAAGTCCGGCCGCCGCTAGAACAGACAGTCTTGCGGGTATGTTTAAATCGTCCCAACCGACCAGATCAAGTTCCCCATTGTTAGCACTGTCGAAACAATGGAGCCAGCCTGCATCATATTGTGATAGTTCTGCCACCCATTCTGAATTTTTACAATGTTTGTGGATGTGGAAATGGTTAGGCAGCATCTTTTTCAGGTTACGGATGAAATCCTGATGCCTTTCATGATAGCTTTCGGTATACAGATGGATATGGATATTATGTTCAGACAGAAATTTGAGGTCATTTGGATGCATGCCGATCATTCTGCCGACAACCACGGTATGGATCCCGTCCCGTAAAGATGACAGTTTAGGAGAAAATTGTTCGGAAAAAAAATCCTTGTGCGGTAGATCTCCGTCCAGAATAAAACTTTGGGAATTATTGATTGTACCCTCTGACATAAATTGTTCAAACCATTTCTTACATTCTTCGTTAATGTAAATCTTACCCTGCGCATTGGTGTACAGATACATCAGCTTTTTCCAGTTTCCCTGCGCCATACAGACCTGAGGACTTTCCTTAAAATGCCAGGCAAAGGGGATCTCCGGAAAATTCCGCATTACCTCATAGGCTAGATCAACGGCACAGAAATTCAACAGTCCGTAAATTATATCCGGCTTTATTCTTCTTATTTCATTTTGATAATTAGGATAATCGATGTATTCGACATTTCCAAAAGGAATCGGGCCTATATTGATATGCGGATAGGGTGGCCTTTCAATCCATAACCCATAAAGTTGATGACCGGCTGTTTCAAAAGAAGCAATACGTTCCGGATTATAGCCGAGCTCTCCAACAATAAGAATCTTTAAAAATTCTTGTTTCTTAAGAACCGGTTTGTCAATAAAATTTTCATAAATCACTTCCTCATCTACAAATTTGTAATCCGAAACTTTTATTTTTAGCGGTGTTTTTACTTTATAATAATTTCTGTAATAGTTGAGGTTCCCTCCGTATTTCTCAGCCATTATTTTATGTCTCTGATGTGGATGCGAAGACCAGTAACAGGTGATATTTTGTGTGGGGTAAAAAGCCCCTTTTGTGGTCAGTGCCTGCCAGAACGTATAATACAGATTTTCCGAAACCCATTCAGCACGTTCTACCCATAAATCTTGCGTTTTTCGGTGTGCTACCTGCACGAGTTGAAGACAGTAATTATTCCGGGTCGTTTTCGTTTCAACATCGGGGGTGGAATTCAACGAATCATTTGAGGCATACTTCATGCCGCTGAACGCCAGTACAATATCTTCGGATTGCTCCAGGCTACCAAAGAGCGTTGAAAGGTGATTCTTGTAATAGTAGTCATCAGAGGGCAGATAGGCGATATAATCATGGGAGGCCAAAGCTGTAGCTTTGTTGATACAGTAGCCGATGCCCATATTTTGTTCATTTTTAATATAGGTAATCTGATGCCCGTACTCGATTAATAACTCCGATATATATTGATCCGTATTATCTGTTGATCCATCATTTATAATAATTAATTCCCATTGCGTATAAGTTTGCTGAAATAGGCTTCGAATAGCGCGAAGGATAAAACTATCCTGGTTATAAGTGGGCATAATTACTGAAAATCCCGCCATAAATTTAAGGTTATCGTTTTTTATAATTAAATCATTTCAATCTAAGATTGCATAGTAATCAAAGATTTGTAGGTTGCTGGACTTAAGTTTTTTAGTTCAATAACTTCCAGTCGTTTAGGCCAGTTTGAGCTTGATATCCAACGGCAATAAATTTAATCTTAATATATTTTCATACTTTCCGGCTATTGTTTTTAATTGATTAGCACATAATTACACTGTTCAAGAATGTTTATTGGCAAAAACAGTAATTTAGCTCTTATAATTAGAGTATGCTTTTAAATATAAAGAATATTTTCTATCTTTATACTATTGACTAAAATAACTTTTTATATTCCGTTACCTTCATATTTAATTTCAGCTGTCATTATTGTCTTTTATTGAACATTATTGGGAATCATGTGTTCTTAATAGAAATATGCGATCATGTTATATTATTGTTGTCAGTGATCTTAAAACTATTTTTTTTATTGACTGATCATCCAATTGTTCGAAATATGTTGTTATGAAACTATTACTAGCTTTATTCTAAGTTTTGAAAAAAAATAATTATAGATCACAATAGATTATAAATTAACTACTTATATATGGCGCGGGCAGTTGATATAGCACAGGTTTTAACACAAGCAAGATGTCAATAATTTTGAAAGGCATTCGTAAAATAGATTATCACATATATTTAAATAGAAACAAATGAAAAGGTTAAAATTGAATTTGGATCAATTAGGCCAGGAGCTGGAAACTTTGGAGCTTAAATATTTAAACGGGATCAAGGGAGGATCCGGGGAGTACGGTGGCTATGATTCCTGGGGAGATCTTTGGAATGCAATGCAAAATGGATACATTCCGCCAGAAGGTACTTATACTCCTGGCGGATATGGGGGTTATGGCGACTGGGGAGATTTTGGTGGGTATGGCGGCTATAATAATCCAATAGATCTTCCGGAAGTGGGTGTAATCGGTTATGGCGGCTATAATAATGGCTATTGGGATCCCTGGGGCAGCTACGGTTATGACAATGGCTGGGCTAATTATGGCGGTTATTACTTCTATGGATATGGCCTTTACTATGGTTATGACAACTATGGAGGTTATTACGGGGGCTATTATGGAGGCTACTATGGTTCCTCCGGCGGAGGAAGTGGAAGTGGTGGCGGAAGCAGTAGCGGTACTGAAGGACCGGGTAGTGGCGATCCCTGGAAAAGAGATAGTAATAATAATTTAATCATTACAACAACTGATAATAAAGCATCCGTAGATTATAGGGGAGCAACTGATTCAAGATTTGACAAAGTAATGCTGTTTTTCGACCAAGTAATCATTCAAGACGAATCCGGAAATCCAATTCTTGCTTATAAAGTAACAATGTATAAAGATGAGGCAGGCAATTTAAATTTTGATATTCCTGAAAAATACAAATCGAACTGTCACGGCTGGAGTATGGATTTAGATTTATGGATTTTTGATCCAAAGGATGCAGCTGCAGGGCCAAATGACACAGTGCATGAAGATATACCCTTTCAGAATATGATGAATAATAATTACGAATCTAATGCATCTGACGCAACAATAATTTCTTTTTACACAGGTAATCAATTAAGTCATTCAATTCGGAGAGATCCAGATACCGGCGAGATATGGAGTAAAACAGACAACGCTGCCGTAGAGCATTATCAAAGCTTAGACGATTTTTACAGTAAAAACGGCAACCTAGCAAAATATGGTAGTTCAGAAAAGAAATATTATAATCCCTATTAGAAGAAAGCAATACTTTTTGAAATAAGAATAAATGATGGAAAGAACACTAAGAATAACACTGTTTTGTGTATTTGCTCTGGTTAGCCAACTAACTTATGGGCAAAAGGTATTTAGAAGTCATTCCAGCGATCAAAAAATTGCGGATATCTTTCATCAATATCCCAACTTAGATTCAGTCGCTATTATATTTACTCACGATCAACCATTTTTATTATATTTAGATGAGGCTCCCGCTGAGGGCAGCATAAACCTAGATAATAGCAGTAGATTGAGGAGGATGCGTTCTTTTTATATGTTAGGTTTTGAGAGTGATCAATTTTTTTTAAAACGTCATTATCAGGAGCTGTATGAGTTCATATTCCAAAAGAGATTGATCTCCAAGATCAATAAAGATAAAGACAAGGAGTATCTGCAAATATCACTGACACGAGAGGGAGCTTTTTTTAGAGCTTTGGATGGTCCGGCGTCTCCTGGAGCTCATTTTAACAAAAGAAGAAAGCAGGTATTTTTTGACCTTTTAAATACTAATCTCTCAGCAATAAAAACACCTGTTGTTGACTCTTTATTAATCATACAAGCAATCGTAGAAACGGATGGCTGGTTGTTAGAGCCCCATGAGATACTTTATGGCACTACCGGACCATTATATGATTATTTTTTTAAGATATATACCGACTTTTTTGAGTCAAAAGAGAAGTACCTATTTACCTACGGTCTTTTTATGCCTAAAATAGAGGGAGGTACTCCAAGAAGAGGTCTGATTGATATCTATATTCGTCTGAATCCGGACAACACAATTACAATGTCGGCAGTGGGAGATTACAGGAAGCTAATGATCAAAAATTATAAAAAAGATCCAAATAATCCTGTTTTTGAATATTAACTTGATTATAAAAAAATCTGATTTAAATAACTCACTGTAAATTTAATCAATATAATATAGAGGTCATAAAATGTTTTGGCTAATTATATACGCAATACATATGACAATTAAATAGAAATATAGATGCTAAAAGCCAATGAAAGTATAAGAATTTACAAAGTAGCATCTATATTGGATCCTTCTTAAAAGAGATTTAATATAATGTCTAAAGTTATTAGATAGACTTTTACTGTTATTTTCTTAATTTTTATGGTTAGTTGCAATCAGACACAGCTGAACAGCCCATTGTGGAACGCAGAAAAAACTCGTATCCTGTGACGAAAGCATGGTCAATCTTTCTTGTGTCTATATCCTGCGACCTGTATTCTTTTTCCAGGTACCCGCCAACATGGGAAAAAGAGGTTTTATACCCTTTTAGCGTATTGGGCTTAAACCCGTTACCCAAAAGCGCTTCCATCTGGTTGTTGTGTTCCCTAAAAACATCTAAGAAATTTTTGAGTTTGATATCCTTTCCCTGAAATCTAAGTTTAAGGGACTCCGCTGTGATTTCTTCTCCTGCCGCTACCATAGCAGTATGGATCGCGCTTACTTTAGTTACGAGTGTATCAAAGTAACTGTTCAAGGTCTTTACAGTTTCTGTTGTACCCTTTGCGCGGTTGGCTTTAGAATTCCATTTCGATGGATCGCGTTCACGTCCCGTGCAAGTTTCTTTTAGCATACCTCTGGTAGTAATCCGCATGTAGATTGGCTTGGGTCCACTAACATAATTTTTTGGTTTCTTCAGATAGAAGAGCAAGGAATAATTTGTACTCATGACAACATCATTTAAGTGAAACAAACCCTGTACCGACTTTCGGGACAGGCTCTGCATCGCCATTGAAAAAATAATGAAAGCAGATGCAAATGTAGCCTTGCAACTAAAACGGATCAAGATGTTCTATTTTTAAACATATTGATTTTCAATCAATTAATCCATTATCAGTGAGTAAGTATACTGGAAAAATGACTCACTGAATGACTCACTTTTTTCTTGAGAATTCGTGTAAGTTTTGTAGATACTGAAAAACAAAAAAGCCTGCAAACGTTTAATTTGCAGGCTTTTGTATGTGTTGACTTTTAGATCTGTAGCCCGTAGGGGAATCGAACCCCTGTTTCAAGAATGAAAATCTTGCGTCCTAACCCCTAGACGAACGGGCCTTTTAAGCAACTCCAACCACATTGTTGTTTTTGGAGTTGCAAATATAGACCTTAAAATCAGTATTCCAAAAAAAAAATTAAATATTTTTTAAATAAGGTCGAAACCGATATCTCTTCGGAAGTATTTTCCTTCAAAATAGATCCTGCCCGCATCTGCTGTAGCCTGTTGAAGGGCTTCAAACAGCGTATCTTGCAATGTGGTCACGGCAATGACACGTCCACCTGCAGTAACGATCTTGCCCTCTACTTCCTTCGTACCTGCTTGAAATACGATGGATTCTTTGACATTTTCAATATTGGTGATCTCTTTTCCAGATTCATAATCTCCGGGGTAACCGCCGGCAACCAACATCACTGTCACGGCTGTTTGAGGCGATACGGTATAAGAGCGTTGATCCAAATTGCCTTGAGCAACACCTTCCAATAAATCCAACAGATCCGATTCAATACGTGGCAATACGGATTCAGTTTCCGGATCCCCCATACGAACATTATATTCGATCACATAAGGTTCACCCGCCACATTCATCAGCCCAATGAAGATAAACCCTTTATAAGGAATACCATCCTTTTTAAGTCCCTCTACTGTTGGTCTGATAATGCGCTCTTCAACTTTATTCAAAAAAGTCTCATCCGCGAAAGGAACAGGAGATATCGACCCCATGCCTCCAGTGTTTAGACCTGTATCGCCTTCCCCAATACGTTTATAATCTTTTGCAGAAGGAAGCACTTTATACGAATTGCCATCTGTCAAAACAAAAACTGACAATTCAATTCCTTTTAAAAATTCTTCAACAACCACAACCCGGCTCGCTTCCCCAAATTTAGAATCTGCAATCATCGCCTTTAACTCAGCTTGAGCATCCTCTAGGGTCTCGCAAATCAGTACCCCTTTACCTGCAGCCAGACCATCCGCCTTCAGCACAATAGGTAATTTTTGCGTTTCAAGATACGCCAGCCCTTCGTCCAAGGATGTCGCATCAAAGGACCTCGAAGCTGCTGTAGGTACACCATGGCGATCCATAAACTGCTTTGAAAAATCTTTTGAGCCTTCCAGCTGAGCACCCTCCTGTTGCGGTCCTATAACGGGGATATGCTTTAAGTCTTCCCGGTTTAAGAAGTAATCATGAATACCTTTAACCAAGGGCTCCTCCGGACCTACCAGCACCATGTGCACATTATTTTCCAGAACGAAGGTAGCAAGAGCTGCAAAGTCAGTAACCTTAATATTTACATTCTGACCATACGCCCCCGTTCCTGCATTGCCTGGAGCAATAAACAATTGATCTAAACGTGGACTTTTCGACAATTTATAGGCAAAGGCCGATTCACGACCTCCTGAACCGATTATTAGGATATTCATAACACAAAGATATTTTTTTTATGCTAATTTAAGGTATCAGTTGATTTTAAATGGGACTAATATTTAATTTATAAATTGATTAAAGGAAAAATATTTTCTAATTTTCATGAAACATTAGTCATATGTATCCTAAATTACTGCTTTTAATAAATTTCCTGTTATTCGCTTTATTGGCACCGGCTCAGGTCGACCACACGCTACAAAAGCTAGAAACCTACCACGAACAACACGTGAAGGAAAAAATCTATCTCAATGTGGATAAAAATGACTATTCGGCAGGAGAAACGATCTGGTTCAAATTATACTGCACCACAGCTCCTTTTAACTATTTGAGCAATATCAGTAAAATAGCCAATGTGGAATTGATCTCCCCCACAAATAAAATTATTAAAAGCATCAAAATCCCGGTCACAATCGGCCTCGGCATAGGAGATCTCAACTTGCCGGATACACTGGAAGAAGGCTCCTATCGAATTAGATCATTCACCAGATGGATGCAAAATGACTCGACAGCTAATTTCTATGAGCGTGTCATTCCTGTCACAAATGGCCGATCGGATAATGTAATGACGAAAAGTAGCCTCATTAAAAACGGAACTGAAAACATCTTCCAGATCAATCTCAAAACCATCCAAGGAGCGCCCCTAATCAACAACAACATTAGTTATACCCTACAACAAAATAATAACAAAGAAAAATCTGGGCGATTAAAATCAAATGAAAATGGCACCATAGCACTGGAATTGAAAGATGACTTTAAGGGAGGAACGCTATCATTACAATTCCTTTCTCTAGACAAAAGACGTGTGTTAAAAAGTTTTATTATCCCTGACCCAAACAGCCAAAATAGCCTACAGATTTTCCCCGAGAGTGGTGATTTCGTCAATAACATCTTATGCAAAACAGGCTTCAAAACTCTCACACCTACAGGCTTAGGAAAAAAGGCAAAAATAACCGTAAAGGAGGAAAATCAAACTTCCATTGCCGAATTTGAAACCAATTCATTAGGAATGGGAAGTACCCCCCTTCTGCTGCAGACAGGGAAAAAATACATAGCAACAGCATTTTTTGAAGACGGATCTTCAACGAGCACTTCATTGCCCGCTGTATTGAACTCGGGTTATGTGCTAACGGTAAATTCAGCACTGAAGGATAAGATTGCTGCCCAGTTCTCCGCGACTGATGATTTAGTCAATGGCCAAGAAATTTATTTAGTCGCGCAATATAATGGTCTTGTCTTCCATGCTGCCAAACAAAAATTCAATGCAGCAGAGGTCTTATTTAATATTCCGAAGAAAAATCTTCCCTCCGGTGTATTACAATTGACCATTTTGACCGCGCAAATGGCGCCCCTCGCAGAAAGACTTGTATTTAATTACAATACCGAGTCAACTTTACTGCCTGTTTCAATAGCACTCAATAAATCCAGCTTCACAATCCGTGATAAGGTAATCGCAAACCTCAATGTTCACTACGGCGACCGTGACACGTCAAAAGTTGCCGCACTCTCGGCTTCGGTTGTCAACCTGAGTAAGGTGGATTCTACGACAGACCGCTATTATTCGTCTATTGTCTCTGAACTTTTGCTGAAAGCTGATCTTCGCGGCTTTATCGAACGCCCCAATTATTACTTCGAGGATTTAACCAATATAAAAATTAACGATTTGGACAATCTCATGTTGATCCAAGGCTGGCGTAAATTGGATTGGAAAAGCTATGAAAATACCCTGGCCGCATCGTTTCTTCCAGAAAAAGGGCTTACGGTATCTGGAACCGTCAAGAAAACGGCGCGTAAGGCTGTTGTACCTAACGCTAAAGTAACCATTATACCCACAAGCAACATGTTGCTAAGTTTAGATACACTGACCGATAGTAATGGTCGATTTGCTTTTGACGAGCTATTCTTTGCTGATAGTGTCAAGTTTATTGTAACAGGCGATGGTCCCAAAGAGAAAAAAAGAGTGGATATTATCATCGACGAACCGCTTAACCCTTCACTAAATAAAAGTAAAGATCAACCCCTGTTGATTAATGACATCAATACCAATCTGCTTACACAACTAAAAAATAGTCAACAATTTCTTGGCGAATTGGAAGCAGCGGGCATTATCCAGAAGAGCATTCGATTGGAAGAGGTTCAGGTCAATAGGGTAAGAACAACTAAAGCGGACAAGAACTCCAGAAACCTGAATGGTCCGGGAAACGCCGATCAAGTCATATCCGCCGAAGATCTTTCCGCGTGTACAACACTGGAACAATGCCTTGCTGGACGATTAGTTGGTGTTATGTTTCGAAATGGTGTTCCGTATAGCACGAGGTCCATGGGATTAAATGGTGGGAACCCGATGCAAATTGTCCTTGATGGCATGTATATTGAAGCTGATCAAATTAATATGATTAATGTGGCAGATATTGCAAGTATAGAAGTGCTTCGTAGTATCGGCAATACGGCCATATATGGCATGTATGGCGGCAATGGCGTGATTGTGATAACAAGCAAATCGGGTGATGCGCTTTCTTCATCGTATACCCCTACAGGAATCGTCACAATTGTACCCAAGGGATTACATGTAAACCGAACTTTTTTTAAACCTCAATACGATGTGACAAACAAAAATGAACTGCGACGTGATCTAAGAACGACAATCGCCTGGGAACCCAATCTGATTACTTCCAAAGATGGAAAAACACAGTTTGAATTTTTCACATCGGATGAACCGGGGAACTATAAAATAATTGTGGAAGGAATAAGCATGGATGGAAAAATTGCGCACTTCGAATATTTGATAGAGGTAAAACCACAATAGCAGCGCAAACAAATCGTTATCATTAAAACAAGAATATGCAACATATTAAGACCACAATAGACGATCATATTTTAAGTATTTTCCTCGACAGAGGAAAGTCTAACGCCATCGACACGCAACTACTGAAGGAACTGATCGATACATTGGAAGCATCCCAACAAAATGAAGCTATCTATGGCACCATATTGATTGGAAAGGAAAACTTCTTCAGCGCAGGACTCGATCTTATCACTTTATTCCAATATGATGAAGAACAAATTAGGGAGTTCTGGAATTTATTCCTAGAAGCGACATCTCTTTTAGCTGCCTTTCCAAAACCGCTCGTTGCTGCAATATCAGGCCACAGCCCTGCTGGAGGGTGCGTACTCGCCCTTTGCTGCGATTACCGGATTATGGCCGAAGGTAATTTTGTAATTGGCCTCAATGAAATTCCTGTCGGGCTCATCGTCCCCGAAAGTATATTTGAGCTATATGCTTTTTGGATCGGAAAAAGGACTGCGTATCAGAACTTGCTCGAAGGGAAATTGCTTTCTCCCGTAGAAGCCAAAAATCAGGGCCTTGTAGACGATATTGTTCCGTCAAATATACTCTTCAATACAGCAACAAAAAAAATAAAACAGATCACACAGTTCAACCAAAAAACCTGGACAACATCGAAACTGAACTTCCGAAAGGAAATAATCCTTAAATTGCGCGAGAATAGAGAAGAGACAATCCAGCGTATTCTCGAACAGTGGTGGCTTCCGTCAACACGCTCTATTTTAAAGTCAATCATTGAAAACTTGACTTCAAAGAAGTAATTTAAAACAAAATCATCATGAGAAATGTCTTTTTCTTTATTCTTATTTGTCTCACAGCAGCAACTATCTCCTGTAGAAATAACAAAAAAGAAGATAAAGCTGTAAAAATCATTCAGGATTCAATTCCTGTGGATACGATACAAAAACGCGATACTCTTGAAAAAGAAGTAAAGAAACAGAACTCAGAAACATTGGAAGAAGTGCTCGAGAAACTTGCAAAGGCTTATTCAGAACAAGATAGCAAAACAATAAATTCGTATATACATCCCAAACTGGGGATTTACATTATCTATCGCCCAGGCGCACTAGACTCTTATGTACATCAAAACAGTTTCAATTTTTCTAAACCCGTACCGGAATACCATGCTTATGAAAAGTTAATATACAAGGGACCATTGAAGTCAGGAAAACTACCTATTTTTGATTGTGGTACGATGAAGTGGGACAAACTCGGATTCTATTATGATAGAAAATCTCGACCTAATGAATTGTCCCAAACGGCAAAGTTCATGAATGAAATTCTTGATGCCAAAATAAATAATACTGAAATGCAGCGACTAAGAAATTTAGAATCCAAAAGTTATAGAGCCATAATGACCTCTAATGAGCACGAAGAACCATTTGTTTTTCATGTGACAAAAGAAGGAGAAAAATGGTTTATTACAGTGATAGACCGCGCCTATGCCGGTTGCGATGCATAATACTTTGTACATTTTAGCCAAACTTAACGATAATGAAAAATTTAGATAAAGACATACAAAAGAAAATCGAAGATTGGTTAACCCCCAGTTATGATGAAAGAACTCGAAAGGAAGTTCAGGATTTAATCGATAGTAATGAGGAGACAGAACTTACCGATTCTTTTTACAAAGATCTGGAGTTTGGAACCGGAGGCTTGAGGGGCATTATGGGCGTAGGCTCCAATCGGATGAATAAGTACACGATTGGTAAAGCAACGCAGGGCCTGTCTAACTACCTTAAAAAACAGTTCCCAGACCAGGAGATCAAGGTAGCGGTATCTTATGACAGCCGCAATAATTCACAGGCCTTTGGGCAGCTCGTTGCCAACGTGTTTGCAGCCAACGGCATCAAAGTGCATCTGTTCACGTCTTTACGACCAACCCCCATGTTGTCCTTTGCCATCCGTCATTTTGGCTGTCAGAGCGGTGTGATGCTAACGGCTTCGCACAATCCAAAGGAATACAATGGTTATAAGGCCTACTGGAATGACGGCTGCCAGCTAACTGCCCCGCACGACAAAAATGTAATCGATGAAGTAAACGCAATCCGTTCAGTCGATGACATCAAATTTGACGGAAATACACAAAATATCATTCCCGTCGGGGAAGAAATCGACCAGATCTACATCGACGCCAATAAAAAACTCAGCATTCATCCTGAAGCTGTATTAGCGCAAAAAGACTTAAAAATTGTTTTCTCTCCGATACACGGCACCGGCATTACCATTGTTCCTAAAATGCTAGCAGCCTGGGGCTTTGAAAATGTGTCCGTTGTTTCTGAGCAGGCTACTCCTGATGGCAACTTTCCAACGGTAATTTATCCGAATCCCGAAGAGGAAGATGCCATGGCCTTAGCGAAGAAAAAAGGGGAAGAAATTGATGCTGATCTTGTATTGGCAACAGACCCGGATGCTGACCGTGTAGGAATTGCCGTAAAAAATAACCAGGGACAGTTTCAGCTGCTCAATGGTAATCAGATCGGTAGTTTATTGATCTACTACGTCCTTAGTGCTAAAAGTGATCTTAAGCAGCTGGGATCAAATCCATATATTGTTAAAACGATTGTAACAACAAACCTGGAGGCAGACATTGCAGAACATTTTGGTGTGCCCTGTTATGAAACGCTCACCGGTTTTAAATATATTGGCGAACTGATGACCAAATTAGGCGATTCAGCAAACTACCTGGCAGGCGGGGAAGAAAGCTATGGTTACCTTGTCGGTGATCTTGTACGTGACAAGGATGCACCAAATGCCTGTGCTTTTCTGGCCGAGATGACCGCCTATTTCAAATCAAAAGGCAAAACTGTCTATGAGGTGCTCATGGACATCTACAAAGAATTTGGCTGCTACCAGGAAAAACTGATTTCTTTGACAAAAAAAGGAAAAGCTGGAGCCGAGGAAATTCAGGCTATGATGTCGGGGCTGCGCGCTAATTTACCGACTAGCCTTGGAGGTGTTCAGGTCAAGGAGATCCGTGATTATCAACTTTCCCAAACCACTGATATGCGTACCGGCGAGAAAACTGCGATCTCACTGCCTAAATCGGATGTGCTGCAGTTCATAACAGTCGATGGTGACGTCATTTCGGCACGCCCATCGGGGACTGAGCCTAAAATCAAATTTTACTGTTCTGTAAAAGAAAGCTTAAAGGACACCGCAGACTATGCCGATGTACAAAAAGCTTTAGAAGAGAAGGTCGACCGTATGATGAAAGATATTGTAAACTAATGGAAAAGTGGAAGCTATTATCTTCTGAATATATCTGTAAAGAACCTTGGGCGACGTTGCGAAGAGATGCATGTGAGCTCCCTGATGGAAGAATCAACGACCATTATTATGTACTGGAATACCCCGATTGGGTAAATATGGTTGGCGTTACTGAGGAGAATGAGCTCCTGGTCATTAAACAGTACCGACACGGAGCAGGCATCATTTCGTTGGAGATTCCAGCGGGCACTACAGAGCCGGGAGAAGACCCCAGGAATGCAGCTGTGCGTGAAATGCTTGAAGAAACAGGCTATGCATTTGACCAGATTGAAGAGATCGCCACGCTTTATGCCAACCCCGCAACGAGTGGCAATATTACCTATACCTATCTGATGACAGGAGGTAAAAAAGTTCAGGAACAGGCATTGGATGAACACGAAGAAATCGATGTTTACCTCATCCCGCTTGAAGAAGCAAAAGAAATGCTGCTGGACAATAAATTCAGTCAAGCATTACACGCTAGTGCTTTATTCTACGCTTTCAATAAATTAGGCTTGTTATAAAACAAGCCTAATTTTATTCTGTTTTTTTCGTTCATACTTTAATTTTCACTAGCCTTTTGATTTTTGTACCTTTGCATCATGGCAAGAGAAATTTTTGAAACTAAGCGAAAAGCCCTGAAAATAAATCTAAACCCAGAGATTTATGGTACTTTCGCAGAGATCGGTGCTGGACAGGAAGTCGCACGCAACTTTTTCAACGCAGGCGCCGCTTCAGGCACAATTGCTAAGACAATGTCCGCTTACGATATGGCATTTAGTGATGCAATTTATGGCGAAGAGGCCGATGGACGATATGTCAGCAGAACGCGTGTAAAAAAAATGCTCTCCCATGAGTTCAATCTTCTTACACAAAGGCTTCATGGCGATAAATACTGTAACAAAAAGTTCTTTGCCTTTGCAGATACCGTAACAACACTCAATTTCACGAAGACAAATGAACCTCACGGTTGGATCGGACTTCGCTTCCAACATGAAGTTGGAGGTCCTACGAATGATATCATTGTCCATGTCAGACTGCTAGACAGCGACAACCAATTGCAACAAAAAGTTTTAGGCATTATTGGTGTCAATCTATTATTTGCTGCTTATTATTACGCAGAGAATGTGCAGACGATGATTGAATCATTAGTTGACAATCTTTCTGTTGGATCTGTAGAAATTGACCTGGTTAAACTCAACGGCCCACTCTTTGAAAATGTCAACCAACGTCTCATCAATTTATATCTGATTGCAAAAGGGTTTGCCAAAGCTGCAATATTTCAACCAGATGGCAAAGCAGTACAAATCAAAGATTACCTGTACAAAAAGAACATTATTTTACTCCGTACCAAATACCGTCAAAAATCACTTCCAAACTTTGATCTATTCAATCTTGCCGTTGAACAGTTCAAAAAAAATACCGGCGCAACAGACACCGATACTATTGTATTAATTGAGGTACTGATGGGAAATGTTTTGGAAGATACACATGAAATTACTGATGAAGATCTGCAAGAATTTGCTTCTAGGGCGGATGAATTATGTGCTACAGGAAACAATATTATCGTCAGCAACTTTAGAAGAAACAATCACTTGGCAGAGTTTATAAGTAACTTTAAACCCAAAAATATCGGTATTGCAACAAACGTTTACAATTTAAAGAATATTTTCAATTCCGATAATTATAATAAAGAACTATACACCAATGAGCTTCTTTCCTATATTTCAGGAATGTTCAATAAAAATGTGAAACTCTACGCCTATCCTTACCTCCTTAAAAAAGAAAATAAGATTATTACCACGCATAATATGCCAGTTTCCGAAGAAGCGAAACCGCTTTTTGAATTTTTAATTAAAAATGGATACATCATTGATATTGAAAATTACGATGAGAAATTTGTAAAAACCGTATAATAAGAGTTCTGCTAATTACAAGTTATAAAATAGCCCAATTTATTCAATTGGGCTATTTTATTTTGAACCTTCATGACGCTAATAAATGTATCATTGGAGGACAACAACGGACAAAGTGGATAATAGCAACATCATTCGGTCCGATTTTATAGAAATGGCTGCTCTCCGAGCTAAAAGTCAGAAAAATGCTCAGGCACTGCCTATAAGAATTTCTTATAGATGGAATAAAGGATTTTAAGATCATTATCACCCAAGAACGCCGTATTTACATCCTGCTGGACATAGTGAATCTTAAATGCTTTAATTGCTGCATCGACATTGCTCACATCGTATCCGATGATACGTAATGCCATTTTTGGATTAAAGTCTGCTGGTGGCGTCTCTAAATAGTCTTCATACCAAAAACCGAAGCCTTGATCGGCCAACTTTTTCCATGGGAAACGCGATGGATCGTTTTTCCGAGTTGGTGCTAGATCCATATGTCCTATGAAATTGGCCTGCGGAATTCTGTAGGTCGTCTTTAAATAAGTCAACAACTGCGTCAAGGCATTTATCTGTGCGTCAGTCCAAGGATCAGTGGTCCCATTATTGTCCAGCTCAATGCCAATAGAAGAAGAATTAAGATCTGTATCGTTGCCCCATTTTCCTAATCCAGCATGATGCGCACGAAAGAGATCATTGACCATCTGCACTACTTTTCCATCTCTACCGACCACATAATGCGAACTTACGCCTGCTTTCGCGGAATGAAATGTGCGGACGGTCTGCCCTAATGAATCCTGAGCTGTATGATGAATAACGACAAAATTGGGTTTACGGATACCAAAATTAATCGATGCAATCCATTGTTGATCTTTGACATTCACCTTCTCCAATTGACCGGTTACAGGCGATTGTTTGTACAGCTTTGAAAACTCCTTTGCCTGCTTCTTATATACCTTTTCAGTCTTCGCGTATTTTCCTCCTGCACAGGAAGTCAAGAATACTGCCGCGACACAAAAATTGAGGGATAACTTTAGTATGTTCATATTGAAATGTTTCAGCACAAACTAAGACAAATTTGCCAAGAAAACCAAATTTATTCCCCTTATCCAGTTGCACTGCAGACGCACAACATCTTATTTTATTCTCCTTCTCCTTCTCCTGAGGAACAAAAATGGTTGCTTGTCGTAAAAAGTTAAGGCTGTTATTTGAGCTTACATATCAAATGGCATAAAAAAAGGCAGTCCAAGAAAATTTTGGACTGCCCTTTTTCATATAGTATCCGAAATTATGCTTCGGCGTACTCTTCAATGGAGGGACACGAACAGATCAATGTACGGTCACCTTGAGAATCGTTTACACGTCCCACTGAAGGCCAAAATTTACGTTCTCTTACATACTCCAACGGATATGCAGCTGTTTGACGACTGTAAGGTCTATCCCACTCATCTGCTGTTACAACCGAAGCGGTATGTGGTGCATGCTTCAGTACATTATTCGCTCGGTCTACCGACCCAGTTTCAACCGCAGCGATCTCTTCACGAATAGCAACTAAGGCGTCACAGAAACGATCCAATTCAGCTTTAGACTCTGACTCGGTAGGTTCAACCATCAATGTTCCCGCAACAGGGAAAGAAACGGTCGGTGCGTGGAAACCATAGTCCATCAAACGTTTTGCAATATCTGCAACCTCAATACCAAAGTTTTTAAACCCACGACAATCTAAGATCATTTCGTGTGCGCAACGTCCATTTTTACCCGAATAAAGTACTGGATAGGCGTTTTCCAAACGTGCTTTGATATAGTTTGCGTTTAATATCGCGGTTCTAGTTGCATTTGTGAGACCTTCGCCCCCCATCATGGAGATGTAAGCATGCGAAATAAGTAAGATCGAAGCCGAACCAAATGGGGCTGCCGAAACAGCAGAGATACCTTCTTCACCGGAAGTAGAAACCACTTCGTGGTTAGGCAAGAAAGGAACCAGATGTTTTGCAACACCAATAGGTCCCATACCTGGGCCGCCACCTCCGTGAGGAATACAAAATGTTTTATGGAGGTTTAAGTGACAAACATCGGCCCCAATATGACCTGGGCTTGTCAATCCAACCTGTGCATTCATGTTGGCTCCATCCATATAAACCTGGCCACCATTGGCATGCACAATTTCACAGATTTCAATAATAGACTCTTCAAATACACCGTGTGTAGATGGGTAAGTTACCATCAGTGAATTCAAGTTTGCAGCGTGCTCAGTCGCCTTCGCTCTCAAATCTGATATATCGATATTTCCAAATTCATCACATTTTACGACAACCACTTTCAAGCCTGCCATAGAAGCAGACGCAGGGTTCGTTCCGTGCGCTGAAGCAGGGATCAAACAGATATTACGTCCGTGATCACCGCGGCTCTCATGGTAAGCGCGAATAACCATCAAACCTGCATACTCCCCTTGCGCTCCTGAGTTTGGTTGGAAACTCATCTTCGCAAAACCTGTAATCTCAGCTAACCAATCATTCAATTCGCCAATCATCTGCATATATCCAGAAGTTTGATCTGCTGGAGCAAATGGGTGCAAACCACCGAATCTAGCCCAAGTAACCGGTACCATTTCCGCTGTAGCATTTAATTTCATGGTACATGAACCCAGAGGAATCATCGAATGACAAAGTGATAAATCTTTTGCTTCCAACGATTTGATGTACCGTAACATCTCGTGTTCAGAGTGATAGCTATTAAAGTTTGGATGGGTTAAGTAGGCGGAAGTACGTACTAGATCGGCAGGGATTGAAGAACCTAAGTTTTCTTCCAATGTATCGAAATCGACATCATTCAATGTTTTACCTTGAATTTTAGCAAATACTTTGACGATCGTTTTAATATCTTCATAAGTCGTTGTTTCGTCGATAGCAATTGAAACTTCTGGACCATTATAATAAAAGTTCAATTCATTGTTTAACGCTTCTGACTTCAGTGCACCTGCATGAGCACCTAACTCTACCCGTAATGTATCAAAATAAGCCGTATTCATTTGGCTATAGCCCAATGATTGTAACGCTTGATCCAACAGATTGGCCAACGCATTGATGCGTGATGCTATATTTTTAATTCCTTGAGGCCCATGATACACGGCATAAAAAGAAGCCATAATCGCCAAAAGGGCTTGTGCAGTACAAATATTTGACGATGCTTTATCGCGGCGAATGTGCTGTTCACGCGTCTGTAAAGCCATACGCAACGCATATTTGCCATTCGAATCGGAAGTAACACCGATAATACGACCAGGGATGTTACGTTTAAAGCTGTCGCGTGTTGCAAAATAGGCTGCGTGAGGACCACCAAATCCCATCGGCACACCAAAGCGCTGCGAATTACCAACAACAACATCTGCTCCCCATTCTCCCGGAGGCGTCAACAAGGCTAAACTCATCAGATCTGCCGCCGCACACACGGTAATGTCTTTACTGTGAGCTGATGCTGTAAACGACTTATAATCAACAATGGAACCGTCAGCTGCAGGATATTGAACAAATACTGCAAATACGTCATTTGTCAATTCTGATTCAGCAATAGCCGCAATTTTCAGCTCGATACCAAAAGACAACGCACGGGTCTTCAATACATCGACCGTCTGCGTGTAGGCATTATCAGAAACCAAAAATACATTTGCATCTTTATTTTTCCGGGCTGAATACAGCATAAACATAGCTTCAGCTGCAGCTGTTGCTTCATCTAATAAAGATGCGTTTGCTATTTCTAAACCAGTGAAATCACAAATTACAGTCTGGAAATTCAACAATGCTTGCAACCTACCTTGTGCAATCTCCGCCTGATAAGGAGTATACTGCGTATACCATCCCGGGTTTTCAAATACATTTCGTTGAATTACGCCCGGAAGAATTACATCGTAATAACCTTGACCAATAAAAGATTTAAAAACTTTATTTTTCTCAGCGATTTCCGCAATACGCTTTAAATAGGCGACCTCAGACAATGCTTTAGGAAGATTTAAAGGTTTTGGAGCACGAATTTGAGAAGGGACCGTTTGGTCAATAAGTTGGTCAATTGACGAAACGCCTAATTTGGCCAACATTTCATTCGCTTCAACTGGACTTGGGCCATTGTGGCGATTTTCGAATTTTTCTTGGAAGTGTATATTGCTCATGTGTGCAAAAAGTTAACGCTTATAGATGATAGTTAGCGACATAATAATTAGGCAATTAACTCTCTTATAAACAGTCGTTTTTTGGATGAGCAAAGATAGCAAAATAAATGACTGAAAACGAAGCAAAAAAGTGGATAAAAAGTCAGTTTTACTCGACTATTAAAATGCAATCGATTGTGTTTAATACGTTATTTTTAGAATAAACACAACCATACCGATTGATCATTATAAATATAACAAACAACCGCCCGATCACTTGCTACAATTTTAAAAAAAGTGCTATTATCTGCTGCAATCTCCATGAATTTTTTCCTCTACATTCCTATTCTTTTTTGCAATGCCAATGAATTTTCAATAAATTAGTATATGTACCAATTGTAAAGTGGCTTGGAAATAACGATAGGTAATTTTTGCCAAGAAATCTTGATCCCAACGACGTATTGCGTTATCAAGAAATCTGAACAAAGAAACCATTATCCAGCGAGGGAAGCCCCTCTTTTGACAAATGATAAATAATCAAAAAAAATGAATATCATTTCTATTTAACAATTATAAACAGCGAAGTAACGATTATAAATCATGAGAAAACAGGTAACAGACAGCGTCCTTTTGGTAAGGCCCTCTGTCTTCCGCAAAAATGAACAGACTGCAGTCAACAATTTCTTCCAAAGGGATATTGAAAATCTCAGCATCGAAGAGGTCAATAAAGAAGCCCAAGGAGAGTTTGATGCGCTAGTAAATGAGTTGAAGTCACACGGCATATTAGTGACAGTCATTCAGGACGACGAAAAATCAGAAAGTCCCGACAGTATCTTTCCCAACAATATTGTATCCTTTCATCAGGATGGAAAAATAATCTTCTATCCCATGTTCGCTCCAAATCGCCGAAAAGAACATTTATTGGATTTCGAAGGTCCATTGAAACAGAACGGTTATTATGTAAAACTGACCAAAGATTTGAGCGATGCCGAAAACAATAAACAATATTTGGAAGGGACCGGCGCACTTGTCCTCGACCGAGCCAACCGTGTAGCCTACTGCGCTTTGTCAGAAAGGGCAGATCGCGATATGCTCGATGAATATTGCCGGACCGAAAACTATACACCGGTTGTATTCCATGCTTTTCAAACGGTCAATGGACAACGCAGACCGATCTATCACACCAATGTAGTGCTCGCGGTAGGTGAAGATTTTGCCATCTTATGTCCACAGGCAATTGACGATCCGTCTGAACTAAATACCCTCTTGAAGAGTTTAAAAGACACAGGCAAGGAGATTATCGAGATTAATGAAAACCAGCTTGAATCTTTTGCGGCAAACTGCCTCCAGGTGAGAAATAAATATGGGAATCGCTTTATTGTCCTGAGCAATCAGGCATTATCCTCACTGACGTTGTACCAAACCGCGCAGTTAGAAAAGCATGGTAAAATTATTCACCAGGATCTCCATGTGATCGAAACATGTGGTGGCGGAAGTGTACGCCACATGATGGCCGAAGTTTTTCTTCCAAAAGAAAAAGTCCTGAGCTAGCCCTCGAGCATAATGATGCTCCAAGGCAAATCGTTTTAAATAATCCCTTGTTGCCTAATCAGGATGATTTAATAAACAAATAAAACGCCCCTTAGGAGCAAGCAGAGGCCCCTAGGTGCGTTTTATTTTTAAAACATAGTGTTCCTATTTTTCATTCTTTTAGAACGAATACCTTAATCCCAATTGGAATTGATACGGGTTACCCGAAGGTGATACGATACCAGAGTTGTTTACATTATAATTAAACTGTTGCTTCGTAACGTCAAAAGGAATCAATTTCTCTCCAGCGGCGTCCTTTCCACCCAAAGCATATAAATTTTGATTACCCAAAGACTCATTGACGCCCCAAGTCTTTTTGAATAAATTGGCAACGTTGAAAAGATCGCCCGATATCTCCAATGCGTGGTTTTTATATAAACTGAATTTTTTCGCAATTCTCAGGTCAATTAAACCGTAAAAACCATTTACGCCACCATTACGTTCGGCTATTTTTCCTTCATATTTTTTGATATAATCTTTAAGGCTTTGACTCGCTTCTGGATTATTCAACAAATTATTCAGCCCTGTAATCAACTGTTTTGACGTATTGGGACTGTTGGGATCAAAGATAAAGGCCAGATCATTGTCTCCCGCCACAAAGTCTCCATTGATATTTCCTCCGGCCAATAAACTATATCGTGTACCACCAATACCAGAGTAACGTACCCCCACACTAACGCCATAGAATGTTGGCAAGGTACCATAGATTACAATCTTGTTGCGGAACTGATTATTCGAATAACTCATCTTGCTCAGATCGCGCGGATCGTCTTTCACAGCCAACGATAAGGTCGCTGTATTCGCCACGTTTCCGTTGAAAGAAGTATTATCTTTGGCATCATTCCAGGTATAGCTCACGGATATAGATCCATCTTTGAAATATTGATAACTTGCATCCAATACAACCGCAAACTGATTTACTTTTCCTTCAGAGTTTAATTCCAGTACACGTCCGAATTTATTGGAAATCCGTCCTTTTTTCCAATCCGGTGCTCCGTCAACAATCGATGCTGCGGGAACAAACACACCACGATTATCTTCATTCGTCAATCTGAAAAACGGATCCTGAACCATGTTACGATCTACATACATGTAGTTGTTACGCCCTAAATTCATATACCCCGAAAGACTCGCTTTCAACTTTTCAGTAAAGAAATGTGTATAAGATACATTGGCCTTGTATACTACTGGAATTTTAGCATCAGGTCCATAGGTATTGATCGTAGGCACTTGAAATTGTGCTAAGGTTGGTGTTGTTGACGGATCTTTTCTGTACCCCACAAAATCAGGTGTGGGCACATCACTGCCACGAACATCCACCGTCGCAAAATGCTTCCCATCGAAAGTCAAATTGTTGATGGTCATATAATTGTTAATATCAGACGCGAAGACTCCTGCTCCTACCCGGAAAAAGTCCTTTCGCTCTTCATTCACATCCCAAGTCATTTGGAAACGAGGCTGTACCACAAAGGATTTTAACTTATGATCTGTACGAACACCCACTTCTTTCAGCAATTCTTCGTTTAGTGGAGAAGTCGGATAATGTCCGTAATCCAATCTTAGGCCAGCAACTAGATCCAATCCCTTCGCCAACTTCGTTTGTAATTGCCCATATACACCGGCATTAAATATCTTACCGGCCACAGCTGGGTCACTTACCAAAGGAACCTCACGATAGTAAGCATATGGCTTCATGTCGTCAAAGTTTTGCATGGCCGTCTTTCCATCACTCGGTCTAAAGTGAAAGCGACCATTAACCTCACTTCCATAAATGGAGTTTGCATGGGTATACATCAAATCGACACCGAAGGTATAATTGATATTGTCGGTACTATAATAAATATTATCGACGAGCTGAAATACATTGTTTTTAAATGATTCCTGCGCAAAACGATGTCCACCCAATTGCAGTGTGGTCTTTTTATCTTCTCCAGCTACCTTGGAGACTGCATCTTCTACAATTGCACGGGGAATATTTTGACTTGGTAAAAGATCTCCCGGGCTACTTTTTTGATAGGTATAGAGATGCTGTACTTTCAATTCATTAGTTACCTTAGGGGAAATGGTCGTACGCAAAGTTGCCAATAGACTATTATCAATGTTTTTGTCATTCCCATAAGACTCATACAAGGTTATTGGTTTATTATCCTGCAAGCCCAACTTATTGTTGTCACTTGTGAAGTTATTTCGGACCGTCAATAGGTTATCTTCATTGATCTGCCAGTCAATTCGTCCAAAAATCGCATCAGACCCTCGCTTCTTATCAAATGCGCCGTATTGACGCTCATTCCCCAATCCGTATTTTTTACGTCCAATAGAGACAAACTCATCCAAGGTCGAGTTTGTCACATTAAATCTCTTCTCATCGGCTTCAGAATTGATATCGGCAATAATCAAGGGGCGGGCATCGCGCTGATGATCCCAAGCTACAAAATAATGCAATTTGTCTTTAATGATCGGACCGCCTAATGTAAACCCATATTGATACGTTGAAAAATCATTACTCCGTTTATTCCCTCTAATATCGTATGGACTGGATAACCAATCCGCCCTCGAATAAAGCCATGCACTTCCGTGCGTTTGATTTGTCCCCTGTTTAGTCACCGCACTCACTGTTCCCCCTCCAGCTCTTCCATAAGTCACGTCATACTGATTGGTAACCACTTTAAATTCACGAACGGCTTCTATTGAAATGGAGAAAGGAGCGCCACTACGGCTGGTTGTCGAACCTGCAGAAGTCGGATTTTTGGCATTCATACCATCAATGGTAAAATTGGTAGATGACCCCAGCTGGCCTCCTATATTATCTCCTTTGCTTAAAGGAGATAGATCCATCAACGAAGTAAAATTGCGACCGTTGACAGGCAATTTCGCTATATCTTTTGCTGTAACCGCGGTAGCAGCACCCAGGTTCTCGATTTTATTCTTTAGCGTACTTATTCCTGTTAAATCAACCGTTTCTAATACATTTGAGGTATTTTGGATAGGAATGATCAGACGGACAATATCGCCTTGATTTAAATTAAATCCCGAACGAACCTGTTCCCCATATCCTATATAAGTGACTTTAATTGTATATGGACCACCTAAAGGTAATTCCTTAAAGTTGAAATCGCCATTTGCATTCGTGGATGTCTTCGTTGTAAAGCCTGTTGATTCATTACGCACTTCAATTGAAGCACCATGAACCCCTTTGTTGCGCTCGTCTGTGATCTTTCCGGAAAACCCTGCTTGCGTCGTTTGGGCATAAAGACCGGTCCCAAGCGCAACAGCACAAGTTGTAAGTAGAAATTCTTTCATTTAGTTGTTGATTTTTATAATGAAAGCAAAACTAAACTGAAACTATTAACAGAAACTAAACGAAATATTATGAAATTATAAACAAAACATTTTAAAGGATGTAAACCTAAAATGCAATCAATTTTTCAACAAATAAAGCGCTATCGGAACGTGCAGTAAAACCTTCCTTATCACGCAAATACCACAGAAATTAAATGGAAGGTTCTTTGTCACCAATAACATAAAAACACGTCAGAAAAAAGTCAGCCGAAGCTGACTTCCTAATACAAAATCGTAAACTTAAAATCCAAAGGATTAAAATATTTGTAAAGATCCTTAATGAGGTTATCGCCATGTTTAATGTAAAGTAAAGCGAAATTCTCAGATCTTTCCTGCAGTCCTCCGCCCGGAAAGAGTTTTTCCTTAACATGATCGATGTCGGTTAAAGCATGTTGGTGATTTCGCTTCTCGGCTTTCAACAGTTTTTTTTCTAAATTATTGATCGCTTTTTTTAACCGTGCTTTTACCGCCTCTGTACTTGGTCCTAAACTTGGATCAATTTTATGGGTTCGCAACTTTATCTTACCAAAAATGGCATTCAGCTCCATCCATTCGTCATTGAGATTCAGACGTTCTTTGGTATGGCGCCGTACATATTCCTTCTTCAGCACTTCTGCTGAACGAAAGATACTCTTAAACGTAAGATCAACGCGAAATAATTTAGCCGCTATTTTATCGTCTGTTATCATCGCGGAATTGCGTGGTATCAAAATTGGAAAATCAACCTGATATTGGTCAAAGTTAGACTTTAATTGCATCCAATAGACCATTTCGGCCCCACCGCCAATGTAAGCAAGATTAGGAAGTATAATTTCTTGATACATCGGGCGCATAACTACATTGGGACTGAAACGCTCGGGATAACGCTCGATTTCCTGCTCCAGCTCCGCCTTTGTAAAATAAATATGCTGATGCAATACTTCGTATCGACCGTCAGCAGTTAGCACTAGGCGTTCTCTAAATTCATCCGTTAAATAAAAGAAATTAATTTCACGTGCATGTACTTGAGTAGAAAAACCTTGTGACTCCAACTCCTCCGATCGAGAAGTTATTGCCTTAAAGCTATTTTCAGAGAAGATATCTTCCTTAATAATCGGCTTAAACAGTTCCTTCAACTCCCGATCATCCGCATCAATAATCAAAAGACCGTATGACTTAAACAGCTCATTGACCATATACCGGGTTGCATCTGCTAAACGATTGTGGTTTAGGTAGGCTTCTTCCACAATGCGTGTAAGCCGAGTAGAGTTTTCTGAAAGCCCTAAAATATTTGTATACTGCTTCACGGCGTCAACAATCGTCGTTGTATCCATTCTTCCGGTAGCAGAAACAGCCGGGGTATCCCAACTGATTTTCTTCCCAAAGACTTTGGTATGATTGATTTCTTCAAAATCATGATCTTCAGTCGCCATCCAATAGACTGGAATAAAATTTTTATCGGGATGTTTCTCCTTCAAATCTTCTGACAAACGTATCGCTGTCATGATTTTAAAAATGAAATACAAGGGTCCAGTAAAAATATTGAGCTGATGCCCCGTAGTGATCGTATAGGAATTCTGGTCGAGCAACAGTTCTATATTGGCAGCCACATTTGGAGAATTCTCTAATAGCTCGCCATATTGCTTTTGAAGGCGTTCAACGAGAATCTTCCTGTATTCAAATGGCCTCTTTTCTTCCAATTGCTTTTCAAAACCAGCCCAGGTAGGCCAATTTCCAACAAAAGGTTTTAAGGCTTCATCATGTGCTAAATAAGCCAATAAAGTCTTGGAGAAACTATTTGTTTCACTATATTCAATATAAGTTGCCTTCATCTGCAAATTGTGTTAATATTTTATTATTGTCAATCGATAAAGAAAATCCCCTAAAGTAACCTGAAATAGCAGGTTCTCTTTATCGTCCCAATAGTGCCAACAGGCTGTCATGACCCTGATTTTAAACAGCTATATAGCGTTTTAAATCGGGATTGTATGCGTACAAATGTATCGAGTTTGCCCCGACAAAATACTGAATTTTCACAAAAAGCCTGTGCTGCTTTTAAATTATATCATTTTACTGACAATTGCCGAGGAAAATAAATGGGTCTCCCTTATTCAAAGGAGACCCATTTGTTTTAATATCAAATATAAGCTAATAAAACTATTTCCTTACAATCTGCCCATATAGATCGAAATCTTCGGCACGGTCAATTTTTACCTGAACAAAATCACCAATACGTGCATAAGAATCTGCAGCAGGAATCAAGACCTCATTGTCAACCTCTGGGGAGTCGTATTCTGTGCGGCCAATAAAGTAATCACCATCTATACGATCAACCAGCACTTTATAGGTATGACCAACCTTAGACTGATTGATATCATACGAAATCCCTTGCTGCACCTCCATAATCGCTTCGACACGCTCCTCTTTTACTTCCTGAGGTACATTATCCTCCAAAGTATGTGCGTGTGTTTTTTCTTCGTGAGAATAAGTAAAACAACCTAACCTGTCAAAACGAGTCTCTTCAACCCAGTCTAACATCTCCTGAAAGTCCTGTTCAGTTTCACCTGGATAACCACAAATTAATGTAGTACGCAAGGCGATATCCGGAACTTTGTCACGTATTGCATGGACAAGGTCAATCTGCTTCTGTTTCGTTGTACCTCTGCGCATCGACTTCAACATCGGATCAGATATATGTTGCAGTGGCATATCTAAGTAATTACAGATATTTGAACGTTCATTCATGGCGTCCAAAATATCCATTGGAAACCCCGAAGGATAGGCGTACTGCAGTCGGATCCATTCGATACCATCGACATCAGATAAATGACGCATGAGATCAGAAAGATTACGCTTTCCATAGATGTCGAGGCCATAATAAGTTAGATCCTGCGCTATTAAAATCAATTCTTTGGTACCATTGGAAGCAAGGAATTTAGCTTCTTTCACAAGATCTTCAATGGATTTGGAAACATGCTTACCACGCATCAAAGGAATTGCGCAGAAAGAACATGGGCGATTACACCCCTCGGCAATTTTAAAATAAGAAAAATGAGAAGGTGTTGTCAATAGTCGCTCACCGAGCAATTCGTGCCGATAATCGGCACCAATGGACGTCAATAGATCCGGCAAATCGTTCGTACCGAAAAAAGCATCAACATTGGGGATTTCAGACTGCAACTCTGGTTTATACCGTTCTGAAAGACAGCCAGTAACGATCACTTTATTGATTTTTCCCTGTTCTTTTAGATCTGAATATTGCAAGATGGCATCAATTGATTCCTGTTTCGCATTATCAATAAAACCACAGGTATTGATCACGACGATATCATTCGCCTGTATATTGGATGCTTCATGAACAACTTCCATCTGATTGCCTTTCAACTGGCCCATCAGAACTTCACTATCGTGAATATTTTTCGAACAGCCCAAAGTCACCACGTTGACACGTGGTTTATTGATCAAAGGCGCTGGTTTCGCGTATTTTGTCTTCATATGATTAGAAGGCAGACTCTATTTAAAAAGGGAGTCTACAAATTCCTTTTTGTTAAACAACTGAAGATCACCAATTTTCTCTCCTACACCAATATATTTCACGGGGATCTTAAATTGATCGGATATACCGATAACTACACCACCCTTAGCTGTTCCATCGAGCTTCGTTAATGCTAAGGCATTCACATCTGTTGCCTGCGTAAATTGTGTACACTGCTCAATGGCATTTTGTCCTGTCGACGCATCCAAAACCAATAATATTTCATGTGGAGCCCCCGGAACAACCTTTTGCATAACATTCTTGATCTTAGTCAGCTCATTCATTAAGCCAACCTTATTGTGCAACCGCCCTGCCGTATCTATGATACAGACATCTTCACTATTAGCGACAGCGGATTTTACGGTATCATAAGCCACTGAAGCGGGGTCTGAACCCATGGCTTGAGCGACAACACGAACGCCAACACGCTCGCCCCATAATTTAAGTTGATCAACGGCTGCAGCACGAAAGGTATCCGCAGCACCCAATACAACTTTGCTGCCAGCTTGCTTCAGCTGATGAGCCAGTTTGCCAATAGTTGTTGTTTTACCAACCCCATTAACACCCACAACCATAATAACATAGGGCTTATGCTCACCATAATTGAAATGTTCGAAATCAGCGCTATTATTTTCTGCCAGTAACGTTTGAATTTCCTCCTTCAAGAGATTATTTAGCTCTGAAGTGGAAACGTACTTATCTCGGGCAACACGGGCTTGTATGCGATCAATGATTTTTAAAGTCGTCGTAACCCCCACATCAGAAGTAACCAAAACTTCTTCCAGATTATCCAATACATCGTCATCCACAGTTGACTTACCAACTACAGCTTTTGTAATCTTGGATAGAAAGCCTTCTTTTGTTTTTTCCAAACCCTTATCTAAGGCCTGTTCTTCTTCTTGTGTTTGTGGTTTTTTCTTAAAAAAATCAAATAATCCCATGGAATGTGTAGTGAAAATTGATGTCCAAATATAAACAAATGTCCTCAACAAAAAAAGCCCTTTCGGTAGGATACCAAAACGGCTATTTTTATCGAATTCTTTTTAAAGAAAAACTTTAAAAAAGGAAAATACTACTCGTTATTTTTGAGCTGCTGCAACGACGTCTTTCACTTTATCGTTGTGAACCATACCTTCTTTGAAAGTATACGCGCCAGTTTTTGCAGATTTAGTAGTAATAATAACCTTTGTAAATTCTTTACCGCCACCTTTTTGTAACGATGCAACTGCTTTCTTTGCCATGGTATATTAATATTTTACTTAGCATCTCTTTCAAGTGCCAAGATATGTGACTTACTTAATTTCTTTATGAACAGTAACTTTTCTCAATACTGGGTTGAATTTTTTCAACTCTAAACGCTCAGTTGTGTTCTTTTTGTTTTTAGTAGTGATGTAACGAGACATTCCCGGAAGACCACTTTCTTTGTGTTCAGTACATTCTAAGATAACTTGTACTCTATTTCCTTTTTTAGCCATTGTTTTACTTTATTTTGAATCCTATTAGGATTGAAATTTCATGAATAATCTTAATGTAACAGGCGCGACAATCAATTAGATTGAGCCTTTAACGATAAATTTATTGATCGCTGCTGTAATCCCGTTCTTGTTGATAGTCTTGATAGCAGAAGTAGATACTTTCAACGTAATCCAACGATCTTCTTCTGGAATGTAAAAACGTTTAGTTTGTAAATTTGGATAGAATTTACGTTTAGTTTTAACGTTTGAGTGAGAAACGTTATTCCCTGTTAACGCCGCTTTGCCTGTTAAATCACAAATTCTTGACATGATATTATTTTTTTGTTGTCTTTATTACAATATGTTAATACTTTGCACTCTCTGCAAAGAGTTTGCAAATATCTATATTTTTTTTTAGATAAGCAACAAGATGATTGGAATTATTTTTAAAAATAGTTCTACATAGGACGGGTATCGACAAAAATAAAGGATTTTATTGTATTATATTTGCTCTGTAAAGAAAAATAGTTTTCAACAATTCACATTTATGAACAAATATCTTCGCAAGGGTATAAGAGAAATAATCATCGGTGTCGTACTGGTGATAGGGGGATATTATCTCATGGAACAACGCTCCAACTGGTATAAGGTCGCTATGCTGATTGGAGTCATTGTATTTAGTGTCGGCTTCCTGACTTTAATCTATCGCATGATTCGTAAGGTAGACCGCGATGCCCTTATTGAGATGCGCGGGGAAGGACATAAAAAAGATAAAGAAGGGAATGCTGAACAAAACTAGAGCTGTAGTTTTAAAAACAACAAACTATTCGGAAAGCAGCCTCGTTGCCCAGCTATATACCGAACATTTTGGCATGCAATCTTATCTTGTTACCGGAGCAAGGAAGCCTAAAGCAAAAATCAAGGCCAATATTCTCCAACCTTTACATTTATTGGAAATAGTCGCCACACATAAAGATAATGGTTCGCTACAGCGGATCTCCGAAGCACGTCAAGCACCTGCACTGCAAGAAATACCTTACGATATCGTCAAAAGTTCGCTGGCCCTTTTTCTGAATGAAATACTTTATAAAATACTGAAGGAACAAGAACATGATAGCTACCTTTTTGAATTTATTCATCAATCTATACTTTGGCTGGATCAAAGTCATTCAAACCTGGCCAATTTTCATCTCGTCTTTTTAATAAAACTCACACGCTTCCTTGGGTTCTATCCGGCCAAATCTAAACAAGTACTCCCCTATTTCAATCTTCACGAAGCAACCTTTTCAGATAGTCTACCCGAACATCCGCTTGTTTTACAAGAACCACATACGTCAATTTTTAGAAATTTAATTGATTCCGAATATTCAAATTGCGATCGAATTAAGATGAGCAGCTCAGATAGACAATTTTTGTTGGAAAAAGTACTTGATTTCTATCGCTTGCACCGTACAAATTTTAAAGAAATAAAATCGCTCTACATTCTCGAAGAGATTTTTCGATAAGAGTGTACGATTTAACTGAATATTTAGCCTATAGGCTCCAGCTAGCTATCGACTTGTCTACAATAATTGATCTCTTGGATAAATTATTGGTACATTTATTGTAACAAAGCTGAAATAACATGTAGTTTACTAACATAATTTTCACTAAAAAAAGTATTAATAATATGGAACTTAAAGAAGCCTTTTTAAAAGTTGTTCGAGACAACTATGCAAATTTTGAGGGTAGAGCCCGTCGAAAAGAATATTGGATGTTCGTTCTCGCTGTATTTGTTTTATTTTTTGCACTCGGTATCGTTGGCGGTATTTTGTCGGTTGTAAGCGATACTTTAGCGAGTTTGTTTTACGGTATCATGGGGCTAGCGTATTTAGCGTTATTGATTCCTGCGATAGCCGTTACTGTAAGAAGACTTCATGACACAAATAAATCGGGCTGGTTTATCCTGGTTTCCTTAATTCCATTTGTTGGAAGTCTATATTTACTTTACTTAGAAATTCTAGAGGGTGATAAAGGTCCGAATCAATATGGACCAGATCCTAAGGCTGTTGAAAATGCTTCAAACCATCCTTTTAATCAAAGCCAAGATCCATTTGGTTCTGCTCGTACGCAAGATCCATTTGGAAATTCACAAATTGGAAGTTCGCAGCCTTCAAATCCAACACCGCCGGCACCCGACAAAGATCCCTTCGCTTAGATTCTAAAACCTTATAAAAAAAGCTTTCACATTCCTGTGAAAGCTTTTTTATGCTGTGTTGTTAATGTCTATGCTTTTTCTTTTGTTGCCCGGGAGCAAATTCCCGTGCAGATCGTTCTCCATAGTATTTTTTTGCTTGCCCAGGAGGCATTTTTTTCGGTCCACGTCCATGACCGTGACTATGGTGTGTTGAATAACATGCCGACATCGAAATCATGATGACCGCAGAAAGAACTAATGCTAAAGTACCCTTCATTTTTAAATTGAAAATTTAAGTACTTTTATAAACAATTATCAGTCCAAACTCAATTATCAAAGCCTCAGTCTCATTTTTTTGCTACCAAAAACCCTAAACAATATCTGCTAAAAAATAAAAAAGCCTATGCTGTTCGCATAGGCCTTTTCACAATAAATATATCTTCAATCTAATTAGATAACTCTTACATTTACCGCATTAAGACCTTTACGGCCTTGTTCAACTTCGTAAGATACACTATCATTCTCACGAACTTTGTCTACTAATCCCGAAACGTGAACAAAAATTTCGCTCTCGCCGGAGTTAGGGATGATGAAACCGAAACCTTTGGTTTCATTAAAGAATTTTACTTTACCTTCTTGCATGGCACTATATTATTAATTTCCCTAAAGGTATAGAAATAAAATCAAAAATTTTAACCTTTTTATTTTTTTTACCCGTTAAACTTTTTCATCAACTTTGGCTCCAATCTTGTAGCAATGCGATAATAGCAATCGTATTATTAGAAAAACTTTAAGACAAAAAATATGAAAAAAATAGTGTTAGGACTTGCCTTTTTAGGTTTTATGACTCAATTAAATGCGCAACAAATGGTTAATAAAGAGTTTGTATCCACGGTGGGACGTGCAGAAGAGGAAGTAACTCCCGACATCATCTATATTGATGTGACGCTAAAAGAGTTTTATGAAAACGGTAACACCAAGAAAAAAGCGGCAATAGACAAATTAGAAAAAGATCTGTTTGATTCGGCAACAAAAGCTGGTGTCAAAAAAGAAGATTTTACCATCCAAAACATCTGGAGCTACAATGTACCGGACAAAAAGAAAAAAGACACCGATATTCTGCTTTCTAGACAGTATCGTATTAAGGTAACCAACTTGAATAATTTGGATCAATTACTCGATGGCGTCGACAAAGCGGGTATCCAAAGTACTTATATCAGTGAGTACGATTACTCGAAGAAAAAAGAACTGGAAAAAAGCTTAAAAACCAAAGCAGTATTGGATGCCAAAGTTAATGCACAGATTTTAGCAGAAGCAGCAGGACAAAAAATCGGAAAGGCTATTGTATTGTCTGAAACACCGCAGCAGATTATCTTTGGCGTTCAGCCAATGATGCGCAATGCGATGTATAAAGGTGCAATGGAGCAAGCTGCAGATAGTGCTGGCAGTGGTGGACTTGACTTAAATATCAGACCGATGAAAGTAACAAGTGAGATCAGCGCTTCGTTCGAATTATTGTAATCATGCACCGAGAGAAAACTCCCGCAGATAAATTAAAACAAATTGACCAAGATTTCGGTTGGATAGACCGAATATCTTGGTTAATGGATAATCAGTTTAAAATTGGAGGCTTTCGGTTTGGCCTAGATCCGCTGTTAAATCTTATTCCCTTAGGCGGTGCGATAGCAGGATTTGGTACATCTTTAATCCTTGTACTTGCCATGTGGCGTAACGGCGCCAGCCCCAAGCTCGTTATACGAATGCTTTTGAACATCTCGCTGGATGCGATTCTTGGTAGCATTCCACTTCTCGGAAACTTGCTCGATTTTTTTAGCAAGGCCAACGAAAAGAACATCAAATTACTCAGACAACACTATTACGAAGGAAAACATACCGGATCGGGCATTGGAATCATCATCAGTATACTAATTGTTTTTTTGCTCCTCATCTCGGTTACATTATATCTTATTTGGACCTTTTTTTCTTGGGCTTTCTCACTTCTTAATGGCGGCTAGAAACTGCTATTCTTAACACATTCCAGCAAAAATGGATTCCTTTCTGGGGAAACAATTGCATATATCCAATATCTATTTAATAATTTTGATGTCGATAGTCATCTCGTATGCTGTCAAAAACTTAATCCCGATTTTAAAATGAGTAAAAAAAGAATATTTGCACTGATTCTAATCGCCGTCATGTTGACCGCTATTTTGACTAACCCAAGCAAAGAGGAACACGAAAAGATTGTACGGGCTAAAGCTGAACAGCTGTTGAAAAGCCAGCTTCACGCAAAAGATCAGCAGTTCTTCGGATTGGGGATGCAGCTCTTTGGTAACGATATTGTCGATAAATTCATTCAAACCTCAGTCGTGGTAGACAACTACTATTTATTTTCCTTGACAAAAATCAAATGGCAAGGTACCGAACAGATCATCGGTGGAGGAGCTTTCAAACATATTTGGCTGAGTCCAAAAATTGATGAAAAAGCAGACGAAATTATTGCAGCGCTCAAAAAGATCTAATATGCCTTTAGAAATACTTTACGAAGACGAATCCATCGTTGCCATCAATAAACCGCATGGACTATTGGTACACCGGTCTTCTATCGCGCGCGATGCCTCAGAATTTGCGCTACAGCTACTTCGGGATCAGTTAGGGAAAACAGTTTATCCTGCACATCGTTTGGACAGGAAGACCGGGGGCATACTGCTATTTTCCCTTGATAAGGAGACTGACCAATATTTACAAAAAAGTTTTCAGGAGCGTAAGGTAGACAAAAAATACCTCGCCGTCCTGAGGGGCTTCGCGCCAGCAGAAGGGCTGATTGATTATCCTTTGAAAAGAGACGATGGTACAACTCAGGAAGCACAGACATCTTTTCGTTTGCTTGCTCAAAGTGAGCTGTCCGTTCCTTTCGGAAAATTTCCGACATCGCGATATAGTCTCGTTGAGGCCAATCCCATTACGGGACGTATGCATCAGTTGCGTCGCCATTTTGCGCATATCTTCCATCCTATTATTGGCGATCGTCCGCATGGATGCAATAAGCAAAACAAGTTTTGGAAAGAAACATACCAAATGGACACCATGCTCTTACATGCGTCGGAGCTCACCTTTAAACACCCTTTATCGGGTGAAGACGTACATATCAAAGCGGCCTTGCAAGCTGATTTCGAACGCGTATTGGAAATACTAAACCTCAACGACAGATGCTAAAGCTAATTTTAGAAGCCTTTATCAGTATATCTGGCATTACCGCAGCTTCTGGGATTGTCTAGATGATCACCTGACCGTCTATTCCCTTAAAGTCAACAATTAAATCGATTGTTCTAAAATAGATTCACAGTGAGGAATCACGTATATTTTATTAAATTTGCAGCTGACTAAAACTTAATTTTTATGTTAAAAAATACTGCCCTTTCGGAGACGCACATTGCTTTAGGAGCAAAAATGGTTCCCTTTGCAGGCTTCAACATGCCGGTACAATATACGGGCATTAATGATGAGCACGAAACAGTTCGTACAGGTGTAGGAGTTTTTGATGTAAGCCATATGGGTGAATTCATCCTAAAAGGTGAAAAAGCCCTGGACCTACTTCAAAAAATCTCTTCCAATGATGTGTCAAAATTATACGATGGCAAAGTTCAATATGCTTATATCCCAAATGAAACTGGCGGTGTAGTTGATGACTTCCTAACTTACCGTATAGACGATAAAACGTATTTTTTGGTTGTAAACGCATCGAATATTGAAAAAGATTGGAACTGGATATCAAAGTATAATACGGATGGTGTAGAGATGAAAAATATCTCAGATCAAACTTCCTTATTTGCTGTTCAAGGCCCTAAGGCTGCTGATGCACTTCAATCGCTTACGGATATCGAATTAGCTCCCATGGAATATTACACTTTTGCAAAAGGTACATTTGCGGGTGTAGAGAATGTTTTGGTCTCTGCAACAGGATATACTGGCGCTGGTGGTTTTGAAATCTATGTGGCCAATGAAGATGCTCAGAAAGTTTGGGACGCTATTTTTGAGGCGGGTAAGCCTTATGGAATCAAACCAATTGGTTTGGGTGCCCGCGATACCCTACGCTTAGAAATGGGCTTCTGTCTATATGGAAATGATATCGATGATAATACATCGCCCTTAGAAGGTGGCTTGGGGTGGGTAACGAAGTTTACAAAAGACTTTGTGAACGCTAAAGCACTCAAAGCGGAGAAAGAGGCTGGTTTGAAGAAAAAGCTTGTTGGTTTCGAAATGATTGATAGGGGTATTCCACGTCATGATTACGAAATTGTCGATGCCGAAGGAAATGTAATTGGACGTGTGACTTCGGGAACGCAATCACCAACATTAAAAAAATCAATTGGATTGGGTTATGTGGATACAGCTTTTTCAAAAGATGGTAGTGAAATCTTCATTCTGATCCGTAATCAAAAAATCAAAGCAAAAGTAACAAAACCACCATTTGTGAAGTAAAAAAAAGAAGCCTGCGATATCGGAGGGCACTGAAAAAGTCTCA
>NZ_DFOE01000029.1:0-96881 GCF_002376635.1 Sphingobacterium sp. UBA3549 | reverse complement strand
TGTACTTGGTAGGATGGATACCCCCATGCAGGGAAGACCATAAGAAAATAAAATTAATGTCGAAATCATTGAAAGATAAAAAAGTCGAAGTTATCGGTCTTTCAACAGATGAAAATATTGCAGAATGGCAAAGATATCTACGAAACAATGAATATGATTGGACAAATTATGCAGTACCTGAAACAAATATGCTTCTCAATGATCTTAAAATAAGTTCTTATCCTTCTTATTTTCTCATAGATCGTAACTATAATTTCATAGGTGTTTTTGCAAATATTGATCAATTTCAATATGATTTTTTGGATAAACTAAAATAATTTACTTTCAGACTCTAAAAGCTCTACATAATTTTATTCTGTGATTTCTCAAATATTTTATGATCTTTTTTACCAGTAAAAACATTTTTACACTCCAAAAGCACTGCATATTTATCTGTATCACTGAAAAGGTATAGTTATGCCGGCAATTCAGCTACAGCTTTTCCTTTCATTCCCTCGTTAACCAGATAACCAACAAAAGCAGCAAAAGGAGCAATATCCTGATCTACGCTTGCTTTTTCAAGCGCTTGCATATATTCACCTCTTCTTTCCACGGGTATCACTGTCCAAGGATAGCCTCCAGAAGCCAGCATGGCATTCATTAAGAATCTTCCAATACGTCCGTTACCATCCATGTAAGGGTGAATGAATACAAATATAAAATGTCCTAAAACAGCCCTAACAGATGCTTCTGGTTCTTCTTCGAGCATTTCAAACAATATAGGCATAGCATCTCTCATAGCGTCTACGCTAAGTGGAACATGCTTTGAATTACCTATATATACCTGATGGTTACGATAACCGGCAAGATCTGATGCTTTCAGTATTCCAGCAGTTACGCTTGGGTCAAACAGCTCTCTATACCATTTTGAATGATCCATATCTGCTTGTATACCGGCATTTTTCCCTTGTAAAACAGCTCTTACACTTTCTTTTACAGAAAGGAAAGCTTGATAGTAGCCTCTGGCAGCCATCGCATCACGTTGCTTAAGGTCTTCCTCATTTTCCTTGGCATTCCATTCGCCTGAACTTACCTTGGCAATAAGCTCGGGCGTTACTCGGTAACGCTCAATGGATAGTGAGTGATAAGCATCTGTCAAATATATATCGTCTATATTTTTAATATACAAATCATGATTGGCTGGAATGCCGGGTGAAGCAGGAAAGCTTTTGATCACAACTTCACGCATTTGTGTCCACATCAGGCGTATACGGTTTGCGTAGGGTGAACGTTCACGGGTGGACAACTTTAGGTCCAGTTTGCTTTCAAAAGGATCTTCTTCACGGATATCATAGTCTGCCTGCTTAAAAGTGTCTATAATTTGATCGGCTATCTTGTCCCTGTCAATATTACGGAAAGCGCCGGCAAGGCGTCCGGCTAAAGTAGTATGTCCGTTCTCTAGAAGTACTGGTAAAAGCTCCGAAGCATCGCGTATCAGTGACAATACTGTGCGTGCATCAATAGCATTACGGGTATAGGTGCTGGCAGAACTGTATATTAATGCCGACTGTAGATTGTACATCCGGATACCATTTGGAGTTACCATAAGCTGATCTGCAGATGGCAGCTCTCCACGCATATTGAACAATGAAGTATTATGTGGCAACGGCGTAGGATTGTTGTTTCCTTGCGGCGAACGAACAAGCAATTGCTGTGGTACCGACTGATTGGCCGCATGTAGCAATAGTGACTGATCGGCAGACAGGCACCAATTATCACCATACTTTCTTTCCAGAAATACAGCAATAAAATCCCAATAAGAGCTATACCAGGCTATTGTCTCACCATCCTTTTCCTCCGGACTGGTGGTGATATACCATCCTTTAGCTACCTCTCGTATAAAACCATTCTTGGAAAGTATCTCACGGTATTTCCGGTTCGGCATATCATCGGTATGAATGCCTACAATCCCCTTTTCCTGTAGTTCTTGCAAGAATTTTAAGGCTTCTACAAATCTTTCACGTGGTGTTGCCATAACCTTATAAATTTATTAAACACTGCTGTGTTATTTTTATTAAAAATAGATGTGATAAATTTAGTAAATATTGTTGTGATTTTTTTATTAAAACAAGACGTGTTTATTTTATTTTATTATGATGTGGTAATTATATTAAACAGTGTTTTTTTTTAAATAATACAGAATTTTCGTAAACTTTACAATTCTGTAAAACTCATACTAAATAGAGGCATTTGTGCAACACCTGAGAAGTTATGAAAGCCAGAACACCGCCTTCACGGAGCATGTCCGTTCCCTTTAATATTATTTGCTGGACTTTTGGTATTTGGGCTGCACCCCATGCAGGGATGACCATACGAAAATGAAGTTAATTTCGAAATCATTGAAAGATAAAAAAGTCGAAGTTATCGGTCTTTCAACAGATGAAAATATTTTAGAATGGCAAAAATATCAAAGAAACAATAAATATGATTGGACAAATTGAAGATATATTAGACTTCAACGCAATCAAGGACATTAAATTCACTCGATTCCAATGCAGAGGCGTTGGTTAATACTGTTAATACGGATGGTGTAACGGGAAAAGGTATTGCACTACAATTTAAGAATGAATATCCCGGCAACTACAAAGAATATCGTAAGCGTGTAAAAACGGAGATATCGGTATCGGCAAGTTATTCGTGTACGAGGAAGAAAACCTCTTAGGCGGGAACAAACTTATAATTAATTTCCCAACAAAGACAATCTGGAGAAAGCGATCTGAATACTCCTATATAGAAGCTGGATTAAGAGATCTAATCAAAATTATAAAACAAAGAAATATTAGATCTATTGCCATCCCCCCCCCCTTTGGGAGCTGGTAATGGTGGACTTGACTGGAATACTTTTAATGGTATAATTGGCTCCAAAATCGCGATCCTCAAAACTACTAGATTCAACCAAACAGATCAATCCGTTTCTGGAACCACCTTGATAACGTTCAAATAAGCAGATCGAACCATTGGAAATAATCTTATTCATGGATTCCCCAATCACTTTACAGGCAAAATAACGTTTTGGATCCTGATAGCATCCTTCAACTTCAATATACTTATACTGCAAAGTCTCACTTTGCTGTAACTCGGAAAAACTGCCTGCTGCGATTTCTAGATCGTAATATGGTATAGAGCCTGCTGTAGGTTCGGAACTAATACGACATGAAGGAATGACTTGTGATTCGTTTTCGCTATTACCTGTCACAACCTCCATATGCTGACTTAAATAGGCTTTAAGATTTGGATTACACACATAAATGTAGACGCCCCTAATCCCTCTAAACATCAATGTCTTGTAGATATTTTTGACATAGAATAATAAATCAAAGTCATCGGTGCTATTCTTCCCATTTGTATCTTTATATTCATCCCGATACACCACGATAGTTTTAGCAATAGGATCATAGTCGATCTCTTTACCAAAAACAATAGCGATATAATTAAGGTCATTGCCAAATACGGTATGTATACTCCCTACTTCATTTATCGCATTTTTTGAATTGATCCAATCTTTAGCTGTCGAATTCCAACGAAGATCTATTCCCTCAATGGTCATATCGTAAAGGTGCCTATTTTTTTATCCTTGGTCTTATATTCCCAGCTAAAGCCTGCAACCAATCTGGACAGTCCTGTCTCTGCTTCTTTGTGGAAAACCTGTTATAATTCAATAAATTTCACATTCAAGCTTATCCTAAAAAGAGCTATAGCTTATGAAAAATTAATGGTATCGATCCCTCTTCTAAGGAATTGTACTCATCCAAATGATAATGATAGTCTTTAGGCACATTATCCTGAGCTAGAGTCAATAATTGCTTTGCTATTGAAACAAGTGCCGCTTTATTAGCTGAAATCATTAAAGATCCGCCCTCTATTTTTGCCTCGATTTCAAACCCATGTTCCCAAGTAATTTGAAAGCCCTTATCTTCTGAATATTCAGGTATTATAACATCTATAGTCATTTTAATCAATTAAAAATATGTGATAATTATCTTTCACCATCATTTTTCCCTGTTTAGCGGGATTAGGAATTAAAGTTTAGAAATTGACATGCGGCCCTCCTCCATGTGCACCTGTAATATCACTCACTCCCATTCTAAATAGTCTTTTACCGTCAGAAGAAATAAATCTCCCACTCCCTGGAACTGCTTCTTTGTATCCCTTTCCAAGAAATTGTTGAGCCATATCCAGCACTTCATTTGCAGACATCCTCATTCCGTCTCTAAGACCTAATTTCGCTAAAGATTTATATGTAATGGTAATATCATTAGCACCTGAAATATTTAACCCTGTTGATAAAAAACCAATCCCAGCTAAAAGATAATTTGGTTTATTTGAAAAACTACCAGAGCCATATTTCACTAATTGATATAACCCTCCAAGAACCGGCCATTCAGAAATCTCTTCATCAGCTTTATCAGCTTTTTTACTAAGTTTATCAACGGCAGATCTATTTGATGAAATCTGTTGAGCTTCCTCAGTATTCTTAGGACCTGACCCCGACCCAATACCCATCATAGCCATTAACTTTTGCAACCATCCATCATCTCCTCCTTGCTGATGATAAGCCATGGCTTGATCAAGGCTTACATCATTCCCTTGCTCATCGCGGTATCGTTGTTCATCATAGTCATAATACATACCATGTTGACCAGCTCTAGGTGCCATTCCGTCAGGATCAATAAACCTGATCGGATTGTTGAAAGCATAATTATACGGACTGTGCCTCCTCATCATATCCGCTGCCGGATCAACTACATTCCATCTTCCTATCTCCGCATCATAAAAACGTGCTCCGTAATCCAGCAGCCCTTCCAGTACATAAGAACTTCCCAAGGTATGCGCACCACCATTCAGGTCAGTCTGCATCTCCTTGCCATTATAAAGATACTTATTATTGATACTCGTTGCAATAGATTTCGTCTTACCGAATGGATAGTAATCCTGCATCTGCATCACTGTAGCAACTGGTGCTGTCGCCGTACCTGGACTTGCAAATAAAATCGGTAGTGCTAGTTAAGCAGTGTAAATACATCCCACCTGATCTATCCCAGCATCTTCGTATGCCCAGTACTTTGACTTCGGGATGCCACGGCACATACCCTTCGTCTTTTCATCTGCATTCCAGGGACGGATATAATAGCCTATAATGACATCTTTTTTCAATTCTCCGTCGGCCTCAGCCTGCTTAGTCCAAGAAAAACCTGTCAGAGACTTTAACATGAATTGTGTAATGGAACAATTAAATAAAATTTTTATATCTCTTCTTCTTTTATTTCAAAAACATTTAGAATAGTAGCCAAATCTGATTAGCATCTGCTCCTTTTATTCCCATTGCAGCAAATATATCCGGTGTAGGTAGGTCATTTTTAATCTGTTTTAAGAAGTCAATTAACATTACACGAATATTTTCTGGAAATGGGAACCTACTCTATAGGTAGACCTATTTTAGCGGACAACGATTACATCTCCAAATATTTTGAAAATAAAACAAATATTACCCACTGTGAATTTTGTAATAAATGCCACTATTATTCACGTAAAAAAGATTTTATTGAATGCAGCGTAAATCAAAAATTATTTTAAGCTATATTTGCGTACTAATATCGAGATGTAATGACGCGAAACAATCTATTTATAGTTTTTGAAGGTATTGATGGTAGTGGTAAAAGTACCCAAGCAAAATTGTTGAAAGAAAAACTTGTAAAGGAAGGGCACAAGATATATAGCACATTTGAACCTACCGATAGTCCTATTGGCTCTTTAATACGGAATATTTTCAATCGGAGAATTATTTCAGATAATCGAGCAATAGCAGCTTTATTCGTTGCAGATAGAATCGATCACCTTTTAAATCCTGTAAATGGAATATTAAAAAAACTAGAAGAGGGCTATACTGTTGTATGTGATAGATATTATTTTTCTTCATATGCGTATCATGCTGATGATATAGATTTAGAGTGGTTAGTTGAAGCAAACTCAATTAGTCAAAATCTTTTAAAACCTGACATAAATATTTATATAGATGTTTTACCGGAAGTTAGTATGGAGCGATTAAATAAAGATAGAAGCTCTTTAGAAATATTTGAAAACCTTGAAAATCTAAAAAAAGTAAGGAGTAAGTATTATGAAGCTTTTGATCATTTAAAAGATGTCGAAAATGTGTCAATTATAGATGGTAGTCGTAGTATAGAAGAAGTAAGTTGTGATATTTTCGATAAAGTCAAAGAATTACAATTCGTCGTTAGGTAATTAGCAATTGTGTATAACTAAATTATTGAGAGGATGGTCAATAATGAAAAATAACATATCTTCTATCTATTCCACATTAAAAGAGAACATCAAGCAAGAGGGATTATTCTGGAGGATAGCAAGACCCGATACTTTTGTGGATCTTTTAATGCTTCAGGCTGGTAAAGCCTCCAAACATGGTATTGATGACAAATTAGCAATAGAAGTTATATTAATAGCTGTAAAGGCGATTATAAATGGAAAACTTGGTGTTAAGGATTTTACTACAGATTATGAACAATTGAATAAAGAATTATTTGACGAACAAGATTTAATACTCAATGAAATAGAGGGTATTATATCATACGGGTTATTAAAATCAGAAACGACAGTCAATCCTCTTCCTGTATCAGACGATTTGAACTATTTCAAAGTTCTAAACAACTTAGAATTAGAAAACTATTCACCCGAAGTATTTGAAAGGATACTGGAAACTTTTCTTAGCTACATTAAATCGAAAGACTGATAATAACATATATGTATTATTAAGCACCCTACAAGTGCAATTCGGGGAGTGTAACGTCAACTTTGTCATTAGATTAAAATCTTAAAAAACTCTTTCCAGTGTGAGTCTGTCCCCAAATCTAATATAAAGTTGGGATATGGTCAAACCCCAGTTATGCATTGGCATCGTCCATTTTTTTGCGATATCCTTTATGATCAAATACATTAATTTCATTAGGTCTGTTGAGAACTGAAAGCGCCTTTAGACTTAGGGATTTTTCGTATCTGACCGTACATTTCTCTCCAATAAATGTATCCGCCCTATGAACTATAGATCTGCTGATTTTTTGAAGGTCTGCGGATAAAGATCCTTTCGATTTTTATGGTTTATGGATGCAATATTAAGCAACGTATTTTTCAGCCATTGGAATATAGTTATGCTGGCAATTCAGCTACAGCTTTTCCTTACCGTGGTATTTAGTTAATCCATTATCAATGATAAACTTCGTGTACGCTTTTTTGTGTTCGTCTATAGTAAATCATCCCTTTCCACTTTTATCTACGGCATTGACAAATTCAACTTCATTGACAGATTTTGGCTAATAGATCAAAACGCTACTGATGCCTTGCGTCCCAAAAGTAAACAAAGTTCTTTTCTGTAGTTTAGTTGTACTGGATAAGTACTCTTATTGTACTTGTCTCCTTTGTCAATAGGCCTACGCAACTGTTGAGTAAACAGCGCTATTACTGTGTTATATCCATTCTTATGAAGCGCTTTATCCATACGCGGGATAACAGCATAAAACACTACTTTAATTATCAGTTTTATAATAAAAACACCCCAAAAGCTATCATCAAGCTTTTGGGGTGTCGTAGATTAATTTATTATATTATTCTTAGTTAAATTTAAATTTAACACCGAACTGCATATAATAAGTTGATGAAATCGATTCATTAACACGCGTAGTTGATCGAATGATATCTCCATTTGCAGCACCTAATTGGAATGTAGGTTTCGTAGTTCCATCGCCTAAACTTGAAACGTTTCTTGGATTAAGTAGGCCATTGTTAGCAAATTTATAAACTCCCCACGAAGGATTCAATAAGTTTCCAACATTGAATATATCCCAAAAGAATTCTAAAGAATTTTTCTTGCCTCCAATTCCGTTGAACAACTCCTGAGATAACCTAAAATCGAATTGATGTCTCCACGGCATAGCTCCGCCATTACGTTCAGCATATTGTCCTTTTCTACTACTCAAATATTTATCACCGTCAACTAGATTCCAAAAGATTTCAGATTGTTCTTTCGCTGTATAGGCTTTACCTGAATAGTCTGATAAACCAGTTGGAATATCGACAAAGGTAATTTCTGATGCATCTTTTGGTACATAGATCAAATCATTTCCATTCCAACCGTCTCTATTAAAGTCCGCCGTATAGTAATAAGATATGCGACCTGTAGAAGAACCAGAATAGAATAATGTCATTGAAGTATTAAGGTTCTTGATCCACTTATTTGTATAACTTGCTGATGCCACAATACGATCAGGAACAATGTTGGATGTATAGCTTAGACTTGCATTGTTAGGGTTTCCAGAACTTTGCATTGGAAGGCTCCATAAATTAGCAATTTGGTCTCCAGACCCATCACCGTAGTTTTTAGCTCCACTACGAACATATGCAATTGAGGCGGCAAAACCTTGATCGAAGCTTTTAGCCAATTGAACAGATGCGGACCAATAATGACCACCTTTTGCATTTAGCATCTTAATCGCAGAGAAACTACCTGTCGCTGTAGATGAAGCTTGCCCATTAGCATCTAATTTATTGATATATTTATCAATATTAGCATTCGGATAAATCATCCTATTATCACCATATCCACTAATACCTAATTCTTTAGGATCAACCAAATTCATATTCTTTGCAACAACAGCATTAATATCTTTATTATAAATCCCCTCTACAGTCGCAACGATTCCATACGGCAATTTATAATCGACAGCTACACTTGATTTCCACGTTGAAGGAAATTTCAAGTTCTTATCCATATAAGATATACTTGATGGAATTTTAGTACCTCCTTCAGGCTTAGTCGTAGGGATATTAGCTGTAATATTTGGGTCGAAATCAGGCATATTTGGGTTTGTCTTACCACTATATGTATCTGTAAATTGGAGCATTCCAGCATCCCCTGATTGGGCTACTATCCAAACAAAAGGAATTCTTCCTGTAAATACACCTGATCCACCTCGAACGATCAACGAGCGATCTCCAAGAGCGTCGTAATTAAAGCCAAATCGAGGAGATACCATCACCCTAGATTTCGGTAGAGTGCCAGTATTAACTTGTTCACCATCTGCAAATGATAATTTTTGTACTAATGGATGGGTTTTAATTTCTGCTACACCAGGAAAGGTCGGCAATTCAAAACGTAAACCACCTGTTAATTTCAATTTTTCATTTACAGTAAATTCATCCTGTAAATACAATGAGTACTGATTAAATTTAAAACTTGGATACGCTTGTGAACCATCAGCCGTTAAAGGATAAGTGATAGCATAATTACTTGGTTTCGCTCCAGATGTAAAGTCCGCCCAAGAATCAAACACGTAGTATCCTGTTCCAAAACGTTGAAAGCCATTCTTTGTCGTACTTGTTTCGAATTGAAAACCTCCAGTGAAATTATGATTATTTACAATATAGTTCAAGTCATAATTAGCAGTAACAGTCGCTACGTCCCTTAAATTGCCATAGGTAAATGGTTCATAACCAAATGTAGTGATAACAGATGCTCCGTCTTTTATATCAACTAATGGAAACAATGCACTATTCGAACTCCTTGGTTCGTTTTGTTTAACATATGAGATCCGTGCAGTGTGATTAAGATTAGCGCCTAAATTTCCCGTATACTCCATCGTTCCTGAATACAAATTCGAATTTTGTAAGTAATTTGAATTAGAAAAGTATAATGCGTTATTAGAAAGTCTGTTATTTGCACTGGAGAATGATACGCCTGAATTTGTCGTTGAAGAACTCAACCCACCAACGTCATGGCTTTTTACTTGGTTATATTTGAAACTTAACTTATGCTTATCGGCTATATTCCAATCTAATCTACCAAAAATTTTGGTGTTACTAATATCATTATCATAGCCTTGATATACACCTGGATCATATCCGTATGTCTTTAACAAGTAATCTTTAACTCCATTCAAAAATGTTTCGGATGGTCTCACAATGTAACTAGCAGATCCCGCAGGCGCAGCCTCTGTAGAGGCAACTTTGTTTGTACCCGGCTCTGTTGTTTCACTTCTTTCAAAATTAACGAAGAAAAACAACTTATTTTTAATGATAGGTCCACCTAAACTAGCCCCAAATTGTTTTACTGACAACTGATTTACAGGAATGGTTACGTCTTTCACCCTTGTACCTTGCTGATTATCAGACCTACCTGTATAGAATGCTGTACCAAAGAAATCATTACGTCCGGAACGGGTAACAGCATTCACGGCAGCCCCTGTAAAACCTGATTGACGTACATCAAACGGTGTCACATTTACTGATATTTGCTCAATCGCATCAATAGAAATTGGCGAGCCATTCGCTGGAATATTTTGACCAATACCGAATTGATTATTGAAATTAGCTCCATCTACGGTAAAGTTATTCGCTCGATAATTCCCACCACCAATAGCTGTTCCATTTGCCTGAGGCGTTAATCTTGTCAAATCATTTACACTACGTGAAATAGATGGCAAATTTTCAATCTGGCGACGTCCAACGATAGTGGAAGCTCCATTCCTTTCACTTTTTAAAGTATTTACTCCAGTTACTACAACCTCTCCTAGTGTGGTACTGTTGTCACTGAAAACAGGGTTCAGGACGAAAGGCTCACCTAATTGCAAATAAACATCTTCATATACAACTGGTTGTTGTCCTACATACGTAACTTCAACCTTATAAGGTCCGCCAACACGCATCGCTGGTAGGTTAAAGCGACCGGCTGCATTTGAAGAACCAGAGTAAACTGTTCCTGAAGGGACGTGCGTAGCCTTAATCGTAGCACCCGAAGTTACACTGCCGTTTGCCTCTTTTACAATACCTGTAACGCTACTTGTTGTAACCTGAGCTTGTACAGCACCATAACTAGCCATAACAAGAGCGAAAAAGAGTAAAGATCTTTTCATATAATGTGATTTGTTAAAAAATGTTAAGCAAAATTACTAAGAGATTTGAAATTACAAAGGACTTAATATAAACTTAACACACTAAACCACACCCATTTCATGAAATCCACACCAAAAATCAGACATCGACATATAATTTATCACGAAAAAAAACGTTGTAAGATGTTTTAAACCAGCATTTACATTCTAATTATCTGATGAAAAATAGTTTTCCACATCGATTCTGGATTTTTTTTTTGTAACAACATTCTTCCAATCGGAATTTAATTTTTTAAAAATTTTTAGCTAATTTCCTAACAGTTGAAAATTACCTTATACAATTGAGTTTCCTGTAGCAATTGCACGACTAGAGCCTAACGAATTGAAAAAATCTAAACGATTGTATACGTTGGACGTTTTGTATAAAAACTTGTTTCAAAAGCCAAGAACATTTCTGAAATTCGCACACCTAATATTTTACGCTTCATGGAAGACGGTATTCAAAATTCTTCTTTTCTAGAACCTGCAGACCTTAAACTGTCTCCAGCAGGACTCGCTTTTTTAGCTTCAGCAGCAAAATGGGCTAATTTTTTGGCCATCGTTTGTTTTATTTTCATCGGCATCTCAGCCATCACCATGGTTAGCCTGATCTTTGGCGCAAGCGCATTGTCACTCGGTGCAGACGAATATGTCACAGCGGGGGCCTTATCCACTTTCGGTGTCCTGTACCTGCTCTTTCTTGCTTTCTTTTGCCTTCCCATCTATTTTCTGTATAATTTCGGATCTAAAGCGAAAAAAGCAATTGAAAACCGCGACACCATTCAGCTGGAGCTGTGCTTGGACGCGTTAAAAAAACACTACAAATTTATTGGCATCATGGTTATCATTACCATCGCTTTTAATTTTATGGGATTGGTCATCGGTGTAGTGCTCGGCGTTAGCGATGCGCTAGCCGGGGTGTAACTTGATAAAATATGATGCAAAAAAAGAGGGATCTGCTCGCGCAGATCCCTCTTTTGATATCCTATCAATCGATTATTTTTTATAATATTTCATCGCATTCGGAATTAATTTTTGAATATCCGCAATACGTCGCTCATCGCTGGGGTGTGTACTCAAAAACTCTGGCTGCCCTTTCTGACTTCCCGAGGCCATACGCTTCCAAAAATCGACCGCTTCGTTTGGATTATATCCCGCCAAGGCCATAATAATCAATCCGGCTGCATCTGCATCGGATTCATCGCTTCTGGAGAATTTCAACTGCGCCAAATTCCCTCCCAAACCGTAAAGATTATTGAAAACTCCAAGGGTACTGTTGCCAGATACCCCGGCTGCGGAACCTAAAATCTGTCCGCCCAATTGCAAAGCAATCTGATTCGAAGCCTGCGCTACGGAATGCTCCTCAATCGCATGGGCTATCTCATGCCCCATTACTGTGGCAAGTCCGGCTTCAGTACGTGTAACAGGCAAAATTCCGGTATAAACCGCCACTTTACCACCAGGCATACACCAGGCGTTCACATCATCGCTCCTTACTAAGTTGAATTCCCAATTGAAGTTAAATTGATTGGCGCGACCAGTGCTTTGCAAATATTGGTTCACCGCTGTGGCCAGTTTATTGCCCACACGTTTAACCATTGCCGCATCAGAAGTTCCAGTGACTACTTTTGAACTATTCTTCGATAAAAAATCTTTATAAGCCAATGCAGCTTGCTCGTTCACTTGATCAGCACTGACCAATTTCAAATATTTTTTCCCGGTAACAGCAGAAGTTGCACAACCTGACAACCCCGATGCCAGTGTTACACACGCTAATACCATAGCTGAATACTTAAACATTCCGTTCATAGTTTATATTTTATTTCAAGGGCCATATGGAGTTTCAAAGCGAAAGATAATCGCTTATCAGCGCATCCAACATGGATATTTTACAATAATTTATTAATCCATCGTAGCGGATGCAATTATTGTGCCTATTCTTTTTCCTTCGCTTTTTTCTTAAAAAGGTAGATCTTGGACTCATGCCCCTTTAACAGACGCTCTATATTCTTTTGGTGGGTAATCAACAAGAGGATACAAATCGCTATTCCGTAGAGAAGCACCGAAGGTATCGTTGTTTTGAATATAAAGGCCAAACTGAATGGAAATGCAAATCCTGCCGAAATGGAACCCAATGAAACGTAATGGGTGGTCAGTAGGATAATAACAAATACAGAAACACAAACCAAGGCTGCAGGTGTATGGATAGCGAGAATCATACCACAGAGCGTTGCTACGCCCTTCCCTCCTCTGAATCCCGCAAATACAGGAAATAAATGCCCCAATACCGCGATAACGCCCAATGCCAACTGAAAGTTAACAAACTGAACATCGCTCGTATTTTGCCCCAGTTCTATTAGATAAGCCAGATTGGTTGCTGTCCAGCCTTTAAAAATATCGACAAACATCACGATCGATCCCGCTTTCGGTCCCAACACACGAAAGGTATTAGTCGCCCCAGCATTACCACTACCATACTCACGAACATCTACCCCATAAAATGCCTGTCCCAACCAAACAGCCGTTGGTATGGACCCAAACAAGTACGCTAGTAATACTGCAATTACTAAATAAATCGATATCATTAATTAATTAGTTCTTATATTAATTTGGCCTTCAGACTAAGATCCAGGCTCTTCACACTGTGTGTCAAAGCACCTACTGAAATATAATCTACCCCGGCCTCCGCATATGACCTAATCGTGTCAAATGTTATTCCCCCAGAGGCCTCTGTCTTGAACCGACGGTCGATAATCTGAACAGCTTTGGCAACATCTTGCGGTGAAAAATTATCTAACATGATTCGATCCACTTCGCCAAAGTTAAGAACTTCATCAAGTTCCACAAAATTTCGGACTTCAATTTCTATTTCTATCGGTTTATTTAGGCTTTTTCTATAGGCATTTGCCCGCTCTAGCGCCGGTACAATTCCGCCACTATAGTCTACATGATTATCCTTAATTAAAATCATATCAAAAAGACCAAAGCGATGATTGGTGCCACCACCAATGCGCACGGCTTCTTTCTCTAGCACACGTAATAAGGGCGTCGTTTTTCGCGTATCCAAAACTTTTGTATCTGTACCTGCTAACAAATCCACATACTGCCGGGTTGTTGTGGCTATACCACTCATACGCTGCATCACATTCAGCACCAAACGTTCGGCCAATAAAATACTTTGGATATTTCCCCTGACATAAAAAGCAATATCACCCATCTTAACCCGACTTCCATCCTGGATAAAGACCTCACAGGCCAAACTATCGTCCACATAGGCAATAATTGCCTGCGCTACTTCGACACCTGCAAGTATGCCGTTATCCTTCACAATCAACTTCGCTTCACCTTGTGCGCCGGCTTCAATTGTCGACAATGAGGTATGATCTCCATCGCCCAAATCCTCCGCGACAGCTTGTTTTACAAACTGGGCCAAATAGTCCTTGATTTCCTTCTCCATAAATGCTATTTATTGGGCTAAGATGTGGAATAATTTTTTAATCGAAAAATAGATTGATAAAAAAAATAGGATCAGGATCAATTTTTGTCGATCCTCAACTCTTCGATGGAGTGGTTATTACTCCCTGCTCCTATTTTCACAAAGACCCGATAATTGGCCTGTTCTGTGGCTAAGGTAAAGGTAAAATATTGATAGCCATTGTTGGCATTGCTCGACTGCGTCAGTTTTACTGTCTTGGGTTTATGCTGATTAAAAAATGTCCCCAACATGATTTCTGATTGGTACTTTGTATAAATACCATTTTCCCCTAAAATCGACAAGGTGATGTTTGAGGCAAAATACTTGGCTATGTTTTTTGCATTACCCTCTTTCAAATATGATTTTAGCTCTTCCGAAATTCTTTCCAAAGAATCATCAGCCCCGGGCAAGTTTTCTTCCATCCGTGGATTTACAGGCATCGAAAAATGACCAAACGCAGCATTGTGTAAAAAAAGATTCGTAATAAGTATAAATCCGCAATGGCTTAAAAGTTTCATATAGCTTAACATGTATAGAACAGATTCTGTAATCAAAATCAATCCTTAGGCAGTTCCATTTATGATGGAACACAAATGATGCCACAAACCTATAAAAATATTGGTGATTAACAAGGGAAGTTTTTAAGATGCGTTGATAGATTCTAAAATTAAGATTATCTTTGTTATACGATGAATAAGAAAAAAGTTGCACTCATGATCCTAGACGGACTAGGATATGGAAAACACGATAAATCAAATGCAGTTGAAGCTGCAAACACCCCATTTTTAGACCATTTATTAGAAGCATATCCAAACTCAACTTTAGAAGCTTCGGGCGAAGCTGTTGGCTTGCCTGCCGGCCAAATGGGTAACTCTGAGGTAGGGCACATGAATCTTGGTGCCGGAAGAATTGTCTACCAAGAATTGGGACGTATTCACAAAGCGGTCAATGACGGCGTATTCAATTCGAATCCAGTGATTCAAGACGCATTTAAATATGCTTTAGCAAATAACAAAAAGGTACATTTTATCGGTTTGCTTTCCGATGGTGGCGTACACGCGCACACGAAGCACTTAAAGGGTTTATGTGATGCCGCAAAACATGCTGGACTGAGCAGTGAACAAGTATTTGTACATGCTTTCTTGGATGGCCGTGATACGGATCCAAACTCGGGCATTAATTACGTGAGAGACTTACAGGCGTATTTGACAACAACAACAGGTACCTTCGCATCGGCAATCGGTCGGTACTATGCGATGGATCGCGATAATAGATGGGAGCGCGTAAAATTAGCATACGATCTTTTAGTAAAAGCGGAAGGTGAAAAATCCAATGACCTGGTGGCCGCTATCCAAAAATCATACGATGAAGGGATAACAGATGAGTTTGTGAAACCAATTGCCTTGGTAGACGCCAACGGAGCTCCTGTGGCTACAATACAAGAAGGCGATGTGGTATTCTGTTATAATTTCAGAACGGATCGTGGCCGCGAGATTACGATCGCACTAACCCAGAAGGCATTCCCAGCATATGATCTAAAACCGTTGGATCTATATTATGTGACCATGACCTCTTATGATGAAACTTTCCAAAATGTGAGAGTGGTTTTTCAAAAAGATAACTTAACCAACACGTTGGGAGAAGTATTGGAGGCTAATCATAAAACGCAAACGCGTATCGCCGAAACAGAAAAATATCCACACGTCACATTTTTCTTCTCAGGAGGCCGTGAACAAGAATTTAAAGGTGAAAACCGTTTGTTGGTTCCATCACCCAAAGTGGCGACCTACGATCTTCAACCGGAGATGTCTGCTCAAGGAATTACAGCGGCTATCGTTAACGATATGGAAACACTTCAGCCTGATTTTATCTGCCTGAACTTTGCAAATCCAGATATGGTAGGCCATACCGGAGTTTTTGACGCGGTCATTAAAGCCGTAGAAACTGTGGATCAATGTACCAAAACGGTCGTAGAGACAGGTCTTAAAAATGGTTACTCCTTTATAATTTTGGCCGATCATGGCAATTCTGAGTTTATGGTCAATGATGATGGGTCGCCAAACACCGCACACACAACAAATTTGGTTCCCTGTATTTTGATTGACGATCAGTACAAAAAAATAGCCAATGGTAAATTAGGTGATATTGCCCCAACCGTCTTACAAATTTTGGGCGTCAATATCCCAGCTGAAATGACAGGAAATGTATTGGTATCAGAATAGTAACGTACATAAAATCAGTAGCAGCGCACGCTCCTTTTTTGCGGGTAGTGCGCTGCTTTTTTGGAGTTGTGGATCACCTTCCGCAACAAAAAGCCCTCAAAAATTTTCCGACATATTTTCTGTCGATTCGTTTTTTAATGCGGAAGTCAATCGCTTGCAACAGCTCAATCCCGCTGTGCTAAAATCTGTCAGCAAAGATGGAGAAAAAGAACAGCGCGAGCTGAAAATTGGGAGCTGGAAAAATGAACTGTCCGCTTTTCAAGCTGCTGATATCAGCAAAAATTTCGATCCCTCATTGTATGAAGTCAGTGCTGTCGACTGTGTGACCGAATTTACAGCGAAAAAGAAAGATCTGCAGATACAGAAACTGCGTATTGAATTTGATAAGAACGAAAAGGTGAAACACATCCATATCGATAAAAACATAACAAATAGCTTATACGATAGTCAAGAAAAATTAGACTACTTCAGCGATTCGCTTTATCGCATTGTCAAATTGCAAGACGTTCAGGGACTAGATGCCAATCAATATGAAATTGTCGGCAAGTTTATTCCTCCCAAAAAGTAACACGATAAGTCTTATACATCAGCAAAAGGCGCTTCTGAGACATTGATTCAGAAGCGCCTTTTATTATTCTATCATATTAATAAATGCAACACGATTGCTTTATATTTTATTTTCATTATCTTTGACCCGATTAATAAAGTGATCCGAGTGACAGCTTGGGTTTAAACGTAGTGATTTCAGCGTGAAAGATATCTCATTGAACAAATTCGCAGCATTCGTGCTCTTGATGACCTTCTTAATTGGTCAGTTCATTGTGTACAGTCATGAACATCCCCAGGCTGCACTGCATATCGTAGATAGCCCAGCAAAAAAACATCAGGCTGATCACCCCAAATGTGCTATCTGCGACCAAAATTCACATCCTCAACTGGTTTTTAATTTTACGCAGGGTGAATTCATACTTCCTGTTAAAATCGTTGAATTTGGTCTTTTCATCATTGGAGACCAGATAGTCAGATCACTGATTTCTGGCAATCGAGGCCCACCCCTCTATTCATTTCTATGCTAATTTCAATAGTGCGTGTTAACATAAGTTGACCACTATTGCTACCAGGACTCCATAAGGGTCTTTACAACTCAACAGTCAAACGATGCATACGACCAGCTATCGGTTCAACCTTGGCACAATAACGCCTTGGTAGCTGATTCAAGCTTCGTCGTTTGTACCGCTGATATTACATACGTAGAAATTATAGTACAGATGAAACTTAAAATTATAGGCTGCATTTTTATGCTTGTCTCCTATTTCTCCATACTTCCGGCTCTTGCCTCAACGATTAGCGGTAAAGTTACGGATGCCAAAACCAACCTTCCAATTGCTGGTGCTACCATATCACTGCAGCAGCTTCGTTCGAGCACGGCATCAGACCAACAAGGTCATTATAGCTTTAAATCTCTTCCTTCAAGTGGACGCTACTTGGTTGAGGTCCGTTTTTTGGGCTATCAGTCCGTTGTCAAGGCCGTTGATTTAACTTCGGAAAATCTTTCCCTTGATTTTTCCTTGACAGAAAGTATTATCGAAACGAATGAAGTAGTCGTTACAGGCACACTCGTCACTTCTCAGAGCCGTCGCAACAGCACCTCAGTAGCTGTTATTTCCAAAGATGAGTTGCAGGGAAATGGAACAAATCTTATTGATGCACTTGCGCGACAAGTTCCCGGGCTAAGTCAGATCACAACGGGACAGGGAATTTCAAAACCTGTCATACGAGGTCTGGGATATAATCGGGTTGTCACGGTAAGTGATGGGGTAAAACAGATGGGACAGCAATGGGGCGACGAACACGGCATTGAAATCGACCAAAATCAACCCGACCGTGTCGAGGTTTTACGTGGCGCGGCTTCATTGATGTACGGATCTGATGCCATCGGTGGAGTGATCAATGTACTTGAGCCCAATGTTCCTACTGAAGGACATATTAAAGGTGAATTACTGACAAGCTATGCTACCAATAATGGGCTGACCAATAGTTCGGTTATGCTAACAGGTAATGAAAATGGCTTCGTATGGCGTGGCCGTGGATCGTATCAAAATGCGTATTCTTATAATACCCCTGCAGGAAGATACGGGAATAGCGGCTTTAACAACAGCAATGTCAGTGGTATGCTCGGGCTAAACAAACAATGGGGCTATTCGCACCTTAATTTTTCGTACCTAAAAAATAACATCGGTTTTTACGATGCCGAACCGGGAGACCCGCTTTACACAAACGCTAAAAGCCGTACATTGGATTTCCCCAAACAGGACATCCGTCACTATAAATTGGCCCTCAACAATAGCTTTGTTATCGGCTCGGGCAATTTAAAACTTGACTTGGGCTATCAAAAGAATCAACGTCGAGAATTGGAAGAAGCTACCCCCTCCCTATTCTTTGACCTAAATACCTATTCCCTCGATGCCAAGTATTCTTTAAGTGAAAGAAATGGCTGGCAACATGTATTTGGCATTAGCGCCAGTCAGGAACACAGTGTAAATAAAGGCAGTGAATTTTTAATTCCAGCCTATGATCAGCTGGAATTGGGAGCTTTTGGTTATGCAAAGAAAAGCTGGGGCGAAAACACGTTTAATGTAGGTTTACGCTATGACTATGTCAACAACAAAGGCAAACAGCTGTTTGTTGAAGATGAGGAGCAATTTCCTGGTTTTAAAAACAGCTTCAGTAATGTCAGTGGCGCCCTTGGTTATACGCATGTTTTCAATGAGGATCTCAACTTTAAAGCAAATGCAGGCTCAGCATTTAGAGCGCCCAACCCCGCAGAGCTCGGCTCCAATGGTGTTCATGAGGGTACTTCGCGGTATGAGGTCGGTAATGAGAACCTGAAACCCGAAAGAAGCTATCAAGCGGATGCGACACTGGAGTTTGGCCATAGTATCGTTACTGGAAGTATCGGAATCTACGAAAATTATATTCACAACTTTATTTATGCATCGACAACAAAAGGGGATACAAAAACTGTGGTTGGTGAAGATGGCGATTCACATACTTATGACGTATACCGCTATGGACAGGTCAACGCCAATCTATACGGTGTTGAGGGAAGCTTGAATTTTCATTTGTTGAACTGGATTCACCTGGACAACACGTTCAGTTATACTCAGGCACAGAATAGAACCTTTGACAGACCTTTGGCATTGATTCCAGCTGGCGTAGTACACAATACGCTGCGCCTCGAGCCTAAAATAAGCGGATTGAATGCCTTCTACTTATCTGTGGGGTTGGACAATTATTTTAAACAGAGCCGCATTGATGAAACCTTCGAAACGCCAGCAGACGGCTACACATTGTTGAATGCCGGAATTGGTACAACATTACACTTCGGGCAGCAGCAACTGAAAATATTTGCGGCGGCGTCCAACCTGACCAACAAGCGTTATTATGATGCGTTAAGCCGATTGCGCCCGGGCCGGCTATCGCAAGAAGATCCTAATTTTGGCGTCTACAATATGGGCAGAAATATCACATTCGGTGTCTATCTACCGCTTAACATCAAATAAAAAAAATGAGGAATCCCTGAAAAGGATTCCTCATTTTTTTTATTCAGTATAGTTTTATTTAGGATCGTCTGCCGTTGCTTCTCTTGCTAAAGTCACTTCGTCTGGCATAGCTTCCAAAGAGGAATCCAAGGCAAATAGTGATTCGTCCGATGCACGGTCTCCACCGGCAATCTTCAATTTATCAATCAATTCCAGCGCTAGCTTCTCTTCTTCGATCTGTTCTTTTACAAACCATTGTGCAAAATTCCACGTTGCCCAGTCTTTCTCGGCCATCGCTAGATTGACGATGTTATAAATTGCTTCGGTATTATCTACTTCGTGTTTGAAAACGCGGTTAAAACATTCTGTCAACGTTTGCGGGTCCGCTGGAGGTTGTGCTATGGCTTCAATTCGTGGCCGGCCACCCCGTTCCAGAATATACCCCATAATCTTCGTCATGTGGTTACGCTCTTCCTGTGCATGTCTATACAGGAAATTGGCCACTCCACCATAGCCCTGATCATCTGCCCAGACCCCTAATGCCAAATAAATTTGTGCCGCCTCAGCTTCCTTAGTCATTTGCTTGATTAAAGTTTCTTGCATTTCTCTTGACAATCGATTCGTTTCCATATTTATTCCTTGTTTGATTTAGAATAATAACAGAATAACACAGTCTTTCGTTTTCATATTGGCAAAGAAAAAGTAGTGGGCCGACTTACTTATACGCTAAAAAGCTTTAGAATTTTAAACAAAAAAAGGGAATTCCAGCCGGAATTCCCTCTCTATAGGCAATAGTGATACTATTTTAAATTATCTCTATATACTTTTGCTTTTTTGATTTCAGTTTGGATGTCTTTCTTCGACGAATCAAAGCTTAACACTTTTTCATAATCTTTGATCGCATTATTATAAGCATCAGTTGCCATCGCCTTGTTATAGTTTGGCGTGCCTGCTGTTCCAATCAAAATACCTAAGTCACGATTAGCAATCGCTCTATTTTGATAGAATTTGGAATCGTTCGGTGTAATGGCAATTGCCTTTGTATAATCTTCGATAGCTCCCTTCAACAACTGTTCTTTATTGGCAACAGAAGCTTTATTTGTCGATTGAACAGCAAGATTGTTAGTCGCTTTTGCTTTGAAATATAAAGCATTCGCATTTTTACCATTTAACGCAACGACTTTACCAAAAGTTTCTGCTGATTTTTTATAGTCACCATTTTGAAACTGGGAATAACCCAACATATATAATACATCCGGATCTTTTCCTTCTTGAGGCAGTGCTTTTGTCAAGTATGACTCGGCATTCTTGAAATCACCATCCAAAAGAGCTTTTTGCCCCATTCTCACATTAGCGTTGCTATGTTCAGCCTGTTTTGGTTGTTGTGCATTTGCGCTAAAAGCAACTAAGGCAAAAACCCCAGTAAACAAACCCAATTTAAATGATTTTAAATTCATATCTAAATAGTTACTTTTTTATATTCACTTCATAATGATCGCCAGCGATCTTTTCTACGTCTCTGAAAATAGCTTCCGTATGATTTCTATAAAATTAGAAACTGCCATCAGCGCCTTTTCACATTCCAATATTACAATTATTATGCCTATTTCTCCAATAAATGGCAGATAAATTTTATTTAACCTGCCTTTTTTTCCTATTCTGGAAAATAGATTTGTAATTTTGCTGACTTCTAGCAATTGGCACTCCCCTTGCATTACAGGGGAAACATTATTAGAAGCTTAAAATTTGAAAGTCTGCCGTCAACATGTCAGCGACTGCCAAATACACAAAATAAACACTATGAGCAAATTCGAAACTTTTGATTTCAGTCAAGCAATTCCAATCGTTGCAGAGGATACCGAATTCTTTCCCTTACTTACGCAAGAGGATGAAGATAATATGGCGAATGCTGAAATTCCAGAAGCATTGTCAATTTTGCCTTTACGTAATACCGTATTATTTCCCGGTGTTGTTATTCCGATTACCGTAGGTAGAGATAAATCCATCAAATTGGTGAAAGAAGCTTATAAGGGCAGCAAGACTATCGGTGTCGTTTCTCAAAAAGATATGACCGTAGAGGACCCAGGATTTGAAGAACTAAACAAAGTGGGCACCGTTGCTCATATCATTAAAGTGCTTCAAATGCCTGATGGTAATACCACCGTCATCATTCAGGGTAAACAGCGATTCAACCTATTGGAAATTGTTGGAACCGAACCCTATTTAAAGGCACGTGTTGAGAAATTCAATGAGGCAAAGCCGAAGATGACCAAGCACTTCAAAGCGACTATTTCCACTTTAAAAGAAATGGCGCTGCAGATCATCCAACTTTCGCCAAACTTACCTAGTGAAGCTGGTATCGCTATCAAAAATATTGAAAGCCCTTCTTTTCTAATCAACTTCATTTCGTCGAATATCAATGTCGAAATGACAAAGAAACAGGAGCTGCTTCAGATACCGAAAGTAGAAAACCGCGCCAAACTTTTACTGGAACTATTGACGACAGAAATCCAGATGCTGGAACTAAAGCACCAGATTCAGAATAAAGTACGTGTGGATCTTGACAAACAGCAGCGTGATTATTTCTTAAATCAGCAGCTGAAAACGATTCAGGAAGAGCTGGGCGGAAATACGCCTGATCTTGAACTGGAAGAGCTTAAAAAACGTGGTAAGTCAAAGAAATGGAGTCATGAAGTTGAAAAACATTTTACAAAGGAACTGGAGAAGCTCTCCCGCATTAACCCTGCCGCGGCAGATTATTCGGTACAGCTCAATTACCTCGAGCTCCTTTTGGATCTGCCCTGGAATGAAACAACAAAAGATAATTTTGACTTAAACAAAGCACAAAAAGTACTCGATAAAGATCATTACGGACTCGAGAAAGTGAAAAAACGTATCATTGAATACCTCGCTGTATTGAAATTAAAAAATGATATGAAGGCGCCTATTCTTTGTTTGGTAGGCCCGCCGGGAGTCGGTAAGACATCGTTGGGAAGATCTATCGCCAAAGCGCTGGGCCGTAAATATACCCGCATGGCTTTAGGTGGTGTGCGCGATGAAGCAGAAATCCGAGGCCACCGCAAAACCTACATCGGAGCAATGCCAGGCCGTATCATTCAATCGTTGAAAAAAGCCGGGACAGCGAATCCTGTATTCATTTTAGACGAAATCGATAAGATGAGTGCTGATTTCAAAGGCGACCCTTCTTCGGCATTATTGGAGGTATTGGATCCCGAGCAAAATACGCATTTCTATGATCACTATGTGGAAATGGAGTTTGACCTTTCCAAAGTGATGTTTATTGCAACAGCCAATTCATTGAGTTCCATTCAGCCAGCTTTATTGGATCGGATGGAGATTATTGAAGTAAATGGATATACCATCGAGGAGAAAATCGAAATCGCCAAAAAACACCTTTTGCCAAAACAACGGGAAATGCATGGGATGGCTTCTAAGAATGTCAGCCTAAAAGGTAAAATTATCGAGAAAATAATCGAGGACTACACACGTGAATCTGGTGTACGTGGATTGGAAAAAAAGATTGGCTCTGTCGTTCGGGGTATTGCGACACGCATTGTTATGGAGAAAGATTACAATCCAAGTATCAGCGAACAAGACCTGCTCGATATCCTAGGTGCGCCAATATTTGATAAGGACATGTATGAAAATAACAATGTGGCTGGGGTGGTGACTGGATTAGCCTGGACGTCCGTAGGTGGCGACATCTTGTTTATAGAGTCATCACTAAGTCCGGGGAAAGGCCGTTTGAGCCTGACGGGTAATCTGGGCGATGTGATGAAAGAATCTGCATCGATTGCACTGGCGTACCTGAAAGCGCACGCTGCTGATTTCGGAATAGACTATCGCGTATTTGACCATTGGGATATTCACATCCACGTTCCTGCGGGCTCCATTCCAAAAGATGGTCCTTCGGCGGGTATCACCATGCTCACGGCACTGACATCGCTCTTTACGCAACGCAAAGTGAAAGAAAAATTAGCCATGACAGGTGAAATCACCCTGCGCGGAAAGGTGTTGCCCGTGGGTGGTATCAAGGAGAAAATTCTTGCCGCTAAGCGTGCTAATATCAAGGATATTATTCTTTGTAAATCCAATGAAAAAGATATTCTGGAGATCAAGGAAGATTATATCAAAGACATGGAGTTTCACTACGTGACTGAAATGGCTCAGGTGATCAAACTCGCCCTCTTGGAAGAAAAAGTAATCGGTGCCATCAATTTGGCGCAAGATGTAGAAAATACAAAAAAAGAGAATTAGCATATTCTCAAATGAACATGGATTAAAATTGGCCCGGAAAGACTGTTTTCCGGGCTTTTTTATCTTTTTGAGCCTAGCTTTTCATGCAGGATCTCCTCGTCCAAACTGTTTTCATATTTCGAAATGACCAGTGTTGCCGCTGAATTTCCGATTAAATTGGTTATTGCCCGAGCTTCACTCATAAAACGGTCTACGCCAAAGATCAACGCAACCGACTCCACAGGCACATGACCAACAACTGGTAATGTTGCAGCAAGGGTCACAAAACCACTTCCAGTAACACCGGCTGCGCCCTTGGAAGTTAACAGCAAGACCAACAATAGCGTAATTTCCTGCTCCAAGCTAAGGTGCATATTGAGCGCCTGTGAAATAAAGACCGCGGCCATTGTCAGATAGATACTTGTTCCATCCAGATTGAAAGAATAGCCCGTAGGAATGACAAGCCCGACGACAGGTTTGGCGCAGCCGGCATCTTCCATCTTTTGCATGATACCAGGCAATGCCGACTCGGAGGATGAAGTTCCCAATACAATCAGAATTTCCTCTTTAATGTATTTTAAGAACTTAAATACGTTTACCTTAAGATAGAAATACAATACTCCTCCAATGACGATAATCACAAAAATGAAACAGGTCAGGTAGAAACTCACCATCAACATACCCAGTTTAGACAAGGCCTGAATTCCAAACTTACCGATCGTAAAGCCCATGGCTCCCATTGCTCCAATTGGAGCGAGATACATGATCATTTTGATAATGGAAAAAAGTACCTTTAGAAACGACTGCAATACATTGAGTACAGGCTCGGACGCTTTCTGCCCTATTTTTGTCATACCAATACCAAAAAGGACTGCAAACACGAGCACCTGCAACATGTTGTCTGAGGCTACGGCAGCGATAACGTTACTTGGAATAATTCCGATGATGAAATCCATAAAACTATGCGGTTCTTTGGATTCTGAAATGTAATGGGATACCGAAGATACATCGAGGCTTGCCGGATCAGCATTCATCCCGGTACCCGGCTGTATCCAATTGACAAAGACGAGACCAATAATCAGGGCGATGGTGGTCATGATTTCGAAATAGATAATCGAAGTCAGGCCGATTTTGCCCACTTTTTTTGTATCCTGCATTCCAGCGATACCGATTACAATGGAACTGAAAATCAATGGTGCAATGACCATCTTAATCAGTTTTATAAAAGCATCGCCCAATGGCTTTAACTTAACAGCAAAGTCAGGGTAATAGATTCCACAGATGATGCCCAGCAGTATACCCAATACGACTTGAAAATAGAGGCTCTTAAAAATATGTTTCATGATCGGTTTATTTACTGACAGCAATCCCCTTTGCTATTGATCGGTCTTTTTATTTAGGATTCAGAATTTTCTGAGTACGAAGATAAAAAAAAGGGATGCATAAATGCATCCCTTCCACTGATATTTTTGAACTTAATTACTGAAATATGCTCTCACATTCTTTCCTTCAATCCAGTTCATATACGCTTTGTTGACAACCTTGTTTCCACCAGGTGTAGGATAATCGCCTGAAAAATACCAATCACCCTTATGATCCGGGCAAGCTTGGTGTAAATTGTCTAAGGTTTGGTACACAACCTCCAGTTCAGCTTTGAGGTGGTGCGGTCTCACAATACGAGCGATTTCTTCGGAGATCTCCTTATCGGTAAATGGGGCGTAGATGGCTTTGACATAATTCTCAATCTCATTGACATCTTGCGTCATCGATAACACACATTTCTGATAAACCTCATCGATAACATGTGCCATGCCACTTTGTTTCAAAAGGTTGATTGCTGCTTCGAATGCAACAAATTCACCCATACGTGACATATCAATACCATAACAATCCGGATAACGAATCTGTGGCGCCGAAGAAACAATGACAATTTTTTTCGGGTTCAGACGATCTAAGATCGTTAATATACTCTGTTTCAAAGTTGTTCCTCTAACGATGGAGTCATCAATGGCAACAATGGTATCTTCATGATCTTTTACAATACCGTAGGTGGTATCATAGACGTGCTGCACCATATCCGTACGGTCTGCGTCTTGCGTAATGAATGTACGCAATTTAGCATCCTTCACGTTGAGTTTTTCAAAACGAGGTTTAATACTCAAGATTTCATCCAATTCTTCATCAGAAATTTTTTCTGAACGATTCAATAAAGTCTCTTTTTGAAAATCACGAACATAGGTATTAATACCATCCATTAGTCCATAGTAAGATACTTCTGCAGTATTTGGAATAAATGAGAATACGGTATTTTTGATATTATTTTTGACAGATTCCAATACCTGAGGTACCAGTAATCTTCCCAGTTCTTTACGTTCTTGATAGATGTCAGCATCTGATCCACGGGAGAAGTAAATCCTTTCGAAAGAACAAGAACGTTGTTCTACGGGTTGTCTAAACATCTCTTGGGATACGGTACCATCTTTTTTGGCAATCAGGGCATGTCCCGGTTTAATTTCCTTAACAGCACCAATAGGGATATTGAACGCTGTCTGGATGACAGGTCTTTCTGATGCGACCACCAGAATTTCCTCGTCCTGGTAATAGAACGCCGGACGGATACCTGCCGGATCGCGCATGACGAACGCATCACCATGGCCAAAGATACCTGCTATGGTGTAACCGCCATCCCACGTTTTGGCCGAACGCTTCAAAATCTTTGATACATCAATATTTTTAGCGATCAGCGAGCTGATTTCAACATTAGAATAACCTTCTTTTTTGAATTGGTCGAATAGATCTTGATTTTCATCGTCCAGGAAATGACCGATTTTTTCCAAAACAGTCACCGTATCAGCCTTTTCTTTTGGATGCTGTCCCAACTCATATAGCTGTTGCAACAATTCGTCCACATTGGTCATGTTGAAGTTACCCGCTACAACCAAATTGCGAGACATCCAGTTGTTTTGTCTTAAAAACGGGTGACAGCTTTCGATACTGTTCTTGCCATGTGTTCCATAGCGCAAATGTCCTAAAAGTACTTCTCCGGTAAAACTTACATTATCTTTTAACCATTGCGTGTCTTTTGACTCCTCTGGAAATGCTTTCTGAACAGAAGCAAATTTTTTCTGCACATATTCGAATATATCTGCCACGGCAGTTGAGCCCATAGCTCTGTAACGCGAAATGTAACGATTTCCAGGTTTTACATCAAATTTAATGGTTGCAATCCCAGCCCCGTCTTGTCCACGGTTGTGCTGTTTTTCCATTAATAGGTACAATTTGTTGATGCCATAAAATGGCGTACCATATTTTTCCTGATAATAAGATAAGGGTTTTAACAGGCGAATTAGTGCGATTCCGCACTCGTGTTTAATAGCGTCGCTCATATCTTGATTTGATGTCGCAAAAGTAAGCATTATTTGGCACTTAGCGATCTACCGGCTCACTTTTTAAGCAATAAAATTACAGTGAATAGACAGACGGTGTTCGTCATAGCGCCTGAGGACCTATTTCGCAATAAAAACAGGTACTTTTACTGCATGTCGCAGCTTGTTGACCGTCTCCCCAAAAATAAAATCCTTTAAACCGCTGTGCCCATGACTGCCAACCACCAACAGATCAGCCGCATATTTTTCACAAACTGCTGCGATACTCTTGATCCGGTTATTATAGCCCAATTCGTATTCCGTCTGATACCCTTTCGATACGAGAAAGTCAGCATATAATTTCAGACGCTCTAAGTCTTGACGTGATTCAAAATCATCTGTCGACTCTCCAGTATATTTTACCGAGGCGCTCTCAACAATATGTACCACGACAAACGCCGTGTCTTTATGAGATAGCTGCAAAGCATATTGAATGATCTTCTGATCCGAACTGGAGAAGTCCAGCGCAATAACCACCTTCTTGAAGGAGCCTTTATGTTCAACATGCAGCGCCTCAAATGGAGGATGGACCTCCAGATCTATCGCTTTAGATTTTAGTAAAATTGGATATAATACCGTCATGACTAACAAAGCGAACAACCCTACGGCGCCCATTATCAGTACCACCGTTACCACAATATTATTGGCTTCGCCAATCCAGCCGACCACTTCGTCATACACCAATTTCAGATTCAGCACAGCGATAATGGCAGCAATCAGCCAGGCCACTCCCTTTGTTAACGGCTTGATGGCAAAATCCCCCATAGTTACTTTATCGCTGACAAAATGGATCAACGGAATGACTGCAAAGGCGAGTTGCATACTCAATATAACCTGGCTAAAGATGAGGAGCTGTCCCACGCGGCCTTCACCCGAAATCAGGATAACCAATATCGCTGGAATAATGGCCAACAGCCGGGTAATAATCCTCCGTAAGGTTGGACTAATCCGCAACCGTAGATATCCCTCCATGACAATCTGGCCCGCTAAAGTACCTGTCACTGTCGAACTCTGCCCGGCGAGAATCAAGGCAACAGCAAATAATTTCGATGCCCATTCCGTTCCGAGAAGGTTGCCCAACAGATGATAAGCATCTTCGAGTTCGGCCACGTCATGCCTACCATTTTTATGAAAAACGGATGCCGCAAGAATCAAAATCGCCGCATTCACGAGAAAAGCCAGATTCAAGGCAATGGCACTATCCCAAAAATTATACTTTAACGATTTTCGGATGGAGCTGTCATCGCGATCAATTTTCCGCGTTTGCACAAGTGCCGAATGCAGATACAAATTATGCGGCATGACGGTTGCACCGATAATACCTATGGCGATATAGAGTGCGGCACTATTGGGGATACTGGGTATAAATCCGGTGGCCACCTCTGCAAAGTCTGGTTTAGCCAAAAACATTTCCACCATAAAGCACATGCCAATAAGCGCAATCAGTCCAATGATAAAAAGTTCCATTTTTCGCATCCCGAGCTTCTGGAGATAAAGCAATAAGAAAGTATCTGCAAAACTGATCATTACGCCCCAGATCAGATCAATACCGAAAAGGAGGTTGAGACCGATGGCCATACCGAGCACTTCGGCCAGGTCACAGGCTGCGATGGCAATTTCAGCAAGCACATACAATACAAAATTCATCCGCTTAGGGTAGGTCTCCCGATTACACTGCGCAAGATCTTTGCCGCGCACAATACCAAGCCGTGCACATAAATTCTGGAGCACTAAAGCCATGATATTACTCATCAGTAAAACCCAAATCAGGGTATAGCCAAATTGGCTCCCGCCGGCAAGATCCGTTGCCCAGTTACCTGGATCCATATATCCTACACTAATGAGATAGGCAGGTCCAAAGAAACTAAGTATCTTTTTAAATTTGGATTTTCCTTTATTGACATCTACACTTTCGTGGATATCAGAAAGGGATTTATGATGGGATTCGTCGTAATGCATAAGGTACTGTAAGTGCAATATCGTCTATTGTCTGGCTTAAAGATAAAAAGCTTTAAACGATTTGGCAATTAAACAGTGATATAATTAGAATTTAAATGCGAGCTGCCCGGAATTCTCTTTTGACTGATTGCCAAATGGTATAAAATCAATGGTTTCGTACTGGCCTAAATCCGGTTTAAACTGTCGCACATGGACACCCTTGCACATAAAACTTAGGTCAACTGACCTGAATTGCTGCTTGGCGATCTCCAGCCATTCTGGCTCAAGCTGCCGCCCGATTGAGATATGAGGTTCGTCGCTAATGTCGATCAAATCAAACTCCGTTAAGGTCTGAACAACTTTTCTCGCGCGATCCTTGAGGTAACTGCGCGCATGTACCGTCGGCGCAATATAGAAGGCACCACTGGAAAACGACGAAAAATGATCAAAGTAAACATACTGGCTCCGTTCGTACACCAAGGTTTCCTGTAAAGCCTCAATGGCCCTTACCAATTTACGCTCATCGGCCTCGAAAGCACATATAGTGACATGCGCCTTGGCATTACAACTGCGGTACCAGCCTTTGTTTGTGTCGGGAAATAGTTCGGCTAACGACGCACGTAACCGTCGCTTCAAACCATCCACCAAAGCAATACCAGCTTCATCAGGTTGAAAAACAAACGAATATGTATTGACACTACCCTCCATAACAAAAATCAATTTTCGATCAGTAGGTAAGATAACAAATACCGCGCAGATAACAAAACCTTAGGCTAGCCTTTTAAACAACAGTACAGCTTACCAACCGATGCCGTAATCCTCTCCATTATTGCTACTACCGCCCCAAAGCGTGTGATGTTGTTCGTCAAAATAAATAGCATTGATCGGTCCGCTGGTACGCTCGCCTAGCTGAATGCTGTAGCCCATTTGCTTTAATTGTTCGATCACAGCAGGCGCAGTATCTTTCGCTAATAATAGGCTACCTGAGCGTGGCTTCCGATCATCGGTCTTGGTTCCACCCAGCGACAGCCAAAGCTGATTACTATTGATATTAGCCGCCTCGCTAGCCTGCTGGGGCGTCATACCAAACTCGACCATATTTAAGAAAAACTGAAGTAAGTTTTGATCTTGTGTATCGCCGCCCTGTACCGCAAAAGAAAGGAAGGGCTTGCCGTTTTTTAAAGCCATTGACGGGCTAAGTGTTACACGCGGTCTTTTGCCGGGCTCGACCACGTTGAACGGGTTAATCAGTGAATCCAGAACAAAACTCTGTAAACGCTGACTCATACCCACTCCAGTGTTGCCTGCGATACAGGCCGGTAACCAGCCGCCACTTGGCGTAATCGAAACAACCCAGCCTTCCGCATCTGCTGCCTCAACGCTGGTGGTTCCCCTTAATAGCCGGTCCATATAGGCACTATCAACGGATAGCGAAGCCACAAGCGCCGCCGCCGACAAGTCCTTCACATAAGAACTTGAGCGTGCGTCATGTTTAGGGACAAAATCATTTTTCAGTTCGGTGTTTGGTTCAAACTGCTGCCGACGTTGCTGCAGCAGCGGAAGATAGGGGTTCTTTTTACCGACATACGGATACGGATCTCCAGGTAGCACATTGGGGTTATTTCGGGCAGAATCAATTGTTGCGGCCCTCGCCTTCGCATAGGACTCATGCAAAAGACCTTGAATAGGTGTCTTTGTATTGCCATAGGGATCACCATAATAAAAATCCCGATCTGCAAAAGCCAAGTTCATCACCTGATAGAGTGTATGAATATAGGAAGCAGAATTATAGCCCATAGCCTTCAAGTCAAAGTTTTTCAACATTTGTAGACTCTGCAGCATCGCTGGCCCCTGGGTCCATTCCTGCAATTTATAGACGTCAACACCTTTATAATTAACGTGCAGCGGTTCCTCCTCGATAGGTTTCCAGCTGGCCAAGTCTGCCTTTGTAATTAAGCCCCCTTGCTCTTGGCTACCACGAACAAATTCGTCCGCGATATCGCCAGTGTAAAAACGATCATAGGCAGCCATAATAGCCGCTTTTCGGTCTTTGCCAGCCGCTATAGCGTTCTTTTCCGCTTCGACCAATTTAGACAGGGTGTGAAGAAGATCCTGTTGCACAAAAACCTCCCCCGCTTCGGGGGCCTCCCACGATTTACCTTCATGTACTAAAAACACCTTTTTACTGTAAGGCCATTCCTTTATGCGTTCCTTGCCTCGCTCGATACTTGTTGCCGTTTGTGCATCAATAGGATATCCTGCAGCCATTTCAAGAGCTGGCGCGAGTACTTCCGCTAAGCTTTTGGTCCCATATTGCGCCAACATATAACACAATCCACCTGGTGTGCCTGGTGTAACAGCGGCAAGTGGACCGTATTCGGGCGGAAATTCATAGCCCTTTGATCTAAAAAAATTGACTGTTGCTCCAGTAGGCGCTACTCCCAATGCATTTATGGCAATGACCTTCTTCAATTTTGGATGATAAATTAAGGCTTGTGTTTCACCTCCCCAGCTCAGCACATCCCACATCGTACAGGTAGCTGCAAGCATTGCGCAAGCAGCATCTACCGCATTTCCGCCCTGTTGAAAAAGTTGAGCCCCTGCCGTTGCTGCTAAGGGTTTTCCGGTAATCGCCATCCAATGCTTACCATGTAACGGTGGTTTTTGCGTACGCTGGGCAGAACTCAGCATTGGCGTACCGGCAGTCAACAGTCCGATAAACATCATCATCAGCGCAGGGTATCTTCTTTTCATAGCAGCAATCTTTCGTTAAGCAAGCGTTTTTAGTAAAAGCAAGATAGGGATTTTTAGGACAAACAAAAAACTCCTGCCAACCGAGGATGACAGGAGTTTTAACTATCTTAATTTCTATTGGTTTACCAATAAATGGAATACAATGCTGTAACTAATAAGGCTACAATCAATGCGATGACCAAGAACGCTCTGTGCGGTTTAAACATGGTGGTATCAATCTCCAATCCAGCGGGTACTACACCACGCTTATTGTCGATGATACTAATAAGAATCATACCGATAATACAGATAATGAAGACAAATCCCATACGATCCAAAAATGGAATCTCGTAAATTCCTGTTGTCGGATTCGGAACGGAGAAACCTGTCGATGACAAGAAAGAAAGGTCGACCCAATCCGGCAATTTCTTGAAGATAATGGAAAAAATAAATCCACCAATTGTCGCGAATAAAGCGGCATTGGAAGTCGCTTTTTTCCAAAAGAATCCCAAGATGAACATAGCGAAAATCCCTGGAGAGACAAACCCCGTGTACTCTTGAATGTATTGAAATCCACCTTTTTTATCTATCCCCAGATGCGGGGCAATCAGCACACCCAAAATCATGGCAACAACGACAGTTAATTTACCAATATTGACCAATTTCTTATCAGATGCTTCGGTATTGAATACTTTCTTATAAATATCCAGGGAGAAGATTGTTGCAATACTGTTTGCCTTACCTGCCAAAGAAGCGACCACCGCAGCTGTCAATGCAGCGAAAGACAGTCCTTTCAGACCGGCAGGCAACAAATTCAACAAAACAGGATACGCATGATCCGGATTGACCTCTCCATGTTGCATCATTTCATTTTGAAACAAGCCATCTTTCCACATTACGTAGGCTGCAATACCCGGCAATACAACAATAATAGGCATCAATAACTTTAAAAATGCTGCAAACAGAATTCCGTTTCGGGCAGTTTTAAGATCTGCCCCCAACGCGCGCTGCGTAATGTATTGATTACATCCCCAGTAATTGAGATTAACGATCCACATCCCTCCGATTAAGACGGTTAAACCCGGCAAATCGAGATAATTTTCATTTTTACGATCAAGAATCATATGGAAGTGGTCAGAAGCCTTTTCGGTCATCAGGTGATAACCTTCCAATACGCCTGATCCGCCATAATGTTCCGAAACAAGGTTCAAGGCGAGATAAGTCGTCGCCAAACCTCCCAATACCAAAAAGAAAACTTGAATAATATCCGTGTAGCCAATCACCTTCATACCACCTAAGGTAATGATAACCGCAAAAATTGCTATGGCATACATACACGCTTCAAGACTGATACCCGAGATACTGCTTACTGCAATTGCTCCCAAATAAAGGATAGAAGTCAAATTGACGACCACATACAACAGTAACCAGAAGACGGCCATAATCATCGCAACAGTTCCATTATAACGTTTATGGAGAAACTGTGGCATCGTAAAAATTTTGTTCTTTAGATATACCGGTATAAAAAATACGGCAACAACAATCAGCGTGATGGCAGCCATCCACTCATACGTCGCAATAGCCAATCCCATCTTAAATCCGGAACCGCTCATACCGATAAATTGCTCGGCAGATATATTGGATGCAATCAGTGATGCTCCAATAGCCCACCAGGTCAATGACCCCTCAGCCAGAAAATAATCTTTAGATCCTACAGATTCAGATTTCTTGCGATAATACACCCATAATCCGTAACCGGCTACAATGACAAAGTAGATCAGGAAAACGATGTAATCTTTTGTGCTTAAATAATTATTCATGTAATGGTAATTGGTTTAATTCGATCGCCTAATATAGAAATATTTTTAGAACTATATATATCTGTTGATCAAATTTTCTAAATACTCCTGCTTACCACTAATCGTTTTTGGTTCTCCCAATTCTACGGCTAAATCTCTTAAGTTCTCCAATGTCAATGCCTGTCCTTCAAATGATGCGCCATGGCCGGTATCAAAAGAGGCATAACGCTCTGCCCGTATTTTTTTGTATTCCGAGTCTTGCAGGATACGATCTGCTGTAAGCAATGCGCGGGCAAAAATATCCATCCCACCGATATGAGCATAAAACAAATCTTCAGGATCTGTCGAGTTGCGGCGTATCTTGGCATCAAAATTCACACCTCCACCTTGGAGTCCGCCACCCTCTAAAATAATCAACATCGCTTCGGTCAATTCATTGATATCGTTTGGAAATTGATCTGTATCCCACCCGTTTTGATAATCGCCACGGTTGGCATCAATGGACCCCAATTTGCCCGCATCTACTGCGACCTGCAACTCATGCTGAAAGGTATGTCCGGCCAATGTCGCGTGGTTGACTTCTAAATTTAATTTAAAATCGTCCAAAAGATTATACTGACGCAAGAAGCCAAGTACGGTAGCCGCATCGTAATCGTACTGATGTTTTGTCGGTTCACACGGTTTGGGTTCGATAAAGAAAGTTCCTTTAAAGCCGTTTTTGCGGGCATAATCTTTGGCCATATGCAAAAATTGTGCAAGGTGCTCCTGCTCGCGTTTCATATTGGTATTTAAAAGACTCATATAGCCCTCTCTTCCGCCCCAGAACACATAGTTTTCACCGCCGAGGGCAATTGTTGCATCCAATGCTGCCTTAACCTGAGCGCCACCATGTGCTAGAACATGAAAATCAGGATTAGTCGCCGCCCCATTCATATAGCGCTTATGGCTAAAAAGGTTGGCTGTTCCCCAAAGCAATTTGATACCGCTTTCCTGTTGTTTCTCCTTTGCATAATCAACAATAGTGGACAGGCGTTTTTCATTTTCAACAACATTATCCGAATAATCCACTAAATCAACGTCGTGGAAGCAGTAATAAGGTATATTAATTTTACTGATAAATTCGAATGCCGCATCCATTTTATCTTTTGCTCTGGTAATTACGTCGCTGCTTTCATCCCATGGAAATTGATGTGTCGGTCCGCCAAATGGATCAGATCCATTACCGTTGAACGAATGCCAGTACGAACAGGCAAATTTAAAATACTCTTCCATCGTCTTTCCCCCAACAAGTTGCTTAGGGTTGTAATAACGGAAAGCCAATGGATTTGTGCTGTCTTTCCCTTCGAATTGAATTTGGCCTACGCCTTTGAAAAATTCTTTTTTCCCTTTGATAACATTCATCTTAATTGCTATTTATTTGTTTGTTTAATAATTCTTTCCATTGTTGATAATGCTCTTCATATTGCGCTACAAACTGCGGTTCCACGGTATATACAGGCTTCAAAGAGCGAAAGGCTTCTTTAAAATCTGCATAATACCCACTTCCTATTCCTGCTCCGAGGGCGGCTCCTATACTTCCATCGTGATTGAAAATCTCTACAGGAACGTTTGTGGCCCCCACAAATGACTCTCTGAAAACAGAGCTCAAAAACAAATTGGCATAACCTGCACGAATCATATTTGGATACAAATTGTTCTCGCGCATGATATCAAGGCCGTAGCGAAAGGCGTAGGCAATTCCTTCTTGTATAGCGCGCAAGATATCGCTGGTCTCATGTCTGTTCAGGTCTATCGCTGAAATTGAAGCGCCAACGGTTTGGTTATTGAGCATGCGTTCGGCACCATTGCCAAATGGGATAACCTGTAGTCCTTTGCTGCCGATAGGTGAAGCTCCGGCCATCGCATTGATCTGTTCATACGATAGATCACTTCCTAGCATCTTTCTGCCCCAACTGTTCATAATACCTGTTCCGTTGATACAGAGCAATACCCCTGTTCGGATATCGTCCTCGCCATAATTCACGTGCGCAAATGTATTTACGCGTGATTCGCGGTCAGCGATTAGCTGGTCGCTGACCCCATAGATCACACCGGAAGTGCCTGCGGTCGCAGCAACTTCTCCAGGCTGTAGGACATTGAGTGAAAGTGCATTATTAGGTTGATCACCGGCTTTATAATTGATGGTCACAGCAGCAGACAGTCCGAGTTCCTCGGCCACAGTAGCTTTAATCTGACCATGTGTTGAAAAGACAGGTAAGATCTCTGGAATAAGATGATCATCAAAACCATAATAGTCCATTATTGTGCGCGACAACGCATTATCTTTAAAATCCCAGAATATACCTTCCGAAAGCGCGGATATGGAGGTTGTCACTTGTCCCGACAGCTTCATCGCTATAAAATCTCCCGGCAACATAATCTTGTCTATCTTTTCATAAACCGCAGGCTCATTTGCTTGGACCCAGGCCAACTTGGACGCCGTAAAATTACCTGGAGAATTCAAATGATGGCTTAAATTAAAAGACCGTCCGATTTCTTCAAAAGCGATATTACCCAATTCAACAGCCCTGCTGTCGCACCAGATAATTGCATTGCGTAGCACCTGCTGCTCTTTATCAACGACAACCAATCCGTGCATCTGGTAAGCAATTCCAATGGCCGAAATTGCTTTAGGATCGTAAAGTCCCAGCGCATTGGCTTTCAATAAAGCCTGTTTAAAATAATCCCACCAGTCGAGCGGATTTTGTTCAGCCCAATTGGGTTCTACAGTAATTATTGGAGCTTCTACATCGGGATATTGCACCGAGCACACCTTGTGTTGCGAAGAAGCTTCAACAATTGAAACTTTCACAGAAGAAGTACCTACATCTATACCTAACAAATACATGGTAATTAATTCTAATTGGTTATAAAAAACAACGGCGGCTCCTATCTTGCAACCGGTTGCATAAAAGTAGGACATGTTTCTGACTATTCAAAATATTAAATAAAATTATTTACTTTGGAGCGTGAATAAAAAAACAACCATTTACGATATCGCCCGTGAGCTAGGAGTAACAGTCTCTACTGTATCCCGTGCATTGAACAATGTGCCTACGATCAGTGAGTCCACACGAAAAATAGTGCTGGAAAAGGCAAAGGAATTAAATTATAGTGTCAATAAGCTGGCCTCATCCCTTTCTTCGGGCAAGTCCAATACCATCGGTGTCATTGTACCAACCATGCAAATTCATTTTTTTGCGGAAGCCGTACACAGCATTGAAAAAGAATTAAAGAAACACAACTATAGTTTATTGCTCTATCAATCGAATGAATCGTTTGCCGACGAGGTCAATGGCGTAAAAACTTTACTGGAAGCGCAAGTAGCTGGTATCATCGCGTCTTTGTCTCTGGAAACTCAAGAAACACAGCACTTTCAAGAAGTGATCAATCAGCGCAAATGCCTTGTTATCTTTGACCGTACCCACAAAAATATTCCTGCACCCGTGGTAAAACTCGACGATTATAAAGCGGGTTATCTTGCAACACAGCATCTACTCGAAGAGGGATACAAAAACATAGCCTTTATTACAACAGACAAAGAGATCGCAATTTTCCGGGATCGGTTCCTCGGTTTCGAAGCCGCGTTAAAGGATGCGCACATTTCACCGCGCGAAGATTTTATTATCCGCGGCGACTTATCTATTGAAGCCGGTATTAAAGGCACGGAACAGATTCTACAATCTGCCATCCAACCGGATGCCTTCATTGGAGGCGATGACTTTACAGCTGTAGGGATTATCCAAGCCTTAAAAGCTGCCCATATTGATATCCCAGCAACGGGTGTTATCGGTTTTGCAAACCAAACCTTTTCCTCCTTCATTACCCCCACACTATCCAGTATAGACCAACAGGCCAACAAAATGGGCGAAGAATGTGCAAAGTTATTTTTGAAAATGGTCAAACAAAAAAGTCCTTATGACATGATCGAGCAAATTGTTCTTGATCCTGTATTGATAAAAAGAAAATCTACCCATAGAATAGACAAATAATCCCTACCTTTGCCTAAATTTTTTTAAATGCAAGCCCGGCACAGATTTAGGACAGCAAGCATCTGCTTATTATTTGTCATTCAGGCCCTTTTTTTATTGGCCATCTTTGTAGAAAATAGAAATTCTTATCTTATACTGGCCTTTATAGGTCTACTCTCCTTACTTATTTTATACAGTTACCTTCGTTCGCCGATTCATCATCATAAACATGAATATGAGTCCATCCGAATTGCCGTTTGGGTTCCTGTCGGAGCGATTATTTCCTACTATTTCAATCATACATTTGGGTTAGGTCCGGTCTTGGGTGCTGCACTCACAGGTACACTGGGCTCCTTCATACCCAATATCAATAAAGATTCAACGTATCTCCCTCATCTTCCGGCGGCAATTTATTGCGGTGCGTTTGTAGGCATGTCCAATGCCCAGGTAGCTCATGGCTTCTCCTTTGTTCTAGCCGCCAGCATTTTTACTGCGATCTTTCTGATTGTATCGAAAAGCCTGTTAAATGGGGTCGGTGGCAAGCTGGGTACATTGGCTTTTCTCGGTGTTTCGCTGACCTACCTACTGTTGTACATTTTTAAGTAATATGGAAACATTCATTTTATACCTAGTTGGTGTTATCGCGAGCACGGCCACCTACTACGTCAATACCAAATTTAATCAAGGTGCGGTACGTTCCTCGGCATTGCTGACATTACTTGTCGCTGGCTTTCTTCATTTTTTCCCGCAAACTGTCACGCCTTATCTGGCTCAATATATTCCTCCGGTTTTTATTGGGGCCTCATTTATAGGCATGGTATCCAAAAGCCAGTTATCAACCTATTTCGGTTTGGCCCTTGCCGGCATTATCTTTACGACGATCCTGCTCCACACGAGCAAGTTTTTTGCCGGGTATGGTGGCGCACTGGGCACATCAGCCTGCATTGCTTTATTGGTCGTTTTAAGTATTCCTTATTTCAAATCACGCCGAAAAATGACCGTTGGCTTTCTGCAGCTCCGTAAAACAATCTTAAAAAAACAAAGGAAAGTATCGAAAAGACAAGTAGATTTGTTTAAATAAATATTTAAACATGAAACCTTTATTTCTGGTCTTTATTATTCAGGCCTTCTGGCTAAAAACGCTAATTGCTCAACAGGCAAACCTTAGTTTGGTCAATCAGGAGCGCAACAGTAGCTACAGAGGGCTTAGTGTGGTCGATGATGAGACCGTATGGGTGAGCGGTAGCAATGGCACCGTTGGACTCAGCACCGATGCTGGAAAAAACTGGCAGTGGGTCAACCCAATTGGCTATGAAAAAACAGATTTTAGGGATATTGAAGCGTTTGATGAAAATGAAGCCATCGTTATCTCTGCGGGTTCACCAGCCATCATCTTACGTACCCGCGACGGCGGGCGAAGCTGGAAGGAGGTTTTCAGTGACAAGCGACCAGAAATATTTTATGACGGTATTGCATTTACATCAGCAGGTGTGGGTATTGCTTTCGGCGATGCCATTCAAGGTAAAATGCCGCTATTAAAAAGTGTCGATTTCGGAGAGTCATGGAAAGATATCACAGCAAATATGCCCTTTTCGATAACTGGTGGAGAAGCTGGTTTTGCTGCTAGCGGGACATCCATATACTGCAACAACACAGGAACATACTGGATTGCCACTGGGGGAACAGTTTCCAATATCTATCGCAGCGACGACCAGGGAAATACATGGGTACGTTACAGCTGCCCGATCCTGCAGGGAAAAAATAGCACCGGCCCCTTTTCTATTGCTTTCTATTCATCAACGACTGGAATTGTCGTTGGCGGAGATTACAAAGACGACACAAACAAGGAGAAAAACAGCTTTCTGACCAAAGATGGTGGTAAAACTTGGTTTGCACCACAATCAGCGCCCGCTGGATTTAAATCCGCTGTTGTTTACCGCTCCAAAAAACAACTCATCAGCACGGGTACTTCGGGCACAGACTTGTCGAATGACGGTGGTAAAAACTGGATAGCGATCGGAAAGGAAAGCTTCAATGCGGTTCAAAAAGCCAAAAAAGGCAGCGCCATATATCTGGCCGGAGATAAGGGAAAAATAGCGAAGTTAACATTGTAAGTTAACTTCGCTATTGCTCGCCACATCATGATCTTGCCCTTATCGGGCATAAGCCCGTGATATGGTATTAATACCGATTATTTACGCGACAAACGCGATTCTTCCAGATCTAGAGAATACTCCATTTCTCTAATGACATCGCTATCGTAAGCCTTACTTTCTTTGATCTTATACAATCCATCTCGACGTAAGGCCAGAAGTTCCAACATTATTTTATTATACAGTCCTCTCACTGCCGAAAGCTGTGCACGTGTATCTTCTTCTTTTGCACGCTCGGAAGCATTTACACTTCGGATGATCTGCTCTTTCACCCGGGCGATGGTCTCATACTCCAACATTTCCTGTGCATAGTGCTTATCCAAATAGGCAATAGATTCTTTACCAAGGCGTAAGCGGATCTCATCAATCTGCTCTTCCATGGAAACTTGCTCGTCGACATCTTCCATCTTTATCAGCTTAATTAAAAAGGGTAATGTTAGCCCCTGAAAGACAAGCGTCACCAAAATAACGACAAACGTAATAAACAAAATCAGATTACGGTGTGGGAAAGCTGTGCCATCATATAAAGTCAACGGAATCGCTAATGCTGATGCCAACGAAACCACCCCTCTCATTCCTGCCCAGCCAATAACCAAGGGCAGTTTCCATCCCGGGCTTTTTTCCTTTACCCGAATCCGCTTAAATAATATTCTAGGAACAAAAGCCGAAAGATAGACTGCAATCAATCGCAAAATAATGACGATCACGGCGATCGCCAGCGCATAGTTAATGGCCTCCGCCATCGAATATTCGCCCAATCCATTAATGATAACGGGTAACTCCAGCCCAATCAAAATAAAGACGAATCCATTTAAGAGAAAACCTACCGTTGCCCATACTTCTTTCGTTTGAATACGGGTATGATAGTTGAGATAATCCCCTGCCCGAAAGGAGAGAAACAATCCACCACTTACCACAGCCAAAACGCCCGACCATTCAAAATGTTCTGCGACAATATACATTAAGTAGGGTGCGATGAGGGTAATAGGTGTTGATATGCTGGATGATTTCGCCACATACCTTAAGAAGACATAGAGGATGTGGCCGATCACCAGGCCAACCACAACGCCCATCACCGATAATACAAGAAATTGCGTCGCCGCATTGGTCATTACAAACTGGCCCGTAAGAATTGCAATCGATGCAAATCGAAACACAGTAAGTGAGGCAGCATCATTGACCAGGCTTTCTCCTTCCAATATCGCTATTCCTCGTTTCGGAATACTGATACCTTTCAATACTGAACTCGCCGCAACAGCATCGGGAGGCGAAATGATCCCGCCTAGCAAAAAGCCAAGTGCTAGGGTAAATCCGGGAATAATACTCACTGAAAAGTAGGCAATGGCCAAGGATGTGAAGAAAACCAGACCGAAGCCCATGATTAAAATAGACCTGCGCCACTTTAAAAAATTACCCCAATTGGTGTACCACGCGGCTTCAAAAAGTAAAGGGGGCAAAAAGACCATAAACACAATATCAGGGTCCACACTAATGACTGGGACACCGGGAATCAAGGAAATCACGAGTCCACCAATCACTAATAAGATTGGATAAGAGACCTTTAAGCGTTGACTCAGCACAAACAACATGGCCATAAAGAAAAAGAGCAGCATCACCAATAAGAGATTGCTATGAATTTTCTGGCCAGCCTTTCCGCCTATTCCAGCTTTCACATCCGAATAGGGCGCCAAAACTGACATACTGTATTGACGGATCTTCCACACATTGTCCAGCTTGCTCAGTACCCCTACTCCACGAAAAGACTTGGTATTAATCTTAAAAGATTCATCAAACCAAGCAATGGTACTATCTGCATTGAAGCTGATATGCCTAGTGTCATACGTGTATGTCCATGCATTCTTGGGATTGAAATATTGATTGGCGAACTTTTCAGCATGTGCTTTATCCCATCTTTCATTCTGATCAGTCCCCATAATGATTCCATCGGAAGCAATCACATTCAAAAATGGGCCATACTTCACCTCACCTGAAGACTTGTGCCATTGCGCTAACACCCTATTGATTTCTTCTACAGTTTGCTGGGCGCTTGTTGGTAAGGCGAATAACACTACATGAAGAAAACAACATACACTTAAAATGATTTTTCTAATCATAAATTCTAAAACATCTTTCTATCTAGGCCTATTTTGTATTCGTCAACTTAGTCCTAAAACAAAAAGCTGCAGATGCAGCTTTTTGTTTTTATTTGATTATTTCTTCAATTTCACTGATAATCTTCTGCGCGATCTGCTCAGCAGCTTCGGGCGTCGGGCCCTCAGAATAGATGCGAATGATCGGTTCGGTATTCGATTTGCGTAAGTGCACCCATTCATTTTCGAAGTCTATTTTCAGTCCATCAATGGTGGAATGATCTTCATTTTTATATTTCTCCTGCATTTTCGCCAATAGATTGTCAATATCTAATTCGGGCGTCAGGGTAATCTTATTTTTGGACATAAAGTACTGCGGTAAAGAAGCACGGTATTCTGATGCCTTTTTACCAAGTTTTGCCAAGTGCGTTAAGAAGATCGCCACACCGACCAGCGCATCACGGCCATAGTGAGATGCCGGATAAATTACGCCACCATTTCCCTCTCCGCCGATGACCGCATCGACTTCTTTCATCTTTGTAACCACATTGACTTCACCCACGGCCGCTGCATAATATTCACCTCCATGTGCTTTAGTGACATCACGCAGTGCACGTGTAGAAGATAAATTAGAAACGGTATTTCCTTTTTTATGCTGCAACAGGTAGTCTGCTACGGCCACTAGTGTATATTCTTCACCGAATAATTCGCCGTCTTCCATCATAAAGACTAATCGATCGACGTCCGGATCCACAGCAATCCCCAAATCAGCCTTGTTCTCGACCACTGCTGCAGACAAATCTGTAAGATGTTCTTTCAACGGTTCGGGATTATGCGGGAATTGGCCATTGGGTTCACAATGGATCTTATAAATGGTTTGTACCCCCAGTGCATCCAACAACGCAGGGATAAAGGTACCGCCCGTGCTATTGACTGCATCTAAAGCGACTTTAAAATTAGCGGCTTTAATGGCTTCTTTATCGACATATTCCAAAGCCAAAACAGCGTCTACATGTTTCTGCATGTAGGAATAGTCTTTATGGAGCTGTCCTAATTCCCCCACTTCGGAAAAATCGAAGTCCAAAGACTCGCCAAGAGCCAATACTTCCTGTCCTTCGGCATCTGAAATGAATTCACCCTTCGCATTCAACAATTTCAGCGCATTCCATTGGCCAGGATTATGTGAAGCAGTCAAAATAATACCGCCAGCTGCCTTTTCCATCGGTACAGCAATTTCTACTGTTGGAGTCGTGGATAGACCCAGGTCAACCACATCAACACCGATACTCTGCAAGGTACCTATCACCAGATTACTGACCATCTCACCAGAAACACGCGCATCTCTACCGATGACAATTTTTTTGATACCGCTCTGCTTGACAATGATTTTGCCATAAGCTGCTGTAAACTTAACGATATCTATGGGGGTAAGTGCTTCTCCAGCACGCCCGCCTATCGTACCTCGTATCCCTGATATTGATTTAATTAAAGTCATTTCTTTTGAATTGATTAACGCGTAAATTTAGCACAATGGCAATAAAATATCGAATTAAAATTATAAATAATAAATATTTAACGTATATTTGTTGCAACAAAGTTGTTTTTAACAGAAACAGTTCTTTGCAATGAAATTATTTTTACTTTTGAAAAACGAGTTTTTAAAGTTTGGGAGTTTCATTGTCATCAGCAACATTTATGATTCAACAGTTAATACACATCGATCAAGAGATTTTTCTAGCCATCAATCAAGGCTTGAGTAACCCGGTGTTTGATTGGTTATTGCCTATATTGCGCAATCCATATACCTGGGCACCTTTGTATTTGTTTCTGGTCATATTTTTCATTAAAACCTACGGTAAAACAGGTATACTCATTGTTGCCGTGACCCTGGCCACCTTTGGAATTTCCGATGGTCTGTCTTCTCATTTGATCAAAAAAACTGTCAAACGTATTCGACCTTGCAACGATGTGGAGTTTAAGGAAAATATTAACATCCGGGTGCGCTGTGGCTCTGGCTTTAGCTTTACTTCTTCGCATGCTGCCAATCATTTTTCCCTAGCGTTCTTCTGGATTGTTCTTTTTCGGAGAAGGTGGAAACATGTGCTTTGGCTTTGTATTGCCTGGGCGACGTTAATTTCAGTCGCTCAAATTTATGTTGGTGTTCATTACCCTTTTGATATCCTCTGTGGTGCCGTTTTAGGTATCTTGGTTGGTTTGGCAACAGGTTATTTATTCAAACGATTTGTACCAAGCTTTTTTAAAACTGAACAAGTATAATGAATTCAATTTTATTGATTTTAATTTTATTCGTACCTGCATTTGCAAGTGGAATTGCCGTATTTTTTGTACAAAAGAAAGGGACTAATTTTCTTAAACTGATCCTTTCTTTCAGTGGAGCCTATTTATTCTCCATTACTGTACTTCACCTCATGCCCCATGTTTATCAGTCGACCAATACCTCACCCGAAGTATTGGGTATCTATGTGTTAGCTGGATTTCTTTTTCAGCTTTTTCTTGAACAGTTTTCCCAGGGGATCGAACATGGCCATATCCATGCGGACAATGACCACGACCATCATAACCATCGTTTTCCAATCGGTATTATGTTCAGTCTATGCCTTCATGCATTCCTCGAAGGTATGCCCTTGGCTGCGACGCACCAGACAGAGCTTGCACTGGGGATATCCATTCACCATATTCCAGCAGCATTTGCATTGGGAAGTATTTTACTCAGTACGCATGTAAAGAAAAATACCATCCTGATTACGCTCGCTTTATTTGCGGCAATGACCCCTTTTGGGTTTTTACTGAGTAAAGCTATCAGTGCAGGAGAAGTGGGCAATATCCAACAATATTTCGATAAAATCATGGCAGTAGTTATTGGTATTTTCTTACACATATCCACGACTATACTTTTTGAATCGGGCTCTATTGACCATCACAAATTCAATAAAAAGAAAATGATAGCTGTGATAGCAGGAGTTGCCATTGCACTGGGAAGCTTCTTATTTGTTGGAGATCATGACCATGGGCATGATCAGCATCATCAAACGCATGATCATGAACATCATGATCATGCGCATTAATTTTTTAGCCACGAAGTTTATCTAGCAAGGCATTTAATGCAATAGCTTCTTCCTCGCTGATTCGGTTGGGCAAAATATCCATCATCAACATATCCTCATCAAGTCTTTTTAGAATTTCCAGGCCCTTGTTTGTGATAAAAAGATCCACAGCCCTTTTATCCGCTCCCGACTGACAGCGCGAAACCAGTTCTTTAGAAACCATACGGTCTATCATACGCGAGATATCTGGTGTAAAACTCAGCATTCTTGACCTAATGAGACTATTGGTTGCAGGCCTAGGATATCGTCCTCTTAATATACGCAGGACATTAAATTGTTTCAAAGTGATTCCTTCTTTAGCAGCTCGCTGTTCGAGCGCGTTGCTTATACAGTTATAGGTGTAGAGAATATTCACCGTACAACGATGCCATTCATTGCTGAATTTATTTACTTTGATTTCGTCCTCAATCTTCATTCTGGTTGATAATTAATCGTTTTATAGCATAAAGATAGCTGTTTTTTAGTAAATACATAACTATGACATTAGAATCATTCTAAATGGCGGAAATTCTGTATATTTGAGAAATTCAAAAAAAACAGGCAGATGCGTAATAGAACTAGCTTAGATAAGCTAAAAAAAGGGGAAAAGGCGGTAATTATTGATTTTGAATCACACGATATTCCAGCTAAATTTTTCGAATTGGGCTTTATACCCGGTACTGAGGTCGAGGTAAAACATATTGCCCCGCTCGATGGGCCAATATGCCTAAATATCCGTGCGAATAACGCCCTTATTGCTATCCGCAAATCAGAAGCTAAAGTCATCCTTATTGATCAGAAATAATGAATAACCCGATTATTGCACTTTTGGGGAATCCAAATGTGGGTAAAACATCTCTATTTAACCGGATTACAAAATTAAATCAGAAAGTAGGAAATTATCCTGGAATTACGGTCGAGAAACGTGAGGGGCAAGTAAAAGCCAACAGTAAAACGTATCGTATCATTGATTTACCCGGAACCTATACTTTGTTTCCAAGTTCGATGGACGAAGAGGTTGTTTTCAACACTTTAGTCAATAAAGATAGTAGTTTCAGACCAAACCTTGTCGTTGTCGTTGCCGAACCCACCAATCTAAAACGGTCGATCATCCTTTATCAGCAAGCTCGCGAGCTTGGCCTACCGGCTATCTTTGTCATCAATATGATCGACGAAGCCAGGGAAAAAGGTATTACCATAGATGTTCAAAAACTTGAGCATTTGTTAAATACCAAGGTATACCAAACCAATGCACGTACAGGGCAAGGTGTAGATCAGTTAATCAAAAACTTTGATGCTGTTCCACCCATGTATATCAGTACATTTAGCCTACCAAAGGAAGCGGATGCTGCATTGGAAGAAACGAAACGTCTCTTCCCGTTAGAGACTGAATACCATACCTGGCAATATTTAGCTAAGGGCGAAGTATCGTTTTTGTCGAAGGAAAAGAATCAGGCTATTCAGCAAATCCGCGAGAAATATCAATTAAGGGCTGATAAACTACAGAAAGAGGAGGCCATATTACGCAGCAAATCATTAGATAATAGCCTTGGAGAAATCTATGTAAAAGATGAGGCTTCGAATAAGAATAAAACAAATTCGATTGATAGCATTCTGCTTCACCCGATTTTTGGTTATGTGATCTTTTTTGGAATCTTATTTCTTATTTTCCAGGCAATTTACACGTGGTCTGGACCTGCGATGGATTTTATAGACGGTCTTTTTGGCGATCTTGCGGCCTATACACAGTCGGCACTTCCTGCGGGACCATTGACAGACTTGTTGAGTAACGGTATTATTAAGGGAATCGGCGGGATCGTCATCTTCATTCCGCAGATCGTCATCTTGTATGTCTTTATTTCGATTATGGAAGAAACGGGCTATATGAGCCGTGTCGTTTTTCTGATGGACCGCTGGCTTCGTCCCTTCGGATTGAGTGGAAAATCAGTCATTCCGTTGATTTCTGGCGTTGCCTGCGCTGTTCCTGCAGTGATGTCTGCACGTAACATCGAAAATAGCAAAGAGAGATTAGTGACTATTCTAGTGACACCTTTTATGACCTGTTCTGCACGTCTGCCTATTTATATTGTGCTGATCGGACTGGTGATACCAGATACACGAGTAGGTGGATTTCAAATTCAAGGGATTGTATTGTTTGTCATGTATCTCCTCGGGATATTTGCAGCCCTGCTATCTGCTATTATCCTTACCAAAGTGATTAAATCGAAGCACAAATCATTTCTCATCTTTGAACTTCCCACTTATAAGACTCCGGATTGGAAAAACGTTGCCTTAAATGTATGGGAAAAAGCGTCCAGTTTTGTCTTTGGTGCTGGTAAAATCATTTTGGCGATTTCCATTATACTATGGGCATTGGGCAGCTTTGGACCGAATGACAAATTTAGCCGGGCAGAAGAATATGTAACAAAGAATAACCCGAATTTACCCGAAGCAGATTTAGAACATGAAGTTTCATCTTATCGACTGGAGCACTCTTTCCTGGGCTATCTTGGCATGGCTATTGAACCTGTAGTTGAACCATTGGGGTACGATTGGAAGATGGGCATCGGTCTAATTTCTTCTTTTGCTGCACGTGAAGTATTTGTTGGCACAATGGCTACGGTATATAGTCTCGGAGATGAAGTGGATATCGAAGATGAAGCGTCTAAAACAACGGTATTAGGCAAAATGAAAAGTGAAATTAACCGAAATACCGGTTTACCCGCTTACAATTTGGCGTCAGGTGTATCCTTACTATTGTTTTACGCATTCGCTATGCAATGTATGAGTACGATCGCGGCGGTAAAAAGGGAAACAGGATCTTGGAAATGGACTTTAATACAACTTGGTTTTATGACGGGCGTAGCCTACCTCAGTGCATTAATCGCTTATCAACTTTTAAAATAAAAGAGCTATGGATAATGTAACCGTACAATATATCATCGTGGGAATTCTCGTTTTGGCGGCTATATGGTATGTCGTTAAAAATGTCCGAAAATCATTAAAGGGCAAGTCGAGCTGTTCCAAAGGTTGCGGATGTGACTGCAGTGCTGAAAAAGCTTCAAAAGCAAATTAATTTGTCCTTTTAAGTAGCATTTGCAAATAAGATTTCGTTATTAGTTAGCGTGGCCAAAAATCACACTAGCTACTATAAAGTAAAGCGCCGTTTTTTTTAAGAAAATTACGGCGCTTGCTGTTTCTTAGCAATAATGTGCACAAATACCTAAGTGTTTTATTAACTTTATGCGCTTAGAACAAAATATGGGCTGAGGAGCCACGTTATTCAAACGCAATTTCGCTCGACAGTATTCATTTTGGACAACCTGATTCTGGCTGAACGCTACCGCTATGGTTGGAGGCTTTCCGAACCAAGAACCAGATCAAAACAGATTAGTAACCGTATTAACCATTCATATGGAGAAACAGAACAATAAGGAAGAGTTAAAGAGAGGTCTTCAAAATAGACACATTCAATTGATTGCCCTCGGCGGTGCAATCGGAACTGGCTTATTTTTAGGCATTGGAAAAGCAGCCACATTGGCCGGACCTGCCGTTATCCTTGGTTATGCATTTGCTGGGATTATTGCTTTTTTTATAATGCGACAATTGGGCGAGATGGTGGTCGAGGAACCTGTTTCAGGAAGCTTTAGCTACTTCGCCAATAAATACTGGGGCTCTTTTGCCGGTTATGCTTCGGGCTGGAACTATTGGGTCCTTTATATTTTGGTAAGCATGGCCGAACTGACCGCAATAGGTGTTTATGTACAGTTTTGGTGGCCCGAAATACCGTTATGGGCATCAAGCCTATTTTTCTTCTTTGCGATCAACGCCCTGAATCTGGCTTCCGTAAAAATATATGGGGAGACGGAATTTTGGTTTTCCATTATTAAAGTAGTCGCCATTATTGCAATGATTGTTTTTGGTGTTTACCTGCTTCTAAGCGGTACGGGAGGTGAGCAGGCAAGCCTCAGCAACCTGACTTCACATGGCGGTTTCTTCCCCAAAGGCTGGTTTAGCGAAACAACGGACGGCAATTTTGAAGGACTCCTTTCTGCCATGGCCTTGATTATGTTTTCTTTTGGCGGACTGGAATTGGTTGGTATCACCGCCGCTGAAGCCGAAAATCCGGAAAAAAATATCCCGAAAGCAACCAACCAAGTGATCTATCGGATTCTGATCTTTTATGTCGGCGCTTTGATCATTCTTTTCTCTTTGACACCATGGACAAACATCACCGCCGATACAAGTCCCTTTGTACTGGTGTTTGACAAACTCAATGGATTCGAATTTACCCTCTTTGGAAAGACTTTTTATTTCACTAAAATTATCGCAAATGCGTTAAATCTTATTGTCCTTACAGCAGCATTGTCTGTCTATAACAGTAGTGTATATAGCAACAGTAGAATGTTATATGGATTGGCAGAACAGGGTAATGCTCCTCGTTTTCTATCAAAACTCAACAAAAACCATGCTCCTATCAATGCGATTTTGGTCTCTGCATTGTTTGCCGCTGTTTGTGTATTTATCAACTATGTTGCACCAAAAAATGCCCTGGAGATTTTAATGTCACTGGTGGTTTCTTCACTGATTATCAACTGGGTCATGATTTCCATTACACATTTGTACTTTAGAAAGAATAAACTCGACGCGCATTTACAAACCAAATTCCCATCTTTTCTATATCCATTGAGTAATTACATCTGTTTGGTCTTCTTAATTGCCATGCTCGGCATTATGTGGCTAACAGGCATGAAGCTACCGGTAGAATTGATTCCTGCTTGGCTTGTATTACTTTATGTGAGTTATGTATTGATCAAAAGAAAGAAATCTTAGTTCACTGGAACCTCGATCTTATCAATAAAAAAAGCCTGATTCATTGCATGAATCAGGCTTTTTTGCTAAAATTTAAAGCGGGTATTCCTCCTCGAGAATAGCAAATTCATAATTGTCGCTCCAACCATCTAAAACAAACCCAGCTGCGTGCCTGCATCGGGTAAGCGGAAAAGATCCCTTCTCAAGGATGGAAGCACCCCATTATCCATATACTTCTTGACGGAAAGCTTAAATAAATGCTGTAAGCTCTCGGCCATATGGCCATCCCCTTTTATCCTTCGTCCGAAATCGGTATCGTTAATTTTTCCGCCATGGCAGGCTTCAATCCAATGCAATACTTTTTCAGCACGATCAGGATAGTTCTGATAGAGCCAATTCTTAAAGATGCCACCGATCTGTCCATTGAGCCGCACGATGGTATAAGAGGCTGTAATTGCTCCCGCATCTGCTCCCGAACGAATCAGATCTGAAATCTCATCACTATTGATCCCCGGAACGATGGGCGCCATCATCAGCATGACGGGTACACCAATCCCTGTCAATCCCTCAATCAATTTCAACCGGGCCGATGCCGTAGCCGTACGGGGTTCCATTTTCTGACGTACCTCCTCCCGCAACGAATTGATGGTCACGGCAACGGAAACCAGATTTAGTTCCGCAAGTTCGCGCAAGAGATCAAAATCCCGTCGCATCAGTACATTTTTACTGATGATAGAAACAGGATGCTGGTATTTAACCATCAATTCTAAGATCGATCGAGTGATGCCCAATTTTCGTTCAATAGGTTGATAACAATCTGTATTCCCGGAAAGCATAATCAAATCAGGCTGATAGCTCGCTTTCCTGAATTCCTGTTCGAGCAGCTGCGCCGCATTATGCTTTACCAAGATCTTCCGTTCAAAATCCAGTCCTGCACTGAACCCCCAATACTCGTGTGAATTGCGCGCGTAGCAATAAATACAGCCATGCTCACAGCCCTGATAAGGATTAATAGACCTTTCGAAACGCAGGTCAGGACTATTGGATTTGGATATAATCGATTTCGGATGTGTCGGAATAAACTGCGTTTTTGCAGTACCCAAAAATTCCTCATCCAGCCCCTCGACATGCTCCTGCACATATTGGTTCACAAAAAACTTGTTATTGGGATTAATCTGTGCCCCTCTACCCTTTAAATATTCCGACCAATTCATAGGTTAAAATTACTAATTATTTTAGTAAAAACAAAACAGGCAATAATTAGTTGAACTTTTAACCTTAAGGTGTAAAGCTAAAAATTGCTATTAAATAGGTCGATCAAACTCGTCTACCCTATAGTAAATTTAAATGGATAGTATATAGAATGAATAAAAAATCCCTATACTGTATCTACAGCATAGGGATTAAAACTCTTATTCTAAATCTCAGGTCAGATTCCTATTATTTCATTAAGAAACCACCACCGAGTAGATCATTCCCTTCATAGAAAACGGCAGATTGCCCTGGAGCAATACCTTTTACATTATGCACAAAGTCGATACGGACTTTATCATATTCTTGCGAAATGGTCGACAAGGCACCTGAATCTTTATAACGCACTTTTGAGATAGCTTCCATCGGTTGATCCAGTCCTGCATATTTCACAAAGTTCACATTACGAACGTACGCGTGTGACTTTTCAAGTTCATGTTCTTCACCCAAGACCACCGTATTACTTTCTGGAAGAATTTCGATCACAAACATCGGTTTACCTAAGGCAATACCTAAGCCTTTACGTTGACCGATGGTGAAATAAGGGTAGCCAATATGTTTACCGACGACGGTACCATCAGATAGGATAAAATTACCCGGACCAATTTGTTGATCCAATGTTGGCACCTTATGTCTCAAAAACGCACGGTAATCGTTGTCAGGAACGAAACAGATTTCGTAACTCTCCGACTTATTGGCCAGTTCCTTTTGTCCCATATCTAAGGCCATTTGGCGAATCTCTTTTTTCGTGAAAGATCCTAAAGGAAACTGGGTGCGGGCAAGGTTCTCTTGTGAAACGCCCCATAAAACGTAGGATTGATCTTTATTCTCATCTTTACCTTTGGAGATCACATAGCGGCCATTGTCGTGCATGCGAATATTTGCGTAGTGTCCTGTAGCGATAAATTCACAGTCCAATTTGTCGGCACGTTTCATTAAAGCCTCCCACTTGATATGGGTATTACACAATACACATGGGTTCGGCGTGCGACCAGCAATATATTCTTCAACAAAATTATCAATTACAAAGTCCCCAAACTCATCGCGTATATCCAATATATAATGCGGGAAACCATAGTTTACGGCTAATGTACGAGCGTCATTAATGCTATCAAGGCTACAACATCCGGTCTCTTTAGACGAACCACCTGCGGATGCATAATCCCACGTCTTCATCGTGATACCGATAACCTCATATCCTTGTTCGTGGAGCATAACAGAAGCAACGGAGCTATCTACCCCTCCACTCATTGCAACTAAAACTCTTCCTCTTTTACTCATCTCTATTTATTGAAGTGCAAAGATACAGCTTATTCCTTTTTCTGTATGTTAGTTTCTTGTAATTTTATCTCAATCAAAATCAACATGTTCGAAAAAAGTACGAAAATAATCTGCATAAAAGTTTTAGAATTCAAATTATCAGACTATATTTGCATCGCAATAGGGGAACAAACCCATAGCAAAAAGCGGTGCCATAGCTCAGCTGGTAGAGCAAAGGACTGAAAATCCTTGTGTCCCTGGTTCGAACCCAGGTGGCACCACGCTTCAATCTGATGATCACAGATTTAAATAAAAGGTCAACTGGTGCCATAGCTCAGCTGGTAGAGCAAAGGACTGAAAATCCTTGTGTCCCTGGTTCGAACCCAGGTGGCACCACAAAAAAAGCTTGTTCAAATGAACAGGCTTTTTTTATTTTAATAATACACTACTGCATAAATTTTGGAAATTGAACGAAAGTCTCACTTATGCTAAAGTCCAATTTCCAACATCCAATCGCTGTTTACTACGATTCAGCGATAATCGAACGGTCTAGATGCACATATCCACCATCGACATGAATCAACTGTCCTGTTGTATGGCTTGACTTATCGGAAAGCAGAAAGACTGTTGTATCGGCAATTTCCGCAGCTGTTGTCATCCGATGCCCTAACGGAATGCGATCCGTTATTTTTTTCAATGTCTCTTCTGGATTTGCTAAAGTTTGGATCCAGGTATCGTATTGGGGTGTTGCGCATTCTGCTACGATAATAGCATTTACACGAATCGAATAAGGCAACAATTCTACGGCCCATTCCCGTGTAAGCGCATTACGTCCACCATTAGATGCCGCATAAGCTGAGGTATTCCCCTGCCCTGTTTCGCCAGTTTTGGAAGAAATATTCACGATACTGCCTTTCGATGCTTTCAATGCATCCAAAGCATGATGGGCCATTAGGTAATAGTGAATTAAGTTCTTGTGTAGAGAAGCAACAAATTTCTCGTAATTTCCAGAAGCTAGTCCAACACCGTCATTCTGTCCGGCATTGTTCACCAAACCATCAATGCGACCGTATACTTCCAATGTCTTTTGGACCGCTCTTTCACAATCTTCGGGCCTAGACAACTCTGCTTCAATACAGAGTGCCTCAATACCAAACTGTTGGATTTCTGCCTTTACTTTTTCATTATCGGCCTGTTTACGGCCAACAATGACCGGAATAGCCTGTTCTTTAGCCAAAGCATGGACTACTGCGCGTCCGATGCCTTTTGCTCCACCGGTAACAATAATAACTTTATCTTTTAAATGAAGATCCATAATACTTTTATTGAATGGTTTGATTCATTGATTGTGGTTAACATTCGCAACAATGAACCTATTTCACTGGTTATTGATTAATTTATATTGACGTCATTGTGCCTATTAACTAGCTATATGACCAACAAAAGCTTCAGCATGCTATTTTTCATTTTCATAACATGCTGAAGCTTTTCTTTGTTAAAGATTATACACACGTATAGCGTTCTCTGCCCAAAAGGCATTCTTTTCTGCAGCTGTAAATTGCCCCAATTTATTTTCGACGATGGCAATACTCTCCTCGTAAGATGCCGCTAGGAGGCATACTGGCCAATCTGACCCGTACATGATACGTTTCTTCCCAAAACATAAAAATATATGTTCCACATATTGTTTGAAATCATCCAGCTTCCACCCCTCCCAATCGGCCTCTGTAGCTAGCCCCGAAACTTTACATACGACATTCGGAAAAGCGGCAAGTGCATCAATAAATACTGACCATTCATCAAATTCCTTTGATTTGATGGGTGGCTTTGCAATATGATCCAACACAAACTGAAGTTCGGGATTTTGTCGTACACAAGCGAGCGTTGAAGCGTAATGACGTGGGCGAATAAGCAGATCATATGTGTAACCATAGTCCGCCAAAGCTTTCAGCCCATTTAAAACTGCCGGACGAATGAGAAAATCGGGATCCGCTTCCCCTTCAACAACATGACGAAATCCTTTGATGACTGCAGTCGACTGATACGCGTCCAATTGTTGGCGGATATCTTGAGCCTGAAGATCTATCCAGCCCACAACCCCTTTTATAAAAGAGTAATCGTGGGCCAATTGAACCAAATAAGCGGTTTCCTCGTCAGATTCTTGCGCCTGAACAGCAATACTTCCTCCAAATCCATTCCGCTCCAGCAAGAACTGAATATCTAAAGGGGTAAAATCACGTTTTATAACTTGCATTTCTTCTGTAATCCAACTATATCTAATTGGATCGAATTTCCAGAAATGCTGATGGGTATCTATACGCATAATGAAAAGAAAACTTGTGAGCAATTAGTTTTTTGAATAGGCGACAACAGTCTGACGGGATTCACCAAGACCATCGGCTCCTAATTCGATCACATCGCCAGGCTTCAAATAAATAGGCGGATTAAACCCTAAACCTACTCCCGCAGGTGTGCCGGTTGAAATAACGTCGCCAGGCAACAGGGTCATAAATTTAGATACATACGATACAACATGTGCTACCGAAAAGATCAGATCCTTCGTATTTCCATCTTGATAGGTTTTTCCGTTTACCTTTAACCATAGACGTACGTTGTTGATATCTTTGATCTCCTCTTTTGTCGCCATAAAAGGTCCCATAGGTGCAAAAGTATCACATCCTTTTCCTTTATCCCATGTACCACCGCGTTCCAGCTGATATTCACGCTCAGAAACATCGTTGTGCAATACATAACCGGCTACATAGTCCAACGCTTCACCTTCTTCTACATACGATGCTTTCTTACCTATGACAATACAAAATTCGACTTCCCAATCGGTCTTTAACGAGTCTTTTGGAATCATTACGTCGTCATATGGACCAATCAACGATGTGGTCGATTTCATGAAGATGATTGGTTCGGCCGGAATAGGAGCATTTGTTTCCTTGGCATGATCTAAATAATTTAATCCAATACAAACAATTTTGGATGGGCGGGCAAATGGTGCTCCTATACGTTCGCTTTGGGGAACTTCAATCAACTTACCATCATTTGCTTTTACAAATTCTTCTAAACGAGCTATACCATTCTCTGCAAAGAATTGTTCATCATAGTCACCACCAAATGCGCTTACATCGTAATTTACGCCATCGATCTGAACACCGATATTCTCTTTGCCTTGAGCTCCAAAACGTATTAATTTCATGTTTATAGTATTGAGATAATAGATATTTATTTTTAGCTTATTAATTATTCAATTTAATAAAACCACCATCAATCGGGTAGTCATTTCCGGTAATAAAGGCTGCATCATCACTGCACAAGAAAAGGGCTAATTTTGCAATTTCTTCCGGTTGTGCCATACGGCCTATTGGCTGGCTTGCCGATAACTTTTTAAACATCTCGTCCTCTTTGCCTGGATAATTTTTTGCAATAAATCCATCCACAAACGGTGTATGTACACGCGCAGGGGAAATACTATTGCAACGAATCCCATAGGCCATGTAATCTCGTGCAACAGACATCGACATCGCATGGATAGCGCCCTTGCTCATCGAATACGCGAAACGGTCGGTGATACCCACCCATGCCGCAATTGAAGCGAGATTAAGGATTGCTCCTGAACCTTGTGCTTTCATCAAAGGCACCACAGCAGACAATGCATTATAAGCGCCTTTGACATTCACGTTAAAAACACGGTCAAAATCTTCTGATTGACAATTTTCTAAATTACCAACATGAGCAATGCCAGCATTATTTACTAAAATATCAATTTTTCCGATATTTTGTGCTATAGAAGTAATTTCTTGCTGATCAGTCACATTGCACCGATGAAGCACAGCTTGTCCTCCCGAAGCCAAGATCTCGGTAACCACAGCCTTGCCCCCCTCTTCATTTAAATCCAAAATATGAACTTTTGCTCCTTCTGCAGCAAATTGCAAACTGATCGCACGGCCTATCCCACTACCACCCCCTGTAATAACAGCTACTTTTTGTTCTAATTTTCCCATTTTCTATTTACTTATTAGCGTCAACCCCAAATTTCCTTAATCTGTCGATGCAACAAATTTCTCGCGTTGACTATTCTTTTTATGACTATTCAATCGTTTTACTTTCCAATAAAGGCATCTACTTTTTCACCTGACTTTTTCATTTATCGGCAAGTACTTCCTTTACCGATTTTTTCCAACATCAGGTGCTTCCGCGCAAGCCCTGTGGTATTTTATCGCTACAAAGAAACACCTCGACGCCAAGGGATGAAATCATCTTGCCCCAACAACACGGCCTTTGGCTGTATTCTGCCAGAAGCAACTTCAATCACATAATCCAAAATGCGGTGTGCGGCTTCCTCAATAGTTTCTGTTCCTTCGATGATCGTACCACAGTTTAGATCCAGTATATCCGGCATTTTCTCAAAAGTCTTAGTATTGGTCGAAAGCTTTACCACTGGAGCGATTGGGTTTCCTGTCGGTGTACCCAGCCCTGTTGTAAACAGGACAATATTGGCACCAGCTGCCACCTCTGCAGTGGTACTTTCTACATCGTTACCAGGAGTACATAATAGGTTTAATCCCGGGCGGTTAGCGAGTTCAGGATAATCGACCACCGCTATAACAGGCGATGTTCCTCCTTTTTTTGCAGCTCCGGCAGACTTAATGGCATCAGTTATCAAACCGTCTCGGATATTGCCTGGTGAAGGATTCATATAGAAACCTGAGCCGTCCGCTTCGGCTTTTGCATTATATGTACGCATCAACGACATAAAACGATCTGCTGTGGGCTCATCGATACAACGATCACTCAACTCTTGTTCTACACCACATAACTCTGGAAATTCCGCCAAAATCACAGAACCGCCTAAAGTCACCAAAATATCCGATACAAAACCTAGTGCTGGATTGGCAGAGATGCCTGAAAAGCCGTCTGAGCCGCCGCATTCCAAGCCGATACACAATTTGTCCAGCGGAGCTGGTCTGCGTTCATTTTGATCGGCTTGCATCATCCCTGCAAAAGTTGCTTTGATCGCCTTTTGCATAAGTTCCCTTTCGGTTCCCTCTTTCTGCTGCTCGAAAATATATAAAGGCCGATCGAAACCAGGACTTCGTTTTTCGATCTCCGCCTTCAAAATTGACGCCTGCGCATGCTGACATCCTAAACTCAACACGGTTGCCCCTGCCACATTTGGATGCGTGATATAGCCAGCCAAAAGGCCACATAGCGCATCCGAATCCATACGCGTTCCACCGCATCCCATCTCGTGATTTAAAAACTTGATTCCGTCAACATTTTTGAACAGACGGTCGTGCTCTCCCCCACTCGAATTCGCCAATAGCTCGTGGTTAAGGATGTCGTTAATATCCGCACCAGACTTATAGCGCTCAATCAAATCTTCTACCTCGGAAACATAATTATTTGCTTTTACTTTATAGCCGAGTTTCTCCTCAAAAGCAGTTTTTAAAGTCATTACATTCCTGTTTTCACAGAACACTAACGGAATAACCAACCAGTAATTTGCCGTCCCCACAGTACCATTGGAACGGTGAAAACCATTAAACGTTTTATCCTTAAAGGCCGAAACATCAGGTTTTGTCCAAGAGGTCTTCCGGTTACCCATTCTAAAATCTTCCGAAGCATGACGCAAGTTTTCAGTGGTAATAAGTTCACCTGCATTTAAAGGGATATTCAATTTTCCAACTAACACTCCGTACATCAATACTTCAGCATCTTGCTCCATGGGCTGGATGGTAAATTTATGTTTGGCAGCAACAGCTTGCTTTAATGGAAATTCTTTACCATTAAAAACAATCGTTGTTCCCTCGTCCAAGTCTTGTAAAGCGACAAGGACATTATCCATTGGATGGATCTGTAAATAGCGCTGTATAGCCATCATTATACTAATTCAAAAATTTTAGTCATCATTACCCATTTCTCCCCTGGCTTTGTCCCCGGAATTGCAGCCTGATATTTCCACATCAGCTGCTCCCATTCCTGCACCTTTTCATTGGCTTCATCCATAGCTGCTTTTCGCTCAAATGAAAAGTCGTCGCCCACTTCCATATTCATAAACAATCTATTTTCAAAACGATAGATTTCCATCTGCAGAACGCCGGCATCCAGAATCGAACGTTTTATTTCTGGCCATACCTCACGGTGATAATCCTCATACTCCCGGATCAATTGCGGATCATTCACGAGATCCAATGCCATAACATATCTTTTCATTTTAACTAATTTAATGTGATTTTAGACTTTCAGTTTCCACAATACTGACCCTTCTATTTTGGAAGGCAAACAACAGAACAACAATAAAACAAACCAAAGGCACAAAATAACCATATTGGAAATTTCCTGTTTTATCAGAGATAAAACCCAAAATTGGAGGTAACAAAGCACCGCCCACAATTGACATGACGATCAGACTGGATGCCGACTTCGTATCTGCTCCGATCCCCTGTACACCAAACGCAAAAATCGTTGGGAACATAATTGACATAAAGAAAGCGATACCAATTAGCGCATATAAGGTTTGAATGCCTGATCCGAAGATGACGAATAGGGATAAAAGGATGGCGATAAAGGAATAAATAATCAGCAGTTTGGATGCGGATACAAAACGCATAAAAAATGTACCTATAAATCGTCCCAGCATAAAAGCCAGTCCGGCAAATCCGGCGTAGTCAGCCCCCTCTTTACCCGATATGCCGGCAACTTCCGTAGCAAACAATACCAGAAAACTTAAAACACAAACCTGGGCTCCGACATAAAAGAACTGAGCCACCACTGCCCATCGAACATTTGTGTGACGAAAAGCATGAAAAAAACCTGCCTTACCTTCTTCTTCCGCATCTTTGATATCAGGCAATTTTGTAAAGAAAAACAAGGCTGCGATCAATAAAATCAATATACCCAATACCACATAAGGCAATTTTACAGAAGCTGTTTCGGACTGGATATAAGCCATTTTTGCCTGTTCAGCCAATTGCGCCAGTTCCTCCTGCGATTTAGGCTCATGAGATAAAATAAATTTCCCACCAAAGATCGGAGCCACAAAGGCTGCCAGACCGTTAAAGGACTGTGCAAAATTAAGTCGCTGCGCCGATGAAGCCGGATCCCCCAATATAGCGACGTAAGGATTGGCAGCGGTTTCTAGAATCGTAAGACCACAGGCGACAACAAATAAGGCTCCTAAAAAGAAAACATAACTGATCGTGTTGGCAGCAGGTACAAAAAGAAAACAGCCAATCGCAAAAAAGATCAATCCGATCAAAATGCCAGCTTTATAGCCGTATCGTTTCATAATAATACCTGCAGGAATGGCCATCACAAAATAAGCGATGAATACGGCAGAATCGACCAATGAAGCTTGAAAGTGCGTTAAACTAAATGCATTTCTCAAATGCGGAATTAAGATTGGATCTAGGTTATGAATAAATCCCCAAAAAAAGAATAAGGATGTCACCAAAATCAAGGCAAATGTGTAACTCTTTTTATTCGTCATATCTTTCAAATGGTTATAAGTAGTTATTTATGTAAAATAAGCTTAAAAATCCTAGACAACATTCAAGTATATTATCAAATTATTAAGCTATATTACCATATCCAAACTCAAATTGGTAACTTTACAGCATATATTTCACAATTATGAAAGCACAGCTGCTTCATTTAAACAGTAACCCTGAGCATTCATTCAATGCCAGAAGAGACAATACCCCGCAATACCACAACCTTTGGCATTATCACGAAGAACTGGAGTTGATTTATTTTGCTAAAGGCTCAGGTACTCAATTTATTGGTGATAGCGTTAGGCGTTTTGAATCGGGCGACATCACACTGGTGGGTTCAAATTTACCTCATTACTGGCTGTTTGATGCCATTTATCTGCAGCAGGAAAAAGCAGAATGCGCAGATATCCGTGTAATTCATTTTAAAGAAAACTTCTGGGGAAATGATTTTATCAATTTACCTGAAAATAAAGCCATCAAAGAGCTTATTCGGGTATCCAAGAGAGGCATTTCATTAGCAGCGCATAGCCGATTAAAAACTATGCAATTAATTGATGCTATTTTGACGACAACCGGCACACCACGTATTATTCATTTACTGGAGATCTTAACGTGCATTTCGGCCGAAGAAAAACATGATTTATTGACCAGCGCCACTTTTACCATCCAACTGCAAGATCAGGATGCCAACCGTATGCAGGTTGCGATGCACTTTATAGGTGAAAATTACCGCGACCAAATACGGCTGCAGGACCTTGCTTCGCTAACGGGTATGACACCAAATTCATTCTGTCGCTTTTTCAAGTCACAGACCGGAAAAACACTCTTTCAATTTCTGATCGAAATGCGCGTGAAGACAGCCTGCAATTTATTAATAGAAAACAAACAGACGGTGAAGCAAATCTGTTTTGAATCCGGTTTTCAAAACTTCTCCAGCTTTCACAAGTACTTCAAAACCGTAACCGGCACTACTCCCCTCAACTTTCAGCGATCAAAAGCTTAAGACGATCTTACCCAATAAGCTTGAGTCTTCCATCAGCCGATGAGCCTCAGGGGCCATAGCAAAAGGAAGCACTTGGTATATAGAAGGTTTAAAATGTCCAGCACTGAGCTTGGGCCATACCTGAGACCAGATCTCGTCACGTAGTATTTGCTTAAATTCGCGGTCTCGCGAACGCAGTGTACTTCCAGTTAAAAGGATGCGTTTTTGCATCAATTGCAGCAAATTCAATTCAACTTTTGCGTTTTCCATCGCGTTAATATACACCAGTCGGCCATCGGGGTTCAAGAGACGGATATTTTTCTCAAAATATGAGCCACCAATGCTGTCTAAAATAACATCCACACCCAGCCCCTTGAGCTGCTGCTCGAAATCTTCTGTTTTATAATTTATAGTTTTGACGGCTCCCAATGATGCGCAAAAACTGGCTTTCTCGGGTGAGCTGACTGTCGTATATACTTCCGCACCAAACAAAGAAGCGAGCTGAATTGCTGTACTACCAATCCCACCAGCACCACCATGTACCAAAAAGTGCTCACCTGTCTGCAATTTCCCCCGTCGGAAAACATTGTCCCATACCGTAAAAACGGTTTCTGGAAGTGAGGCTGCCTCGGCAAAATCCAGATGATCTGGAATAGGCAAACAATGCCCTTGATAGACTTTGGCATAGGTGGCATAACCTCCGCCCGCTACGAGTGCACAGACGCGGTCGCCGATATTCCACTCGGTGACATCCTTTCCTTTCTCAACGACAATACCAGCAATCTCCAAGCCAGGTATCCGAGGATTTACTCCGGCTGGCGCAGGATAACTTCCTTTACGTTGGAACACATCAGGTCTATTGACTCCTGCCGCTTTTACTTCCACTAAAACTTCGTATTGTCCGGGCTGCGGCATTTCCTCATCGCTAACTTGCAAAACTTCCGGCCCACCGGGTGCAGTAATAATAACAGCTTTCATCATGATTTTTTAGGGTATTTTTGTAATCTTATATTAAGGGAAAGCATAAAATAACGCGCCAGTCGATTATTACGGACATCCAAAATGTCATTTCCTAAGACGACACGCGAAATCCCGGTATTCTGGTTCATTAAATCGAATCCCTGAAAACGCAGCATACCGAGGTTATTCCGTCCAAAAGTATATTCCATATACGCATTGATTATCGTCGGGCTAATATTGTTCCACGAGCTTGAATATCCTGCGTTAAACTTTTGGGAAAGCTCAAGTCCCATCGTAAAATGTGTACCCAGATATGCTTTAGATCCCAGTCCAACAATACCCGAATGCACGGTGATATTATCTTGCACAGGCCAATCAAATGTCGCCCTGTTCAAGGAATAGTTACCATTTAATTCGGCTTCGAAGATATCACTCCAGGTATAGCGAAACTGAATCGCTTGAGTAAACAAGAAGTGTCCACCAAAGCTCTTCTTATCGTTTACATAAGAGATATTGTTATAATAATCGGCATTTCCGTTCAAGCTCATCTGCAGGTTATCGGACAATAACGAGGCTGTAAACAAATAATAACTCTTAACATCATAATATCCTTCTGTGTTGCGATAGGTCGTTTTTTGTATGGTCGAATTGGGATCAATTGTACGGTTGGCAACAATCTTATCATTCACCAGATTAAGAGCAAGACTAGCTTCAAAGTACTGACCACTGCGTGTCATTGATTTCCGGTATTTTGAAACAAAACTATGTGCAAATTCCGATTTTAGATCTTTATTTCCGACCACAATATTTTGTGTGTTGGTATTGTCCACCACAGGTTGTATTTGATAGAAACTCGGTTGATTATTACGCCCATAATAATCCATCGAAAGATCCTCCTCTTTGCTGAATTTCCATTTCAGTCCGGCAGAAGGTACAAGGTTCACATTGGAATAAGAGGTTTTTATCAGCTTGTCTGTTGAACTTCCTGTAAGCTCCGAAGGCTGAACCGCAAAGCCGAAACTCACTTTCACTTTGTCACTCAGATCTTGCCGATAAACCATACCGACTTTATTGCTTGCAAAAGCATAGTCGTACTTCAAACTCAGCGAATCCACCAAGAGAGGTCCATTGTCAAAGTTGTTGTCAAAAGTGGAACGTCTAGCATCAATCTTGGTATAGTCAAAATCGTAATTGATTTCTAAAGTCCCTCCTAAATCAACGGGTTCGACCAGGGACAGGCGACTTTGGATATTTTTATTTTCACTGCTGGAACGGACGCCTTGATTGAGATACGTCTCCGTTATTCTGGGCACATTTGAGCTACTATCGATTGCTTTATTAAAGTCGCGGACTTCCTCGTCTTTATCCAACGAATTAAAGTCAGTATGCAACGTATAAAGCACTTTCCGCCCCGGTTTGGTAAAACTTCTGACATAAAAAAGATCTAAAGCTGCCGCCGGACTTTCCGTGCTACTGCCCGCATCATAGTTACCCGTACTACTCAACAAATTATTTTGTATCCTCCTATCTTTCAACGTATTGCTTGTAGCATTGGTATAAGATAATTTGGGCGATATTTTAAGCTGATCTTTGGGAGACAGCTTGATATCAAAGTCCCAGTCCATTTTGTGTGTACGATCAATCGATTTTATGCTGTAGTTTTCAGAATTGCTGATCAAATTATTCCCCCCTTTCCCATATCCGTATATGGACTGCAACAAAGAATTTCCCTGGATGTAATTATTCCGCTGCGTAAAAGAATATTTACCACTGGCGGTCACATTTTTAGAAAGCGGACTGGAAAAACTGCCTCCTACGGATCCGATTTTATTCAGTCCATCTGTAGGGTCTGCAAAGTCGGCAAGTTCGCCCATTTCCCGCTCCCGCTCTCCACCATTGGGGGAACCAAAAGAAAAGAGGTTTGTGTTGGTATTGTTTACTGATGTGATAATAGAATATTCTCTTCCATCATTAAAGCGGTTCAGCCCAGCACTACCCAGATAACGATCGGCCGAACCACCGCCCAATGTGGCCTGTCCAAAAGTAATTTTCTTCTTATCATCTTTGAGGACGATATTGAGGATCTTTTCCGATTCAGCACTTTTAATTCCTTTTGCTGTAGCCTCGTCTCCATAAAAATCGATCACCTGAACACTTTTTACAAAATCTGCGGGTAGATTGCGTGTTGCTGTGAGCACATCGCCGCCAAAGAATTTTTTTCCATCGACCTTAACGGAGGATATAGGTTTGCCAAAGGCATAGACAGAACCATCCCTTGAAACCTGAACATTTGGCAACGCTTTGAGAGCCTCCTCCAACAGCGCGCGGTGATCGAATTGGAAGGCATCCAGATTAAATTGAACGGTATCCTGCTTATAGACGATAGGTTTATATTTCAGTACAACAACCTCTTTCAGCAGGGATACATGGGGGAACATCGTTAATTTTCCGACATCCAATGTCGCTGTTGTACTATTGTACAAGGGATAGCTACGTTCCAATATACTTAGGCCCAGCTGACTACAACTGATACGAATATCATTACCTTGCACACGGCTGAAATGAAAATAACCTGTATTGGACGTTGATGAGAACAAGGTATCGCGAGAGCTTGTCAGATGGACACTCACACCGTTTAACGGTTTTCCTGCTGTATCTACAACAATACCATACACCTCTTTTTTTGACACCTGCCCTAAGGCGCTTTTAGGTAAAAAAAACAAGTTCGTTATAGCTAAAAAAAGTACTAACCGGATAATATTCCCGTCCCTTAGTTCCATCAAACAGACTTTGCGATAATACAATTCAATATAAGAATTCTTAAGCTATTAACGTAAAAAGTTGTGATTTTGTATATAAAAAAACGAGCTGTCGGATAAACAGCTCGCTTTTTTATACCTATTTTTAAAAATTACTATTCACCTGGAAAACTAACTTTAAGAAGGTGTTTGTCAATTTCCCAACGGCCAGTACCTTCTTCACCGATTACATCGAATAATTCAAGAATGCGTCTTGCTACATACTCTTCTTCCACCTGCTCTGCCAAGAACCATTGAACAAAATTAAAAGTAACATAATCTTTTTCTTTCGCACATCTATCAGCGATGTTATTGAATTGTTCAGTAACAAACATTTCCTGCTCCAGTGTTTGTTCAAACACGCCACGGAACGACTCAAAATCTTGAGGAATACCGATCACCTCCGGAGAAATTGCACGTCCACCGCGATTGTTGATATAATTGAAAAGCTTCAACATGTGTTCACGCTCTTCGTTGGATTGCTTTGCAAAAAATTCTGAAGCGTTTTCCAAACCTTGATCATCACACCAAGATGACATAGCCAAATATAATGCAGAAGAGTGAGCTTCAACTTTAATTTGCGCATTCAATATATTTTCGATCTCTTCTTTCAAAGAAGATTTTAATTTCAATAAATCTTTCATATTTACCTTAAGTTTAAATTCTAAAACATGCACAGGTGAAACACATCCTCACCTGATTGTATCACAAAGATACAGCAGAACTTTAAAATTTGTATCAAGAATATGTAATACGAATTCAGTCTAAATTAGGCCAAGCGGGCACAACTTGTTTAGAATCAATACAATTACAAATACAGCTCATCAATACTTTCGATAAGCGATCAATTAAAACGATTGGAGACATTATTGTTGAAAATAGTGTATGGCAACAAAAGAGAAAGGACAGCAGTATGAACTGCTTGTTTAAAATAAAAATTAGCTTAATACGATTCGTTTGATGTATTTACTACGCAAAAACTGCAAATGGCGAAACCTGAAGACACGTTCTGATTACGCTATTCAGCTCGATCATAAATTTAGCTCCGTCTAATAATTCACGTAACTGAAGCACATCTTCTACCGCTAAGATGAAACATCTTTCCGTACGGAAGGGCATGATGATTTCGAAATCCGACGAACGGGTAGTGTCATGAAGCATATGTTCGACATCAATGGCATCTATACGTTTTTTGAACATTAAAAAATCAGATACCGAGAAAGAAGTAGTCTCCTTATTATATTCCAACCAGAAACAATTTTTGCGGCTACATTGATAGACTTTACCTGTTGTAGTTGAAAAAACTTCCTCCACCTGTGCTAACGGACAAACCAATTCTGACATTTTTATTTCGCTTATCATTTAAATCGATCAAAAATAAATATTATTTATAATCAATCCAACTAAAACTGTAGATTATTTTGATTTAATATAAATAAGCCTTTTAATTCTTCACTATCCATAAAAAAAGAGGCCAGTTGATACTGACCTCTTACATGAATAACTTTATTTCAATCGTTTTTAATCGTATTCTTCTTCCTCTTCTTCCTCTACTACAAGAACGTCATTACGACTATTAATCACGGTATTTTTAGTTTTTGTTTTATGCTTATTTATCTGTCTACGAAGAGATTCCACGGCAATATCTGTTGCCTCTTCAAAACTTTTTGCCTGCCCCTTTGCAAAAAGCTGACTTCCTGGGATATTCAATTTAATTTCCGAAATTTTGTTTGCCTCATCATCGACATTTTCCAATCGCAGATAGCATTCGCCACCAATAATGGAATCCAAAAACTGCTCCAATTTTCCTGTTTTCTTTTTAATAAAATCGATTAGCTTTTGATCAGCAGTAAATCGAATAGATTGCACAGTAATGTTCATTTTTCCTCCTTTTTTTAAGCTTTTGGATGAGCTTGTTTATAAATTGACTTCAATCGTTCTGCTGAGTTATGCGTGTATACTTGTGTTGCCGCAAGTCCTGCATGCCCCAGCAGCTCTTTAATTGCATTTAAATCTGCCCCATTATCCAATAGGGCCGTTGCGAACGTATGCCTCAAAATATGAGGACTTCGCTTACCTTGTGTGGAAATAAGTGTCAACTGCCGATGTACGATATCGTAGATCAGCTTGGCGTATGCCGGCTTCCCCTCTTTAGTAACGATCAGTAAGCTATTATTAGTATCAACAAATTGTGTCGCTTTTTGTTGTAAATAGTTTTTCAATTCTTTCAATAAAAGATTATTGATCGGAACGAGGCGTTCTTTGTTCCTTTTACCTAATATAAGAATGTTTTTATTAAAAAAATCAATATCCTGTTCTTTAATTTTCAACAATTCCGCTAATCGGATGCCTGTACCAAACAATAATTCCATCACCATATAATCACGGCAGGATTCAAATCCATCCTGCTCCTGCTCCATCTGATCCAATAAGCGCACCAATTTTTCCTTTTCGACAACTACCGGTAATTTTTTAGGAGTTTTTAACGCTTTGATAAGTGTCATGGGATTTTTGGCAATACATTCCTCACGTTGCAAAAATTTAAAATATGTTCGCAATGCAGACATGCTTCGGTTTACGGAGCTGGCATTCTTTCCAGATTCCACCATTTGCGCAAAATAATGCCGCAAATCACGGTACACGATATCCTGCACCATCAGTCCTTCCCGACCCAAAAAATAATGAAACAGATCCAGCTCATGCTTATAAGCGACAACTGTGTGTTCTGAATATCTTTTTTCAATTTGCAAAAACCGAATAAACTCCTTTTCCAACATTTTTCCCTTGCTATATGGCTTAAATTACAAACTTAAAAGCACAAAAAAAAGGGAAAAGCATTGCTTTTCCCTTTATATTTTGAAATTATCAACGAATCAACTAGTTAGCTAGATCTTGATTCAAAGATTGTTTGTAAATCGCTTTTTTCACTTGAATGCGACGAGTTACAGATCTCTTTTCGTAAGCTTGACGTGAACGCAACTCTCTTAAAACTCCAGTTTTTTCGAATTTCTTTTTGAAACGTTTCAATGCTCTATCTAAAGATTCTCCTTCTTTTACATTTACGATAATCATGCGTTATATATACCTCCTTTCGCCGCTTTTAAATTTAAAGTGGGACAAAGGTAAGCTATTATTTTTAAAAAGGGAAACAAAATTATTTTTTTATATCAATTTGAATTCTTCCAGTAAAATTTGCAGGGGTTTCTCTTTGGTACACAATGCCGTATGCCATCCCAACTGATTAGCTGTTGCCAAGTGCTGCGGACTATCATCGATGAACAAAGTTTCTGCAGGGTCCAATTGTTGTTCTGTCATAACCAACTCAAAAATCTCCGCATCAGGTTTACGCATTCCCACCAAATGAGAGTAATAGGTCTTTTCAAAAAAAACTTCATTGTCTGCAACGCCATATTTCTGCTGGATATCATTCATACAATAGGCATAGTGAATAGCATTGTTATTGCTTAATAAGAAGGTCCGATATCGATCTTTCAACTGAAGTAAAATTTCATGATTACCTTGTGGCACACCAATCAGCAGGCTATTCCAGGCAGCGTCTATCTCGTCGTCCGCCAATGCCGAATTTTGGGTCAATTCTCTTATTCCATCCCGAAATTGAGCCGAATCAATTTTTCCTTTATCAAAATTATCAAAAAGTGCACTTTGACCATGATGTCCAAATACAGCATCTACATTCCCTATACCTAACTGAGTAAAAGCATCTTTCAATTTCACAAAGTCGATCATAAAGATCACATTCCCATAATCAAGAACAATATTTTTAATTTTTTCCATCGAATTATTTTGAAATATCGATACAAATATCGATAATTGCATCGTCAAAAGTGCACAACAGCTGTTTAAATTGACAAAATTACAGACCTGCTCCTATAGCTCAGTCGGTTAGAGTAGAAGACTCATAATCTTTTGGTCCCTGGTTCGAGCCCAGGTGGGAGCACAAAGCAAAAAAGCGGATTTTCTAGCTAGAAAATCCGCTTTTTTGCTTTATCACACCGACCGCCTTTTTGGTGCAACAGCTACGGCGTGATCATCTTTTTAACGTTCCAATCGCCCAGTACACGATCCAGCTTATATATATCCCGTTTTTTTTCCGGAAGCTGATGTGACCATTCCACACGCTTGGAAAGATTCAATGCCCCGGCTCCTTTCGATCCCAATTCGGCGTAAAACACGGTTTTATGCTTATCTGGAAACAAGCTATCACCCTTCCATTCATTCCACCCTTCAGGAACAATATGAGCTCCCAAAGTACAATCTACCAACACCGTATTGGCGTAGGGACGCCATGGTCTGCCGAGAAATACTTTATCGACAGCTGCATCTGCAGCGACAAAATCACACTGCTCAAAGACATAACCGTACTTTTGCCCCTGAGGTGTAGCAGCAGCTGTGACATACGAATTTCGCAGGGATAGAATCCGGCATTGCTGAAAAAATGCAATGCCCGGCCCGAAAATAAAATCTGTTGTTCCGCTGATACTGCAATCGAAAAAATAGCTCCTTGCGCCGCTTTTACCCAGATATAAAGTATCCTGAAAACCCAAAAGACGGCAGTTGACCAATGCTATCTGGTCACCTTCCAGATGAAGTGCCACCGCCTGCCCCACTGGACCAGCTGCATTTTCGATCGTTAAATCCTTGATGAGCACCCTACTTCCACGAACCAATAAGGTATAACTACTGAATGTCCCAAGCGTAAGATCCCCTCGCTCATCTGGACAGTCAACCTGCTTACCCGCATAATCATTAAAAACAATCTTGGTATGGATAGCATCCTCACCTATAAGCTCAATATTTTCGATATACGTTGGGATCACTATTTTTTCATGATAAATCCCTTTCCTGATCCAAATCCGAACGGCCTGTTCACCGCGAAAAGCACGAACTGAATTTACTGCAGCTTGTATACTTGTAAAATCACCCTTTCCCTGTTGGTCTACTGTAATCAATTCGGGAGGAGCAGCCCGCCCACATAGCGCGGTGAACAGTATACCCAACAGTAGGCCGACAGGCAGCATCTTAAATACATTTATTTTTCTCTTCATGAGTGTGTTTTTAGCATAAACCCTATTGCTGAGCTTATTATATTATCATACAATTTTAACTACCCTAAACGGTCAATAAGACTAAAGTAGGATAGCAGCATCCTTATTTTTCTATTCTAAACCAGTCTACTTCAGCATAACCACTATCATTGCTGTGCTTTTCTCTACTTGCATAGAGGCCTAATGCTGCACCAACCCACTTCCCTGGCTTAGCCTCAAATTGACCTCCAACGGGTATATAACTTTTGCCATCCAAACTATATGACCATTGACAGGAATTTCCATCTTTGACTACTACACGGATATACACAAAGTCATCCGGCAAAGAAGAAACGGACTGCACATTTTCCGCATGACCAGCATAGGCCCCTGAACAACGACCAGAGTAAAGTTGAAATTGACCTTTATCTTTACGTATAAAAAGCTGGGAATAATCTTCACCGACCACCACCAGTCCTGCTTTTTCACCAAGTTCCTTCTCATTGGGACGCAGTCGTATTTTTGCTGTCGCACTGAAATTTTCTGCAGGAAACTTTTGCGTCATAATATAAGGCGCCGACATTAGGTTTTTACTTCCTTGAGGCTCTTGTTGGCTATAGAGCCGGAGCTTACCCTCATGTGATGGCATAAGCCAAGTGCCATCCGGATTAGCCTGCCATTGCCACTGCAATCCTAAATGAGGAGACTCAAACTCGTCAGATTCCCGAGGATTGACCGAAGCAGAGACCTGCTTTCCGACGTTAGGTTTTCTATAGGTCGTCACGGGGGTACCTATGCCATTTCCATCGCTATCCTCGCCGATGATGGGCCAATTCTCTTTCCAGACCATCGGCTGAAGATGCACCACACGTCCTAGGGCTTCTTTATCCTGAAAGTGGAAAAACCAGTCCTCCCCAGAAGGAGTATCTACCCAAGCACCCTGATGCGGACCATTAACTGCCGAATTGTTCTGCGCCATAACCACCTTACGCTCATAGGGCCCATAAATATTTTTCGAACGCAAAACCAATTGCCAGCCCGTGGAAACCCCACCCGCTGGTGCAAACAAAAAATAGTATCCATTCCTCTTATATACTTTGGGTCCCTCAATTGTAGGGTCCAATTCATGCCCATCATAAACAATTATACCGCGATCCAATACACGAGTTCCGTCAGCGCTCATCGTTGCTATTGCCAGAACACTTTTCAAGCCTGCACGGCTCCCCGCATAGGCATAAGCTAAATAAGCACGACCATCTTCATCCCAAAACGGGCAGGGATCGATCAATCCCTTTCCTGGGAAAACCAACGTTGGTGCTGACCATGTCCCCCGGATATCCTTTGTTTTTATTTGATAGATTCCAAAATCCGGATCGGGATAATAGATATAAAACTCGCCATTGTGGTATCGAATTGAAGGTGCCCATACTCCTCCGCCATGTTGCACGCTACGGAATACTGCTTCGGGCACTTGCCGCTGCAGCGCATGACCTACAATCGTCCAGTTGATCATATCTCTGGAATGTAGAATGGGAAGGCCTGGACTGTGATGAAAACTGGAGGAAACCATATAATAATCTTTCCCTACACGGATCGCGTCCGGATCGGAATAATCGGCATGGATAATAGGATTTTTAAATTTTCCATTTCCAAGATCCGGACGCCACACCTCAGAAGTGTAATTCTGTCCGAATGCTAATAAACAGCTAGTCAAGGTCATATAAGCGATCAGGCAACTCGTTCCAATCGTTTTATTTTCAATTCTTATCATAAAATTCGAGCATAAAATATTCATTTAAATTCTTAAGCTCATTTCTATAACCAGCATGCTATGAAATGACACCTTAGGTTTATCTGCTACTTTTTAAAAATTGGTTACCAGTTAAAAATAGCTTTTTACGAATGTATTCTACTATTTTTTCTACGCAAACGATCTCAAAAGAACCATCGAAACCGACCATTCAATCTGCTTAACTAGCAATCGTCTTTGAACGCACCAACCGCCAATCATACGCTATTGACCTTTAAGGCTTTTGCTGCAACTTTTTAACAATAGTCAAAATTTAATCGACGGGAAGAATGAGAAATACGTTTGATCTAAGCCACGTGATATCAACAGCAAGAAGCGAATAGATCCATTCAAGCGCGATCCAAACAGCAATCTTATTTGTAATTATTCTAAATAAAAATGTAGATTTGCGCCATTCACACCATGAGACAACATTGGATAGCTACATTGAAAGGGTCGAGTGAGGCCTTTGAATCCTTATATGACTTAGTATACAGAGAGCTTTTTGCCTATGGCATGATGCTAGGATATTCGCGTGAAGCCGTAAAAGATGGTATACAACATCTATTTTTAGAATTATGGGAAAAACGTGACCGCCTGCCTCCTGTCGATAATATCAAATCATATTTGATGACATGGTTGCGCCGTATTCTGAATGACCGTCGGTTATTGGATGAAAAATTGGCGATAACAAATTATCGGTCCAATGACAATGCTCCTTCACACGAGACGGTCCTCATACAACAGGAATCCATTCGCGAAGCGAGTACCCGTTTAATTCAAGCTTTGGAATCCCTCACCCCGAAACAAAGACAGGTGATTGATCTCAGGTTTTTTCAAAACAAGTCTTATGAACAAATTGCATCTGAAACTGGAAATAGTCAACGAACAATCTATAACCTTGTTTATGAAGCCATTAAGGTTTTAAAGAAAAAAAATGAAAAATAATCCGGTAAAAATCTGGATTTCTCTCCTCTACACTCATATATACATGAAAAAAATTTACAACGACAGCGTTGATTTAGTAACCGATGAGAGTTTTGTGTCTTATCACAATGGAAACGCAAAACGAGCGGAAATTCATTTTTGGACGACATGGATTGCAGAAAATCCAGATAAATTACATCTTGTTACTGAAGCAAGGACCATGTTGGATGCCCTAAACGTGCATATCAGCGAAGGGGAATTGCAAGTTGAAAAAGATAAACTATTTGCAAAGCTGGAAAGCAAAGCAACTGCAAAAACACATCAGCTAGGAGGAAAATGGCGATGGATTGCTGCAGCTTCTATCCTACTCATCGGTGCATTTTCATTCCATCAGATTTTTCTTAAAGGCACGACTCAACCTACGCTCGCCTTACATCCTACCTCTACTGAAGAATGGCTTCATGTCGCTACCAAAAATGGCAGAATGATCAAGGTTAACCTCAGTGATGGAAGCCAGATTACGTTGATGGGTGGAAGTACACTACATTATCCAAAACATTTCAGTAAGGATACCATGTGTGTTCTGCTGAACGGTGATGCACACTTTAATATTTCAAAAAACGCAGGCCGCACATTTGCAGTAAAAACAGATAATGCCTTAGTGACGGTATTGGGGACACAATTTTTGGTGGAGCAAGTTGATTCAAAAAACACCCGTGTAAGTTTGTTTTCCGGAAAGATTAAACTGACCAACCGCAACAATAAAAAACAAATTCTGCTCAATCCTGGGCAACAGGGGTATGTCACCACTACGAATATCCATCTCGATAAATTTGCGCCCACACAGATCAATAATTTTCCGGAAGGTATTTTACATTTTCAAAATGCTCCTTTCGCTGAAGTCGCCCGGAAAATGACGCAATATTATGGCATCCACCTCTCCCTCCGCAAACCCGATGCGCGATGGAGATATACCGGGCATTTTGAGAAGCTGCCTGTTGAGGCTGCACTCGCCGCGATTTGTTTTTCAAAAGAATTGTCATCAAAAAAAATAGCAAAAGATACGTATGTGCTTTATTAAAGAAACAGTAAGACGAACCTTCTTATTGAACACCATTTTCCTACTATCCGCTGGGGCCGTTTCCGCACAAAGCACGCCCGGGCAAGGAACCTTGGAAACTGCTTTTAAATTATTGACCCAGCAGCACGCCGTACATTTTTCCTACGACGCTTCCATCGGACTGCAGCGCCGTGTTCCTCTTCCCACGGCCAAAGAGAACATAGACACGTATTTGTCTAGGCTAGCATCGACACATCAGCTGCGCTTTCAGCGAATCAAACGCTCTAACGTTATTGCCGTCAGCAAGGCAGCTAAGCCCATATTGCTCAACGGTGTAGTGACAGATGCAAAAAAAGGCTTGCCATTGGCCGGAGCGACGCTAATACTTAGGAAAGAAAACAAAACCTATCGCACTGATAGTTTAGGACGATATCGCATACTGACCGCAGCTGAAAATCGCGGCCAGGAAATTGGAATACGTTACTTGGGCTATCAAAATTACGACATTAAGGTGGATACCGCATTTCAGCGGATCAAACTGGTTCCATTAGATCAACAACTTGAGGAAGTATTTGTCAGCAGCACCTACGAAGCACCGAAACTACGCGAAGAGATGATTGGGAGTGTGTATACGATCAGCGCCAAGGATTTGCAAGCCGACCGGCCAATAGAAAGCGTAGATAAAATGCTGGAAGGACTAGTGCCGGGATTATATGTCGAACCCAGCACTTCCCTAGGCACCCCTGTTAAGCTTCATATTCGCGGCCAGGGAACACTGACAAACCTAACAAGCAATACCGGACGATCGACCTCTTCGCAGCCGCTGTACGTTGTTGATGGTGTTGTTGTACAAGAACAGGAAATAGGCGATGCCAATTCACTATTCACGGGGGAGACCTTGCTGAATCCGATCGCAGGAATCAACCCATTGGATATTGAATCCATTTCAGTACTTAAGGATGCTGCCGCAACAGCAATCTATGGCGCAAACGCGGCAAATGGTGTTATTTTGATCACGACCAAATCTGGTCGCAGTGGCAAGGCACAGCTAACAGCCTCTTACAATACCGGGGTCTCCACGTTTATCAACCAAATGAAATTACTCTCCGGACCGCAATACTACGAATTACTGCGAGAGTTTTATATAAATACGGGCTCAACGGCAACTGATGCCTCAAAAAAGGCAGGTAGCAACACCATCGATACCGACTGGTTTGGACTGACGTCACGTAATGCACGTTATGATAATATCAATCTGTCTCTTTCGGGCGGGAAAGGTAAAGATACATATTATCTTTCCATGGGCTACCGTAATCAGCAAAACGCCAGTCCTGGAAATGGTTTGAAGCAATACACAAGCTCTATACGTTATTATAATCAGTTTAGCGACAGGCTTCAAATGACCACCACCATATCGCCGGCACTGATGCGGCGGGAAGGTCTCGACCAATTCGCCAATGCCGCTTATATGCCGCCCAATATACCCCCCTATCAGGAAGATGGAAGTTACAGCACCTTCTTAGGCCTCGTCAATCCAGTCGCAGCATTAGCCGAAAATACGGATAAAGCGTTGGCTTTTACAGGGACCGCACGGATCGAACTGCAATATGCACTTTTACCTTTTCTAAGCTTGCGCGGAGCGATAGGCGGAAATATGCTGCAGTCCAAGCAGGAAACTTTTCTTTCGGGTATCGCCGGCGCCTCCATTGCCAAAGATGGGCGTCTGCGCATCAATGACCGAACGACATACAGCTGGACTTCCATGCTACAGCTTACCTACAGTCCAAAATGGCGAAGTGGACACCGCTTTGTCGGAATTGCGGGGATGGAGCTAAAAGATCAATACAGCAATTTACTAGTTGGGCAGGGTAGCGGATTTACCTACGACCGCGTCATCGCAATCGGGCTCGCAAGCACCAAGACGTCTTCTTCGTCGAAAATCTCGGACGCGACAGTATCCAACTATGTCCAGATGAACTACGACTATGACAAGCGATTTTATGCTTCTCTCAGTGGCCGTGCAGATCAGTCGTCTATGTTTGGTGGCGACAAACAGGTGGCGCTGAATGGAGCGCTTGGATTGGGATGGAATATCAGCAATGAAAAATTTATGCAAGCCATTCAGGCAATAGACTTTTTGCGTTTACGCGGTAGCTTCGGAACGACAGGCAATTCGCGGATTGGATCCTATGCGTCGAGAGGTTTATACAAATTCAACAATGTGACCTATGGCGGACAGATAAGTGCAAGCCCATCTTCTTCTGCGGCGGAAAATCCGGACTTAGGCTGGGAAACGAATATCAAGTTTAATGTTGGCGTTGACCTGAATGCTTTCAATAGGTTACGTGTGGCACTGGATTTATACCGAAACAATATCCGCAATCTGATCGCAAATATCAGTGTGCCACTGGAAACAGGTTATGGTGGTATGCCGCTCAATTCAGGAAACATGTACAATCAAGGACTGGATTTGAGCGTTGCCTACCAATGGTTAAAACAGTCCAAGGTCACATGGAACAGTATGCTTATCGGTGGCTGGAATAAAAACAAGGTGACTTCGTTTAATAATCCATTGATTGAGCTGTATGCTGCAAACTCCTCAGATAACATAGGTGCAGGCCAGCGGGTAGGATACAGCGCTACATCATTGTGGGGGATCAGATGGGCCGGCGTAAATCCCAATACCGGGGAGGAAGGTTTCTACACCCCCAATGGTGATGTGGTCAACAGAACCGAAATACGGGCTTTGGGGCAGAGCGCCTACCAATTGCTGGGGAATGCGATGCCCGATTTTCAGGGTAGTCTTATTAACAATTTGGGATGGAAGGGATTTCAGCTTACGCTCAATTTACAATATAATCTTGGCGGCAACAAGTTTGTAGCCACAACCTATTTACGGGATGGAAATAGTCTGTCAAACTCCAATATGTCGGTCAATTTACTGGATCGATGGCAGCAGGTGGGCGATATCACGGCAATTCCAAAGCTAAACTCCAGCTCACCACTTAATAACTCTTCCCGTTATTTGTACAGCATGACCTATATCAAGCTAAGTAACGCTTCCTTAAGCTATCGTCTGGCCGATCGTTTAATGAAACGGATGGGTATAGGACAGACAGCATTGAGCTTCAATGTGACCAATGTATTCTATTGGTTCAAAGACAAAAGTCCGGCGGGCAGAAACGGCATCCGCGAATACCGATTTATCTATCCTGAGACACGTAATTTTTCGATTGGTTTACGAACCACACTTTAATCTTTCAATAATTCCAGTTATGAACATAAAGACACTAAGTGTTGCTTTCCTTTTGGCCTGGAGCACAATGAGCTGCTCAAAATTCTTAGATAAAGAACCGGAAAACGAGGTTTCGGTAGACCTTATTTTCTCCGATATGCAGGGCGCAAAATCAGCCCTTGCAGGGGTGTACAACAACCTATTTCAGTCGGACTACTACAATGGTGTACGCATGGTTTATCCCGATCTACTCGGTGGCAATTTGACATTTGCCGCAGCGGGTAGAACAACGCTGTTAGATGTCTATTCATTTGAGACTGATGCAGACAATGATTCGATGAACAAGCTATACAGCTATCAGTACACGTTGCTCAATGCCATCAATAATATCATCAAACGCGTCCCGGCAATAACCAATATCAGTACACTTGAACGCAACCATATCATGGCGCAGGCGTATGGCTTGCGGGCATTGGTTCATTTTGATCTCGTACAGTTCTATGCGCAGCCCTATCTTTATACAAAGGATGCTTCGCATATGGGTATCATACTTGCCAAAAGCACAATTCTCCCTAAAGATGCACAAATAGCACGTTCTACGGTGGCAGAAGTATACCAACATATCGAAAGTGATCTGAATCTGGCTGATTCGTTATTTGCCAATAGCAAAACCGTATTTGAGGGCAATACCAAAATATACATGAACCTACAGGCAAGTAAAGCGCTTCAGGCAAGGCTGGCCCTCAATCGCAACGATTGGCAAAAGGCTTATGCCTTCAGCGCCGAACTGCTCAAAGCAAACTATTCCCTTTATAACCATGCTGAGTACATCGACAGCTGGAAACAGGCCAATACCAAAGAATCTATTCTTGAGCTGGCCGTTCCGAGCAATTATTCCGGCAACTCAATCGGTAGTTACTATGTCAAGGAGGCCAGTAATTCCTATTATCAGTTTAGGCCAAGTCAGGATCTCCTCGGACTGTTTGGCCAAGATGATGTAAGAGCAGCCGGTGGGATATTTAAATATCCAACACTACAAACGGCAGTAACTAGTGTCAAGTTGATCCGCCTCTCGGAAATGTACTTGATTCACGCGGAGGCAGCAGCTGAACTAGGCTATACCGATGAGGCTGTTTTGAGTTTGAATGCCATCCGACTCCGCGGTAATCCGAAGCTCGGAGCTTACGTTTTCAACACAAAAGATCTGTTGATCAATGAGATCCTCGACGAACGTCGCCGTGAGCTTTGTCTTGAAGGACTTTTATACCTTGATTTGATGCGCAGGGGGCTATCTGTTAAGCGCAATGACTGTACAGGGACAAACTGTAACGTCACTTTTCCAAATGATCATATGGTATTGCCCATCCCAAAGCAGTCGGTGCTTTCCAATAAGCGCATGATACAGAATCCTGGCTATTAATATTAATCAGCAACACTAAAATACAAATTAATAAAATACGACATGAACAGTTTAAAAGCAATCCTTAAGTTATCCAAATTCGTCACTATCTGCAGTATCCTATTTTTCACCATCTCCTGTAGTAAAGATAGTAATGTGGCTCCAGAGCCCGAATATGTTCCTAAGCCGGACAACAATGCTATAGCTACCTTTACCAGTACAGATCCTTATTTTGAACTATACATCTACCGCTTTGATGACGCCACAGAAACCTGGGGAAAACGTATTCGGGCACATTATCCTACAGTGTCCACAACGGACACCACCTATATGGGATTTACGAATCCCTATGTAACAGATAGTGGCGTCAATCTTTTCCAGATGGTCACACTATATAGCGATAAGATCGGTACGACAAACATTAAAACGGCAGGTATCAATGTGGACCAGGTATTGCAATTCTTACCAGATCAGCATAACGACCAGCTCGGCAAAGTGACTGTAAAGGAGCAACAGGTAAAAATCTACAAGAAAACCGAATCTGCCACAGAACGGAAAGATATGGAATTTTTCGAAATCGGTATCAGTGGTGCGGGGACGTATGATTTAAAACAAGGCTTAATCGACCTGGAGGTGAATTTTAACGAAACAGCGATCGGTGGATCCAATAAAGTATCCCGTAAATACAAATTAAGCACCAAAGCGTTAGAATTGTAAACAACAAATGATACGAAGATTACTTGTATTTGGTTCATTGGGCGTCATCCTGATCTTACTGTCTTTTGTGCAGGATCAGGATATTCCTGATATTGCCTTATGGCGCAAATTATATTCCTCCGGCGATAGCAAGCGATGGCCGAAACCACATCTGGATGATGATGTAAAGGCAAATTTTGTCGATATTGGCACCTTGCCCAATGTTCAATATCCTGCCGATAATGCGTTTAGCAAGGAAAAGTCGGCGCTGGGAAAAATATTGTTTTTCGATCCCAGGCTTTCGGCAACAAAACAGTTGGCCTGTGTGAGCTGTCATGATCCGCAACTGGGCTGGGGCGATGGCAAGAGTCTGGCCCATGGACATAGTCGACGGGTAGGAAAACGAAATGCCATGACCCTCTACAATGTCGGTTACTACCGCTCCTTCTTCTGGGACGGACGGTCATCTTCCTTGGAAGCGCAGGTATTATTTCCGCTGACCGACAGTGTGGAGATGAACACCGACCACCAAGTAGCTGTGCGCCATATTCAGGAGATCGCTGGTTATGCACCGTTGTTCCAATCGGCCTTTGGAGACAGCACGGTCAGTATCTTGCGTATTCAACAGGCGATTGCAACTTTTGAAAGGGGCATTCGTAGTTATAACAGCAAGTTTGACCGCTTTGTTCAGGGAAATAAGAATGCTATGACGGATGAAGAGGTATGGGGGCTGCATCTTTTTCGGACAAAAGCACGCTGTATCAACTGTCACAATACGCCTTTATTTTCAGATAATCAGTTTCACAACGATGGACAGACGTTATATGGTACCAAGCAGCAGGATTTCGGCCATTACCATATTAGCGGTAAACAGGAAGACATAGGCGCATTCCGGACGCCTTCATTGCGGGAGATTACGCTAACTGGCCCCTGGATGCACCACGGTAATTTTCCAACGCTGTTAGATGTCGTACAGCTCTATAATCTCGGTAATCCCGAACCAATACAACGCAGCGTTACGATAGACCCAAAAACAAGGCCTATACATTCGGCAAAGCTGAAAAAGCTAAACCTTACGAATGAAGAGATTAACGCTGTGCTTAAATTTCTGGGAGCGATCAGTGGTAGTACGCAACAACGTATGATGACTCCAAAATTGCCCGAATAAAAAAATCCTCATCTTGCGATGAGGATTTTCATATCCTTTTCTATTTGACAACCTTTTCTATAGCTCTTTCCTGTTGTCATCGGATTCAATATCAATCAGTTTATTGTAAGGATCTATGCCTACCTGTTCGGGCTTTTGATCAACAACTAGCGTCAGGGTATTATTGATCCGATCAATTCTATGCTTTTTGAGATAAAGTTCCTGCCGGTTGTTTCCACCTTTACCTTTTTTACTGGAGAAAATACCAACTTCAATATAATCTGCAAGAGGCAAAGACTTTATTGTCAGCCGATCTGATTTTTTAAATGACAGCGCCTGCCCCCCTGCGTCGATATAGCTCTTTTTCCCATTGCCATCCACGCGATATTTAGAAACTTCAAACTGAATATCAACCTGATATTTGCCATTTTTAAGTTTCTTGGCGCTCACTTTGTCAACTTTATTGTTATACAAAGTAATCGTTTCAAACATATCCTTGATCAGGTAACGCAGTGAGTCTGGAGTTACCTGCCTAAAGCTATCCACAAACTCGGTTGAGGTTGTGTATGGCGGATTTTGGAAAGCTGTGCGTTGCAAATAAGCTCGCGCAGTACGATTAAAAACATCCTCTCCCAGGTAATCGCTCAACGCATAAAGCACCAAAGACCCTTTTTGGTAATGGATGTACATTTGATTTTCATTGTACATCAATGGCTTCTCGCCTAGTTTTTCGGCACTTCGCCCCTGCAAATAGCCGTCGAGTGCATCTTTAAGAAACTTACGCATCTGCCCTTTGCCATATCTTTTTTCCAAAACCTTGAGCGATGAATATTCAGACATACTTTCGGACAATAAGGTCGCGCCTTGCACATTAGCCCCTACCACCTGATGGGCCCACCATTGATGGGCTATCTCATGTGCTGTTACTGCATAAGGATAATCAACTGCATCATCCTTCTTCTCATCAACATCGGCAATAAAACCGATTGCCTCAGAAAAAGGAATGGTATTGGCAAAAGACTGCGCAAACGTTCCAGCGGTACGCGGAAATTCAATAATACGCAATTGCCGATGTGGATAGGCACTATATTCTTTCGTATAGTAAGCCAGAGAGGCTTTACTAGAAGCCATCATACGATCGAGGTTGTAGATATGCCCTTTGTGGTAGTAAATTTCGAGGTTAACACCATTCCACTCGTCTTTTTTGACTTCATACTGCGCCGAATTAAAAGCAAAAAAGTTGAGGATCTCTGAATCCATTTTATACTGATAATACTTGCGGCCATCTTTTTCCCATTCCTTCGTCAGATATCCCGGGGCAATAGCCAACTGATCTTTAGCGGTGCTTACGGTAGCTTCGAAACGGATCCAATCCGCATCGTTGGAGATATAATTATCTTGCAGTGCTCTTCGATCACTCTGCGGGGCCATCCGATTTCGAAACGGTAGACCATACTTCTTGCGCACATCATTATCCACCAGCTCGCCCCGGTCCAGATAGCCTATATTCGGAAAAAGCATATTATTGATAAAAGTACCATTTCCTTTCACTGGTGACTTTTCATTTATCCAGGTATTGGCTGGACTTTCCGTACTAAATTTCAACACAATGGAATCTCCCGGAGCCATGGGCTTATCGAGCTTATAAATATTAAAATTATATATATCGTCGGCAGAAAGCAGCTTATTTGGCACATTGAAAGAAAATTGATAATCGTAATCATTATAATTGACAAAAATAGAATCGATAGCGATATTGGTCTTATTTTTCAGTACATACGCTGCTGTTGCTTTAAAACTACGCGTATCCGGAAAAATATCGAGATTAAACTTAATATCCACGACGCGTGGCTGCGGGCGATATTGATATTTCTTATATTTCTTTTCCCATTCGACGGACTGTTTTTCATGATCCAAACTTGTATAATAGGGGTTTTTGACGTGGTTTTCGTAGTATATTGCACTGCCGATACCAACAAAACCTAAGAAAGCGATCACCACTATCGCACCTGCCGTCGGGCTCCAGTTGGCCCTAAGAATAGCCCAACGCTCCCTAAAGCCCGAAAAACTACCTCTCCGCCACAATAATAGTGCGAGCGTAGCAAAAACAACCGCGAAGAGCAGCCAATAGATCCGATACGTTAAAAAGGGAAGTACATAACCAAACCCGTCCATATCGGAGTAGTCAAGATCTGGCCCCTGATTAAACTGATAGATTTCCTGTTCAACTCCGACCATAGACAAAAATGGCAATCCAATAAATAAGGTCAGCAGTACAAAAAATCCAGCCAGGTAGTTTTTGAAAACCGTATGGACAAACAATGAAATAAAAAGCCATACCACATTGGACAGCATACCATAGACCATCAAATGCAGCACATATTGTTTGATTTCAAAATTGTAATAACGATGGTAAACCTGAAAAGCCATACAGGTTAAGATCACGACGCCCAACAGGGTCAACTGCATCAGCAGGACAGCAATAATTTTAGATCCCATAAAAGCCCAGTTGGGAGCTGCTGTGGTGTCCAGTAGTCCCGCCATCCGCGTAATGGTTCCACGGTGGACTAAAAGCCCCATAAAAAGAAAAGTCAGGATCAGCAGGAAAAACTTAAACGTACTCCCCGGGATCATCAGCATTTTCCAGGTAACGGGATAAGTCGACGTTCCAAATATCGAGCCAATGGTGCTTGCCATCAAGATAATGAACAAAACCCCTACTAAAGTCAATATTAAAAACACCGGATTTTTGACGATATAGCGATAGTCATATCGCGCCATTGTCCATGTCGTTTTCAAATAATGAAATGTCGAAAAATCATAGCTGACCTTAGGCAAATTGATCCGGAAGATACTGTCAAAGTTATTCTTTGTCAACCAAGCTCCTTTTTTTGACGATTTAAAGGAAATCGAATGTTGCGAAAATGAAAATAACATGTAAAACCCACCAATGAATAATGCTGCTACAGCGAGCCAAATGAGGCGGTTATAAATAACTGCTCCGGTAAAAGGCAGATTGTTGACATTCTTCTCATCTGGCGACCAGTACTGAGTATAATACGAGATGGCACTATCGCCAAACGGATCGATCAATGCACCGACAAAACGATTGTCCATGTTGTTTGCCAGACTTTGAACAAGCACCTGAAGAATAATAAGGATCAGCACGGCAACAAAACCAACGTATACGTTTCTTGTCAATGTTACGAGTACGAAGATAATGGCACTAAAAATAACCAGATTGGGAATAACCTGTACGATATAAGTCTGTAGATAAGCCCAAATATCAATCGGCCCCAACAAAGATTGATTGATGCCGGGTACAAATTGTGCCACAACAATACCAAGGGTTGACGCCAATACAATAACCAATACCACGGCTACCGACCCAAAGAATTTGCCCAACAGGTAATCCGTTTTTGAAAAGGGGTAACTGAACAGTATCGTATGCACCTGATACTGAAAATCACGATAGACACAGGCTCCAACAATGGAAGGAATCAAAAAATAAATAATTGTTGACATCCCATTGACCATACCATTAATTGCCCAAGGTGAGTTTCGGATGGTGTTGGATGAAGTGGTCGCCGTTACACCGTCAAAGATGCCCAGCGATGAAAGCATGATAAACAGCGAGAGTGCAAAGAACAGCGCCATGTAGATATAGACGGCCGAACTTTTAAACCAGCGCGTAAATTCAAAATTAAAGATAGCTTTAAACATGGCGTTGATCATTTTTTAGCGCAACAAAATAGACATCCTCCAATTGACCTTGGGCATTCACAAATGACTCATCCGGACGCTCATCACTGTGCACCCGAATGTTGAGCGTATTGTCCTGATTGTAATTGGTCGAAATGACGTTAAACTTCTGAGTATACTCGTCCAATTGATCTCTACTGATGATACGCACCCAGATCTTGCCCTCCAATTGGTCGATCGATTCTTTCGGAGTACCTCTCAAAAGGATCTTACCACCATTTAGAATAGCTAACTCATGACATAATTCCCGTACATCATCGACAATATGGGTAGAAAAAATAACCGTATGATCTGTACCTATTTCCCGTAGGACATTCAAAAAGCGATGTCTTTCCGCTGGGTCAAGTCCCGCGGTTGGCTCATCAACGATAATTAATTTTGGATCATTCAGCAACAACTGTGCAATACCAAAACGTTGTTTCATGCCCCCCGAGTAACCGCTTACACTTTTATTGCGCACGTCCCAAAGATTGGTCACTTCAAGAACGCGATTGATAATAGCATTGCGGTCCGCTTTGGATTTGATTCCTTTAAGTTTCGCAAAGTATTGCAGCAGATCGGAAGCGGAGAGGTTGGGATAAACACCAAATTCCTGAGGCAGGTAACCCAAAACTTTCCTCAAATCCAGCTGATTTTTCAACACATCGATATCGCCGAAAGTGATACGGCCACTGTCGGGTTTCTGAAGCGTAGCGATCGTCCGCATTAAAGAAGACTTACCCGCACCATTCGGGCCCAGCAAACCAAACATTCCGGGTCTGATTTCCAAGTCTACATTGTCTAACGCTTTGACCCCATTCGAATAGGTCTTACTAAGGGTTTCTATGGATAAATTCATAATTAATTTTAACTGTTAATAGTAGGTTAGTATACCAAAACAATGATATGTTACATGAATATAGTAAAAGTTAAAAACAAACGAAAAGGAAAGACCAAAATACCCACACCCACCCTGCCTGTAAACAACTGAGCCACTCCGGGGGAGTGGCTCAGTCATTGGTCGCGATGGCTATTTTAGCATCATCTCGCGGATATACTTCACTGGCGAATTTCCAAAACTCAGGAACGTCTCATGGAACTTTTTCAAATTAAACTGTTTCCCTTCTTTTTGCTTAACAGCCTCTCGAAGTTCATAGATTTCTTTATACCCAGTATAATAAGAAGTCAGCTGAACACTGCTTACCGACACACGTTTCCATTTACCCGCTGCTTCGGCCTGTTGTTGGAAGGCTTCATCCACCAACAGATGCATAGCGTCTTTCTCGCTCATATTCTTCACATGTACGCTGTAGTCCAATATGGCATTGCAAACTGCACGCAGATGCCATTTATACCACATCAACCACATTTCGGGCGCATTGTCACCGTAACCGTTTTCCAGCATCATCTGCTCGGTATACACTGCCCAACCTTCAATCATAGCACCATTTCCTAAAATACTCTTGATGAGACTTGGCGATTGGTTGGCATACACCAATTGGGTGTAATGCCCCGGAATAGCTTCGTGGATATTGAGTATCTGCAGGATGTAATGGTTATATTCTCTCAGATAACTCTCCTTAGCCTCTTTCGTCCAGCCACTTAGACTACCGACATTATAATAAGTGTTACCTCCTTTATCATATGGCCCCGGCGCACTGATTGATGCGCCCGCGACACCAGCCATATAGGCGGGCTCTTTGCGCACCACGAGCGGTTTACTCTCGTCGATATATAGTAAATCTTTCTGTTTGACAAAAGCGACCAATTTAGGTATCTGCGCTTCGATAGCCGACTGAAAGTCTTCTGCTTTGACATGATTTACCGAAAGGGTATCGATCATTTTTCGGATGACAGCCAAACTATCTGCAGGCACAGCTGATTTCCCAAAATACTTTGGCCAAAGTTCCTTGCTGATTTTATACATTTCGCCATGCAAATAAGTTTTCCTTGCAAGCGCAGCCTGATAAACCTGTTCGGCAGTGGATCCAGACTGTATATCAAAATCGAATTTTTTGTCGTAAAGCGCTTTTCCCAATCTAAAACTCCGTGGCGACGGATTAGGCGTCACTTTTAAAAACTGTACATACCCGTTTATCGCCGCAACAGCTTGCTGGGATGCCTTCCCAATGGCTTCTTTTTCCGCAATTGATAGATCTGATTTTTTCAGTGAATCCAGTAAGTCGCTTTCAAAAACAGATAATCCGCCCAAATTCTGTTGAATGGCCAAATCGGTCAATACCTGAGCTGGATTTTTAAGCTGTTTCTTTGCAGCCTCATAATAGGCCGGAATTTTTATTAAACGCTGTTGAATGGCTTTAAGCCGCGTCGATAACGGTGCATAACGCTCTGCGAGCATAAAAGCGATTGTCCCTCCAACGTTGTAAGACGACGGGTTCCATTCATAGGCACGCTCTTGCTCTATCGACCAAATATTTGATTCAAGATAATTTTTAATCAAATGATAATCTGTCTGTTGCGATAAATTCAAAGAACTCAAATCAAAGCTTTTTAGGCTGTCCAACTGGTTCTTTGAAAATTCTAGCCGTCGCTTTCTGGCATTCGCATCTGGTATGGTTAATAGAGAATCATACTGATGAAAACCAACTTGGGTAGCCCATTCTGGATTTTCTTTCCAAAGCTGCAGAATAAAACGGTCTTCATACGATTTAAAATTTTCATTCGTAGCGGTATCAGCAACAGTTTGACTGTTATGAGCTCCTGATCCACAGGAAGCCATCAGCCCCAGTCCAGCGATAGCAAGGGTATATATTTTAAGTTTCATTGGAGTAATTTGGCTAAAATTAACAAAAAAAAACGAGCCATTACTTTTGCTTGTCCCAATAAGATAAAAACAGTTGATGCAGTTCTGAAGGCTTCAGATCAATGGTTGACGCCGAATACATGATATTTAATTCCTGAGCAGATTCCTGATAGGCCATCTTCCATAGTAGTGATGGTAGTCTATCTTTATACATACCTGAATTTTTTAGGGTAACAATGATCATGGTATCCCCACCCACTTTCTCTAAATCAATAGACTTTACATCTTGCCAATTCCCTTGACCAAAAGCTTTTGCCAATGGCGTAGTTTTTCCGAAAAAATATTTTTCACTAAGAACAATCTGGGCTGATTTATCCCGAAGACTCAGCAAGTTTACAATCAACAAGATGAGAAGTACCAACAATACTCCTGCAGAAAAGATCGTGGGCTTAGCTTTAAAAACTCCATCAAACAATCCAATACTATAAAGTAATATGATTAAGAGTAGCAAACAAAATGCTGCTGAAATTAGCAGCATTTGTGTTGTTTTTCGCTTATTTCTGTAAAGATGTGTTTCATTCATCAGTTAGTTTCCCCAATTCACGTTTAGGTTGTGCTTTTCTGCGTAAGCTTTCCCTAAGGTATATACATTGTCGAAAGCACTATTGATTTCGGGCATGTCATTCTTCTCAATCTTTTGGAGTAAAGCCTGCTTTTCTTCAGCCGAACCTTTACGATCACATAACTTTGCATAGGCCGTATATTCATTTTTATAAACGGGCAGGACTTTCTCGAATAATGCAATAGACTGTTCTTTCAATGCTTTCGCTTCCGCATCGGAAACATTCAGCTCTTTGATATCCTTTAAAGCCTTTTCGACAACCTGAATCTTAATCTCAACTGACTTTTGAGCTTCATCGCCCACTTTCTTACTGGAAGGCATGTCCGCAAATTCCACAGTCTCCTGCTCGAGGCTTTTGCCGTAGCGCTCAGGCGCAAAATCCGCAATAAGATTGGTATTTAAAACAACTTTTCCGAAAAACTTATCCGGACTGGGAGATTGACAAGCCGTAAAAAACATGCTCGACAACATAAGAATAATAACTAGTAACTGCTTCATATATACATATTGTTTGTTCCCAAAATAATTAATAATTATGAAACAGGCAAAATATGTAGTCCTCTGACTGTCGCATACACTTTCAACCAGTTGCCCCTTTTCAATGATAAAAGAAGAGATATGAACGATAAGTATTGTACAAAATGTTAATTTTTAATACCTTAGCAATTAACATACAAGAGATTAAAAAAAGTCATTATGGGCTATGATATTAGTTACCACCCGATCTCAGAAAAACAAATAGAAACGTGGTATTTTGATTTACTCCAAAATCCCGAAAAGCTTGAGGAAATATCCACATTTCATCAGCTCGAAGACTTCTATAAAACCAAGTACCAAGACACTTTAAATGCGGGCCGTGAAACCGGAAAAAATGATTATTTTGACAAGACCCACGGTTTTTTTATAGCGGTGGTACAAGGTTTTTTCGAAAAGTACTTTTATGTTCGCGGCGGAGCTTTGTCCTTCTCCCAAAATGAACATTTGTCTGTCTATTACAAAAGATGGGAAGAATTTATACAACCAGAATTCCTAACCAATACGATCGAAAATAGGCTTGTTGAAAACTATTGCTCGGGTGTCTTTATTCCAGCAGAGAAAACCGCTCAATTATGGATAGACTATCATCATAACCCAGCCATCAGGGCTGAATTAGATACACTTTTTTCAGAGAACCGGATTTCAATTTTTCTCGATGCATTGCAATATGCCAAGGAGCGAAATCTCGGCGTTTTGGAAGCAACCGAAGTCGTAGAACCACAACCTTTTGACCTGAATGAATCGAAAAGTTACTCCAACCTGTTTAACTGTGACAAAGCAGGTCTACTCTTATATCAGGCTACAGCTTTAAAACAGATTCAGGATATAGCACAACGCAGCGGACTTCCTGAAAATGAGGCTTTGCCAAATGTCAAGACTGATACGATACATGTGCAGCCGGAGAAGCCTGAAACGACCGAAAACTTTCCAAACAGTAAAAAAAGAAATTTCTGGAACAGGTTATTTGGAAAAGATTAAACCAGCTATTTTGCGCTCAATAATAACACTGTTTTCAACACTTATGATGATTTCTGGCATATACGTGTATCACGTCGAATCTGAATCCAGCACACTGATTTGACTATATTCTTCTTCGCATTATAACTGCTCATTCTATTATGATTTTAATTCTTCTTTTCATTATAATCACGCTTTTCGGAATTTTATATCTGCTGCGCGCGCTCGTGAAAAAACAACAGCGGGATGTATCCTTTGTTGAATATACCGTTGTCACTGCTTACCTTTTAGCGCTGCTGCTTGCGGGGATTGGTTTTGTATTCCATTCGAGCCAATATAACCAACCCGTGGACCCTGTGGATGGAGACTGCTATATTCCCTTCGGCGGCAAACACATCTTATCGCTGTTTATCTATTTCGTTGCATTCAATATTTCAGCAGCTACCATCTGGATAAAAGGGCGAAGAATTCCACCCATACCTCTCGTTATGATGCTGGTGATGTTATTGATAGGCAGCGTAATGAGTGTATTTGTACTTATTCAGGTCAGTCACCACGATACATCCACACTGGATATGTATGTTGGCAATGAAGGAACTTTATACTTTATTTTTACACCAATTTGCAGCTTAATTATCGGTGTCGGATTAATCCGTAGAGTCATCGTAGAAGAAAAGGGTTACGCCATGAACAGAACTTACACCAATCCCACCCTCAACAAGATCAATACCTTACTTTCTTCCAAGCTGAATTATCCCTTATGGGCTATTGTATTACTTGTTCCGGTCTTTCTGATACTGACCCTCATCCTCATCTTATTGGGGCAGGATCACGATTCCATGGCGAAAGTTTTCACGGAGACAACTACTTGGGCATTTTCACAAAAAATGCATCCTCCCATTTTGGATCATAAAGGACATTATTTATGCACAGTCGCCGCGAAAGGTAATCCTGCCCTTGTAAAACCGTTGAGATTAGGCAAAAGGCACGGCAATACCATTATCGTCAATAGACAGCTTCAGATTGCCAATGCGTTTGAAGAAATTTTGAGTGATCTATCACCTTCGATACACCGGTTTGTGCGGTATTGCTATGATAAATATGGTTTCAACATCTCCATCAAAATCAATTCAACCGGTGCATCAAATATGACTTATATTTTAATGAAACCCTTAGAATATATATTTCTATTTTTCTTATATATGCTTTATATCGAACCCGAGAAGAAAATTGCCAAACAATACAACTAATATCTTCGCGCCCCGATCTGTTATTTACGAAAATGACCTATAATCGAAAGCAAACGTGGGAGTAAGCTTTATTCATTTTTAAATATCGGTCTTAGTAACTGATATTGTAGGCCCAATCGGAATACATTTAGTCGTGCCGCACCAAGGTCGCTACCCAGCATCTGTCCGGTATAATCCTTCAATCCCCATGAATAACCGGCAAACACGGTATAGCGGTCATAATTTACGTTAAATTGTAAACGTGGCCGCAGATCCATATCAATTACTTTACCTCTGTCACGATCAAATGTTGTTTTATTTCCCTGTTTATCCTCAATACTACCTTTTTCCTTGATGCTCAATACTTTGGCAATATCCATCCCCAGCTGAATATCCATCGTCATGGGTTCAAAAAAGACGCGATAACCGACAAACGGATTAAAATTGATAAACTGTTGATTAAGTTGGGTTTGACCACGGCTTCCATTCATAAATTCGCTTCCCTCCAAATCAATCTTTGTCTGCAATCTTTCGTAGGCGCCTTCTAGACCTAATATCAAATTGTTGGCAAAAATATAACGGTAGTCTAAAGCCCCACCTATGTTTATTCCATATTTTTTTCCATAGGGATTACTGGTATAAAAGTCCTGCTGCGTGGATCCAATCAACGTGCTCTTGGCCTCACTCCCTTCTCCCGTAAAGTTGGATACCCCAGAAGTAACCCCCACACGTAGTTCGTGCGTTTGCGAAAAAGCTATAAAATGAGTTACACCGGCAAAAAGCCCGACAAGTAAAAGTCTCTTCATCATAAACTAAATAATAATTAAAATCGCTAAAAAATTATATACATCCGATTACTAAAAGTAAGAAATTTTATGTGATTGTACTTATTTCACCCCTTTCTTTTTCTGTTGACATATTGCGTATTGATCCAAATCGTTCAACGGCGCCCCTTCATGATGAAAACATGCAGAGAGTATATCGCTGTATTTATTAAACTACATCAATGGAAATGAATCAGTTCATGTTTACTTTTGTTCATTATGAAGACCTTAACATTTCTCCTATTTGGCAAAAATGAAGAAATTTTGCTTACGCTAAAAAGAATCATTGAGAGCACTCCTATGTGGAACGCAACATTACTGCAAGAGTTGGATAGTTGTAAAAAGCAGCTAATTAATCATCCTGTAGATGTATTATTATTAAGCTCGGGGCTCTCGCTGCAGGAAGAACAAGAAATAACGGATTATCTTTCGCAACTCCCTTATTCCATCGGCCTGATTACCCATTATGGTGGCGGCAGCGGGATTTTGAAAAATGAAATTTATACGCTGTTTCCAGACTTACTGCCAGGTTAATGCAACTTTGAGCAGCGCAATATGAGAACGATACAACTGGAAACCGCTAAAATGTTTCTTTATTGAACTAGATCAATGGCGATCGGCTACTAAAAGGCTAATTTTGGATACTAAATAAAATGATCATGAACAAACAGAACTTTATAAAAAAGGGACTTTTAGGTTCCGGAATATTTACATCGAAAGAATCTTCAGCTGATATCTTGAAAAATGATATCGACGAGATAAGCCCCCTTGAAACTTTGAATGTGGAAGATACAAACTATCCATCAGACAAATTGGAAAACCACAGTGTCCTCCATAAAGCAACTACTCGCGGGCATGCGGATCATGGCTGGTTACAAAGCAATCATACGTTTAGTTTCGCCAATTATCACAATCCTGAACGCATGCATTTTGGTGTATTGAGGGTACTCAATGACGATACAGTCGCTGCGGGAAGAGGTTTCGGTAAACATCCCCACGATAATATGGAAATTATCAGCATCCCATTGGAAGGCGACCTGGAACATGAGGACAGCATGGGCAATAAAGCGATTATACGAAAGGGAGATATTCAGGTTATGAGTGCAGGCACTGGCATCATACACAGCGAGTATAATAAAAACACCGATCAGGCAGTCAAATTTCTACAGATTTGGATATACCCTAATCAACGGAATGTGAGTCCGCGATACGATCAAATTACCTTGGATGGTATGCAAAGACAGAATAAATTTCAACAGATTCTCTCGCCAGATCCAGACGATCAAGGGGTATGGATTCATCAGAATGCCTGGTTTTCGATGGGCCATTTTGACCAGGACGTTCAAGTAAAATACCACGTCAAACAGGCCGGTAATGGTGTCTATATTTTTGTGATAAAAGGCAGCGTTAGCGTTGAAGGGCAGGCATTAGAAACCAGAGATGGTTTTGGAATATGGGATGTATCAGAAATCAACATGAAAGTAACCTCGCCGGATACCGAAATCCTGTTGATGGATATCAGTATGGTATTGGACTAACGCAGGGAGCAGATAGCAATGAACAAAACTGGGAGCTTCATAGGCGCCCAGCTTCGTTCATTTGTTGGCTTTTAGAAAGTGACAGCATTTAGCTTTTTATCCACCAAAACACCATCCTTCGCCTGGAGGTTGAAGATGATATTGCGCCTCGCTTTTAATCTAATCTTAAATAAAACCTCCGATCCATTTAAGACCTCTTTGTTGCCTAGATTTACAAAAGTAGGATACAACACCTTACTGCCGTTGGTATGGAGACGATCGTTCGTATAATTGTTCATCTCTTTTAGATGCAAAGGCTCGATACCGACATATTCAAAATCTCCCTGATTATAAGGGAGGGCAAAACTAAGTGCATTGACTGCGTTGAGCTGTTCTCCACGTACACTGATTTCAACTATTTCGCCTAACTTTAAACTCGTTTTTGATGGAACCAATTTCAGTTTACCAGCGACTTTCTCCCCTTTGGCAGGCTTTGCCCCCCCTTCGATGACGACAGCAACGTTGGAAATATCATAAGCATCAATCAGTTTATTTTTATTGACATCACCGTTGCTAACATACCCCTCGAAATCTCCATCTCCAAAGCGCAAGCCCATATAATTAATATAAGATGTTAAATCATTGTGGTCGATCAATCGGTCATTATTGATATCACCCGGTAGGTAGCTTGATGATCCTGGCACTTTAAACACATACAATTCTCTGCCAGAACCAAATCCACCCACAGCTTCAGAAATTGAAAGTTTGATAAATCGTGCGACCGGATGTGATCCAAACGCAAAACGTTTCATTTCGCCATCACGTTTCCAGTCAAAGCTGCCTGCTTCAGTCCAGGTCACCTTGTCATTGCTATAGAAAACTTTTCCTTTCAAAATTATACCATTCCCGCCGTCAGTCCTTGGAAGATACTCAAACTTATCCAATTGATTGACAGATTTTAAATCTAAGGTCATATCAAAAGGAACTGCTGTCTGCCCCCATTTCGTATGCCACATATCTCCCTCATCGTAATTGAACAATTTATGGATACCGTTCCCACCTTGGTTATCAACAGACGTCTCTGCTTTGATGCCATCAATAGCAAACTCCAAGGGGTTAGCTTTTGTTTTTGCCGAAAATGTACTCCAATCTGAAAATCCAGATTTATTGACTGCCCTGATTTTAAACTGATAATCCGTTTGAGCTGCTAGTCCATCAAAAAGCAGTTGCGTGTCCTGGATGGTCGAATAGATCAAGTCATTGCATTCAATTTCATAATAATCAGCATTCACAACCTTTCCCCAAGTTGGATTTAAGGTATACGCTTGCGTATTCTGATCGGTGATTACAGCCTTAGGCGATTCTAAAGCACCTGTTTGGGTTAGATACCTGTCGGCAGGTGCATACGTATAGCCTTCCAATTTGACTTCAACTGCAGTTGATGAGACATCCTGTTTGGCTAGTCGTACCAACAACATCGGATTTTTAACCAATGGTATTTTCTCGAATTCAGATCCCTGGGTTGCAAACTGGTTCAAATTTGGATGTGGATCGTAGAAATAGACATTTTCAGAAGAATTAAATACATCTAAACTGTTTACTTCTTTGAGTTTTATATTTTTTCCATTGATCTTTACTTTCAACGCCTTGGGTGCTTTACTGACGTTAAAACGAATTTCGGTAGACTTCATCATTTCAAAGCCATCAAATTCACCCTCCGTTGGCGCAATTGTAAATAACACGCTATTGCCTGCAAGGTGAGACGTTAGTGTTGTTTGAACACCCTTTCCATAACGATATGCTTCAGTCTTTCCGTCGTCGTCATATTCAACAAAGCTGGAATTTCCGTAGGGATAAACCTCATAGATACGTTGATCTGTTTTGATTTCCTGCACGTTATTGTTCGGATGGGTTACCGGAATAATAGCACCATTTTTAACAAAAACGGGCAGTTTCCAAATGGGAGCGTCAAAATTATTGATGATACGCCCACCTGCATACTTCTCACCGGTAAAATAGTCTATCCATTCACCATCTGGCAGGTAGATACCATTGCGGATATCATTTCCGTTATCATCAACATGAGTTTCCTGATAAATTGGTGCTACAAGAAAACTAGGACCATATAAGTATTGATATTGAGTAGCTTTGCCGAGCGTAAAGCTGTTTGCCTGCTCCAAAAATATGGCACGAATGATGGGCAGTCCATCGATAGCTTGTCTGGCGACGCTATAACTATAGGGAACCAATTGTGACTTTAATTTGAGATACAAACGGTTGATCGACGTAGCGGGCTCACCTAAAGCATGTGGGTATTTCTCATTTGAACCCCAACCATCCATATTCAGTTCCATCGGCGTCCAGGTTTTCCACTGGAAATCACGAATATTAACTTTAAAATTTTTCCCACCAAAGATTCCGTCCATATCGGAGGTAATATTAGGCTGGCCTGAAAGCCCAGACCCGATGTAAGTAGGTATATGGAATCGAATGTACTCCCATACACCGCCCGTTTGGTCACCCGACCAGATAGTAGCATAGCGTTGTGTGCCTGCCCAGCCATCCAATGAAATAATAAATGGACGCGCATTGTTTCCATAATAAGGCATGGTATGCCCGACGTCAGCGACTCCATTGAGGCCAAAAGAATATCCGGGGCCAACCCAGGCAACATCCGTTTTTAGAACCCTGACACCCGCATCCCGCACTTCTTTTACGATATCCCGTTGCAGTAATGCACTTATACTATCTTTGGGATGGAGATCTGACTGTGTCCATAAACCGATTTCGACACCATTTTTACGTGCATAATCGCCAAATTCCTTCAAATTACCGATATTTCCATCTAAGGTTTCCGTTTGTCCATAACCAGCACCATAACCGTCATTCGGAAGGATCCAACCCAAAGGCATATCATGTACCTTATAGCGGTCGATCACGGCGCGTGCTGAAAATTGATAATTGTTTTTCTCCCCGTTCAGGGATTCTTTGATTCCGCCGTTGTCCTTTTGGCTTTCTTTATAACGCTTGCCATCTTCAAATAAAATCCCTTGCTCATCTTCCTTCCAGAAATCGCGATTATAGGCGTTAAGATGGCCTTCATATAATCCAAATTTCGGTAGAAGGATCGGCTTACCCGTCAATTGATAGAAATCATTCAGCAAAGATTTAGCGCCATCATTCACCATAAAAAAGACATCTAAATAGTCGGTATCATGTGTTAATTTTACCGTGCCTTTTGTTTTGGCTCCAAATGTATAATTTCCCTTTTTGAACGTATGCCACATCAAGCCATAACCTTTTGTAGACCAGTAAAAAGGCGTTGGGGAAGCTACACCACCATCTGTCCAGCTATTCTGGTTTTCAATGGCGATTGTGTTCCCCTTATGAGAAAAGCGTCCATTCTGTACACCACCTCCAAAGAAATATTCGTCTGCCTGTTCTTTCAATTCGAGACTGACTTGATGCTGATCAAAATTGATTGGCTTTAAGCTTTCAACGACTACCCTATTGTTTTTACGATTGAGGATACTAAACTGTGAAGTCTGCTTATCCATTGAAAAAAGGATATCTTTGGTGGAGATGCTTACCTTATTTCCTTCATCCTTGACCTCCAGTCCAGTGACAGTTTTGCGGGGCTGCTCTACGAGAATTTTTGCGGCGGGTTTTGCTTCAGGATCACGGATAATACCCCCATGAATATCTTGGAACATTCTAAAAATATGATCGCCATAGAAATCTAAAGTCAACCGTTGATTATTATCGTATACAATCTCTACTGTCGTTGGGTTAATTTTTTGAACGGTGCTAATCTTAGCCGTAGGATCAGCGCGATCTGTACTCAAATAATGGATTGTATTCGTTCGGGCTTCAAGCCTATTGGATTGAAAAATAAAAGGTGAAGCCAATCCTATTAGTAAACTGACCTGTGCTTTTGCGCGCCAAAAAGATATCTTCATGCGTATGATTTATAATGCATTAAATTAACTTAACAATAATACAATAGTAAATCGAAGTAAAAAAGCGATTATGAAATGCAAACGATTGTCCAATAATAATGTTGCGAGAAGGAGGAAATGTTGACAAACGAAAGAAGCCCTTGACTG